>DATGYJ010000281.1:0-4014 GCA_035298105.1 Anaerolineales bacterium | reverse complement strand
CGATATCCACGATATTACCGACCAGATTGCCAATGCAGTTACCAAAAGTGGGTTGACCTCTGGCATCGCAACCGTTTTTTGTCCTTCATCGACCAGTGCCCTGACGACGATCGAATATGAGAGCGGCGTCTTGAGCGATTTGCGGCGCCTCTTCAATGAGATCGTCCCGCCGGAGCGTGAATATGCCCACAACGAGCGCTGGCATGACGGCAACGGGCACAGCCATGTCCGTGCGGCGCTACTGGGTCCTTCGCTCACGATCCCGTTTGCAGATCGCCAGTTGACCCTGGGCACATGGCAGCAAGTCATCTATCTGGATTTCGACGTTCGTCCACGCCAACGGCAGCTAGTCGTGCAATTGATCGGAGAGTAGCCTTGGTCTGCTACTACCACCCCGATCGACCCGCACTGGGGCTTTGCAAATACTGCCAGCGCGGGCTCTGCTCCGATTGCATTGCCATTGTGGATGATTGCCTCGCCTGCAGGAACCGGCATGAACAGCAAGTCCAGTCCATGGAATTACTCCTGCAGAAGAACATCCTGCAATCCAGGCGCGTGGGGTCAGATTACCTGCGCAATACCATCTTTTACGGGATCGTTGGGACTTTATTCACTGCTTTTGGCGCCTCCCAGCTCAGGTGGCTGGGGCTACAGGCAGTCGTCTATCTGCTGATCGGGTTAGCCTTGCTGTATGCAGCGCTTGCCAATTATTGGGAGAGTAGGAAATATAAATAGCGCCCCTACTCAAATACGACAGTCAGATTTGGGAAGGGTATGACCCAGTGATGGGTGGCGTCTGCAACTTCTTTCATTCCCCTGCGTATGTTCTTCTAGAAATCATTGAAAGGAGTGCAATCTCATGAATACCAACTACAAGCAATTGACCCGCAGCACGTCCAACCGCATGATTGCGGGCGTATGCGCTGGATTAGGTGACTACCTCGGCATTGACCCTACCATTATCCGCTTGCTGACAGTACTGGCTTTCTTCACAGGCTTCGGCGGTATCGCGTTAGTCTATCTGATCATGGCCCTGGTTGTCCCTGAACAGCCCCAAATTACGCAATAGGTCACGTTTCTAACGTGACGTGCTTCTAACAAAGTAGCAGGTGGGAGCATGCAAACGCTCCCACCTGCTAACGTTTTAACCTTCAGCTTCTCAACGGGCTAAAGAAATAAACACATCCTCTAACGTTGGTTCTCCGACAACGATATCTCTCACATTCACATTTTGGGCTTGCAATGCCGTCAATAAATCCTCTTTCTTCTTTCCTTTTTCTGTAATCGTCCTCAAATGATCGCCTGTCAGGCCCACTCGCAGCACACCCTCGATATCAGGTAAAACTGCCAGACCATCCTGCAATGGCTCGGCAAAAACTTCCCAGACATCGCCAGGAATAATATTCTTTTTCAGGTTTAGCGGGGTATCCATGGCCAGTAGTTTCCCATCCCGCATGATGCCAACCCGTTCGCAGTATTCAGCTTCATCCATGTAGTGGGTAGTCACGAGAATTGTTACGCCGTTCTCAGCAAGTTCGTAAATCAAATCCCAGAAAGCGCGTCGAGCGGTTGGGTCGACACCGGAGGTGGGCTCATCGAGGAAGAGCAATTTCGGTTCATGCACCAAGGCGATACCCAGGGCAAGCCGCTGGCGCCAGCCTGCAGAGAGTGAACGCGTTAGGGTGGTGTCATGTCCCGTCAGCCCAACCAGTTCAAGGGTATGCTTGATACGGGCCTTGTCCCTAATCCCATATACGCCACCATAAAACGTCAAATTCTCAAGCACGGTCAAATCATCATAAATTGCAAACTTCTGCGACATATATCCTGCCCGCGCTCGCACCTGCTCACTCTGCTTGAATGCATCAAAACCCAGCACAGTCGCTTTGCCATCGCTCGGCTCAAGCAGACCAAGTAGCATGCGAATTGTAGTCGTCTTCCCTGAACCATTCGGACCAAGATAACCGACCACTTCCCCCTCATGTACCTCGAAGTTGACATGGTCCACAGCGACAAAATCGCCAAAGTAACGGGTCAGGTTTTCAACCGAGATCACGGGAGCAGTCATAAAGCCGCCTTCTGAATTGCGGCTCGAATGAGTCCAGCCTTCTTCAGACGCCCCATTCTTTCATACGCAAGAGCTTCATGCGCAAGAGAAAGAACAGGAATATTTAATCCATTCCACTGTACCCAGACAAGAACAGACGTAATATCCAGCGGCGCCTCCCAGGTACCATCAGGCTGGCGATGGCGCATATCGCCTAACAACTCCACCTGCAACCCGTTGATTTCAACCTGCCCGTGATAAGAGAGGGTATGTTCCGATTCCCAGACATGTACAGGCGCTTTCATGAACTCGGCAAGTTTTTTTTCAAGCAGATAAATTACCTTGCCATCTGTTTGCAAGTCAAGATCATGTACAGAAAGATCAACGCCTTGTAGGCGCAAGCCAGCACTTCCAGTTAATGCCCACAGGTTTTCAAGAGGACTGACTCTTTCAACCAGCAAAGATAGCACCCTGCTGTGCTGTTCAGGGAGATCAAGGACAGCTTTCATTATGGTTGCTCCGATAATGCGATAAAGACATCTTCGAGGACGGGAGGCACGGAACGCAATTCATCCACCTGACCACCTTCGCTTCTTATCTCAGACTTCAGCCTGCTGAGGACATCTTGAACCTTATTCTCCCCGACGCGGATATGGAGTCGATCGCCGAAAGCCTGGACATCTTCGACATCTGTATCCTTGTGTGCAACATGACGAAGAAGATTCAGTGGTGAGCCGCGCAATTGAAGGATACGACCATTCAACCGTGCCCGCAAATTAGAGGGACTATCCTCGGCGATGATGTGCCCTGCTTTCATGAAGCCTACGCGGTGACAGCGCGAGGCTTCATCCATGTAGGGAGTTGAGATGAGCACGCTTACACCCTCACCCTGTCCTTCGGATATCTCTCTCGGGCTGGCGGTGAGGGGGGTCGAAGCCAATTTAATGACCAATTGCCAAAAGTCCTGACGGGTAACCGGATCTACGCCCGTGGTCGGTTCATCCAGCAACAACACGCGTGGACGTGTCACCAGCGCAGAGGCAAGTCCAAGCTTTTGCTTCATGCCCCCCGAGAGCTGTCCTGCACGGCGATCTATAAATTTATCAAGCCCGACGAATTCAAGGATCTGCATGCAACGCGGCAGCCATTCATTGGATTTCAGCCCGCGCACTTCGGCAAAGAAACGGATATTTTCAAGAACGGTCAAATCCTCGTACAAAGAAAAACGCTGCGAGAGATAACCGATTTGGGCGCGTGCATTCTCAACTTGCCTGGCAACGTCAAAGCCACAAATATTGACGCTCCCCGAATCTGCCTTGAGTGCGCCGACCAATAAGCGCATGGTTGTTGTCTTGCCTGCCCCATCCGCACCGACAAGACCATAGATCTCGCCTGCTCTGATTTGCAGGGAAACATGATCTACGGCTTTGAGACCATCGAAAGATTTATTAATGTCGTTGGCTTGAACCAGATAATTCATCCCGTTCTCCATACAGACGAAGTATCCTCCGTCGCGGAAAAGTTTTTTACTTAAATATCACATCGGCCGGCATACCGATCTTCAATTTGCCTTCCGGGTCGGTGACTTTCAACTTGATGGCATAGACGGTGGAGCTGCGTCCCTCCACCGTTTGCACATTGCGAGGCGTGAACTCGGCCTGATCGGCAATGTGAGTCACTGCGGCGGTAAAAGTCTCACCGGGGAAGGAATCCACCGTAACATCGGCCTGCTGGCCAGAAGAAATCTGCCCGTAGCGATCTTCAGGCACGTAGACCGTGATCGTGATATCACTCAAATCTGCCATGGCAAACGCCACTGCGCCGGGCTGGACGAACTCCCCCGGCTCGACATTGCGGGTCAGAATGACCCCATCCATCGGAACACTGACCTTGATCTTGGAAAGCTGGGTGTCGAGCAGGTCCAGGTTCGCCTGGGCTTGGGCCACTGCCTTCTGCGCCTGCTCGAC
>DATGYJ010000280.1:0-8362 GCA_035298105.1 Anaerolineales bacterium | reverse complement strand
GTCGAGCCAAATTGGGAGGAGCTCAAAGCTAAATTCTCACATTCTTGAACTAGACAGCCGGTGTCAATCATATTCTTCTTACCAATAAGCACTCTCCTTTCTTATGGACCAGGGCCCTATCTGGACGCATAAATAATAGGGTTGCTAGAACGGCAACTAATCCCGGCAAGCATGTCGGGACTGATCTCACACGTTCATCAGATGTACACTCCCACCGCATCAACGTGGAACTAAGAAATGCTGTAACGCAGGGCTAAGCGATAATATTCATCCCCCCATACAAGCCTGAAAGAAGAAAGTGGCTATACGATTATAACAGAAAATGGAACCGGTTGGGTTCCATTTTCTGTATCCCCAACTGCATGAGACATGTTATATTCCTGGATCATTGAGTTGTGTTTTTTGTACGACGATATTGCTAATCCAATAACCTCATATAAAGGATCCCATGACTCATAATTTCGATGCAATCATCTGCGGTGCAGGCATCACGGGTATCGCCGCAGCATATTACCTTTCCAAAGCAGGCCTGACGGACATTTTACTCGTTGATGAGCGTACTCCCCTTTCATTGACAAGCGATAAATCCAGCGAGTGTTATAGGAACTGGTGGCCCGACGCCGAGCTGCTGGCGCTGATGAACTGCTCGATCGATCTGATGGAAGGGTTAGCCGACGCAAGCGGGAATGTCTTTCGGATGAACCGGCGAGGTTACCTCTATGTGACCGCCGCTGAAGATCAGGTTGCTGATTTGGAGACCGCTGCGCGTACGATCTCAGGCTTGGGTGCGGGTCCCGTACGAGTCCACTCACCGGCAGCATCCTCTTACCAGCCATCCCCTGCTGAAGGATTCCACGATCAACCTATGGGTGCCGATTTGCTGATCGGAAATGAACTCATTCGCAAATACTTTCCCTATCTGACTGAACGGGCAGTCGCCGCGCTTCACGTCAGACGGGCAGGCTGGTTGAGCGCACAACAGTTGGGGATGTACCTGCTGGAAGAGGGACGCAAGCAGGGAGTCCATTTTGAATCCGGCCTTGTCACAGGTGTAGATGTAGCGAACAGCCGTGTCACTGGAGCCAGGCTGAGCTCGGGAGAGCGCCTCGATTCCCCAATCTTCATTAACGCTGCCGGTCCCTATCTCAAGGAGGTCGGCAAATTACTCGACGTTGAGCTACCCATTTATTCGGAACTGCACCTCAAAGCTGCGATCAAAGATTCGCTGGGCGTGGTGGGACGCTCGGCGCCGTTATTGATCTGGAACGATCCACAGGTATTGCCCTGGGAAGAGGAAGAACGGGCAGCCCTGGCAGAAGAGGACGAGTTGCGTTGGCTAACTGAATCGTTTCCAGCTTATGTACATACGCGGCCGGAGGGCGCAAGCGAAAATCAGACGATCTTGATGTTGTGGGATTATCAAAGCCGGGTCATGGAGCCTGATTGGCCGCCCAAAATGGACGATCAATATCCCGAAATCACTTTGCGAGGGCTTGCCAGTATGTTACCGCGCATGAAAGAATATTTCGTCCGGATGCCGCGCCCGCAGCTCGATGGCGGCTATTACACCAGGACACGCGAGAACCGCCCACTGGTAGGTCCGGTAGGCGTGGACGGCGCGTACGTGGCTGGCGCCGTCTCTGGCTACGGGATCATGTCGGCCTGCGGAGTGGGAGAATTACTTGCGGCACACGTGACTGGCGCCAGGTTGCCATCCTATGCGCCGGCCTTTGCATTATCGAGATACGATGATCCTGAATACCAAAAGAGATTGGAGAATTGGGGCGATCATGGTCAACTCTAAATGAACCGATACATAAGCGAGCATACCGCAAAATCCCTAATTCAGATAAATTTCTCCAATACATGATCGTCCCTTGCAAGGTGGCTGAAAACATGGCGCCTGGATCAGGCTTTGGATACCCTCTTTGCAGCCAGCGAAAATCACGAATTCATTCGGGCGGGACCGGGCACAAAAAATGAAGCTCCAGCGTCATAGGAAAGGAAGGGGGAACTTGAAACGAGACCCTGCTCCGGGGTTGAATGCTTACCAATGCAACACAGTCCAATTGCTTCCAGGGAAGAGCACCGGGATACCAGTACAGGATCAGTACAGGATTAGTACAGGATTACGCCAGGATCACCGAGAGAGCCGAATGAAAGGAGCGAGGCAGCAGGCTCAAAGAAGAGCACATTCTCCGGGTAAGCCTTCCTTTTGTCCGCGAACTTTGGCAACTACCCTTTGGGCACGATGTCTTCCGGGCATTCGGGACCATTCCCGGACTCGTTTTCGTTCTTGAGAAAGCCATGCTCCTATACCAACGGGGACTTTTCCGGCTCCGGCAAGCGGGATACAATGTCCGGCAGGAGAAGAGATGAAAAAGACGATTCCTATTATTCTGCTAATGCTGTTACTAGCATCTTGCAATGGCTGGGTAATTCAGCCAGGACCGTTCAATCCCCCGACCCCGTTCCTGCCTCCCACACATACGCCCTCCATTTTTACGGCCACGCCGGTCGTGATCGGCGTCCCAAGTGCAACACCGCAGATCGCCACTTCGACGGCTATTCCATTTATCACTGCTACCACGGCGCCGACTTTGGCTCCTTCCGATACACCGGTTGCCACGCAGACCAGCCCACCCAGTGGGCCATCCATTTCGGTTGAGATCCTCGGGTGCAATACCAGCATCGATGTAACCCACGGCATGGGCGAGGTGACCAATGCCTTTATCATCTTGAAAAATACAGGTATCATCGAGCTGACCAACCTGAAGGCAACTCTCAACGCGTTGGATGAAGGGCGTGCACATCCCGACAAGACGGTTGAGGTGGCTTCCCTCCTGGCCGGTTACAAGGTGACCTTGAAATTGACGGTTGACAGTACCTATAAAGAGCAGACCCCCATACAGATCGAGGTTTCCGGCGATAATGGGCTCTTCCAGCGTGTGGGTGCAGACTCCTGCAAGGATATTGGCTTGTTTGCGCCCAGGCCAGATGACTTAAACACACCGGTGCCGAATAATCCATAATATAATCACTGCATTATGGCTAACGAAACACTACCCAATGATCGTCAGAAGATCGCCATTCTTATCGATGGCGATAATGCCCAATCGTCCCTGCTGCCTCAAATGCTCGTGGAAGCAGGCCGGCATGGACAGGTCACAGTCCGCCGCATTTACGGGGATTGGACGACGAGTAACATGAATTCATGGAAGGAAACACTGAACTTTCATGCTTTCCAGCCCATTCAACAATTTCGCTATACCGTGGGAAAGAACGCGACCGATAGTGCAATGATCATAGACGCAATGGATCTCCTGCACTCGGGCGTGGTGGATGGATTCTGCCTGGTCTCTTCTGACAGTGATTACACTCGCCTCGCTACACGCATCCGCGAGGCAGGGATCTTCGTCATGGGAATTGGCGAGAAGAAGACATCGAAAGCATTCGTCAATGCCTGTGATCTGTTTGTCTACACTGAAAACCTGGTGGAAGAGAAGAAAGTTCTACAGCAAAGGCGGACACAATCCAGCCGTTCCAAAAAGACAAATACCAGTACTGAAACAGAACCCGAAAAAGAAGAAGCTGACCCGATGCCGGTTCTGAGCCAGGCCTTTGAAATGGCAGTAGGACAGGATGGCTGGGCCCGGCTGGATGTGATGGGCAACGCCATCTATCAAGTGGACCCAGGCTTTGATCCGCGCACCTATGGCCACAAGCAGCTCTCGCGCATGTTGAACAAACTCAAAGACAAATTCGAAATGCGAACCAAGGATTTGGAAGGCCAGTTGATCTTTTACGTTCGGATGAAGGAATAAGCGGCTCGTCCCTCAGCCTGACACTTATTCTGGTCAACCAGGTTTTGGCGTTCTGAAATTATTAACTCACCTTACGCACGCTGTACAGCGTCACCACGATCCCCTGAAGGGGATAATAAAGCGCACACACCTGCCTGATTTCCTAGGCAAATCAGGCAGGCGTGTGCGCAGAGCGTCTGTGGTGAATGTCATTTGTCTGCATAACATGAGTGACTAACTGAATACTATGCTGCTAAAAACCATTGCCAACCCGACAATTTCCAAACTGATAAAACAGATTCACGAAGTGCAGGTTCCACCACTTTGCCCGAAGACAGGTAATCCTATTCAGGGAAGTACGCTGACCATCACATACATTCCCAACCAGCAACTATTGGAAGTCTATAGTCTAAATGAATACATCGCAGCATTCACCGGCTCACAGGAAGTCAGAGACCTGGAGCTGCTCACCCAGGTTGTGGCGCGGGATTGTCATGAAGTGCTTGAGGTGAAAGTATCGGTGAAGGGCAAGTTTATCTTGAATATCGGCCAGACCGTAATTTGCGAGTGTGAAAGCTGATCATTCCTTGCTCAGAGCGATCTTCTCGGCGCCTCTGTAATTGGCTGAAAATCAATGGATCAGGTTACCTTCGGATCAATCTGAAGCAAAAGATCAGATCGACGTCCGGGTTTTCACCTGAACAAGATCCTCATACACATCCAAAATCTGCTTTGCGATTTTCTCCCAGGCGTAATCCTGGGCATACTCAACTGCGCGCTGGCCCATCGTGGCGTGCAGATCACGGTCGTTCAATAGCCAGGATATCTTTTCGCACAATGTATCCGGTTCCTGATCGGGGATGGTGAAACCTGTCTCACCATCTTTTACCAAATAAGCCAGGCCGCCGACCTCCGAAGCAATGACCGGTGTGCCGCAAGCCATCGCTTCCAATGCGACCATGCCGAACGATTCGTAATGCGAAGGCATTACCACCAACTCGGCCGCGGAGTAGTAATAGGGCAGCCTATCCTGATCGCGTTTCCCGAGAAAAACTACCGTCTGCCCCACCGCGAGGTCATCACATAGCTTTTGCAGGCGAGCCATCTCTGCACTCATTTCCTGAGGGCTTGCTGCGGGGTCGCCGCCAATGATAGCAAGATGGACGGGCCGTTCCTCTTTGAGCTGCAAACAGGACATCGCCTGGATCAGTGTATCCACACCCTTGAGCGGCTCGATCCGCCCCACATACAACACCATCCGGTCATCGGGCTTTAATCCCACATACATTTTCGCTTCATCGGCCGGGATTGGATAAAAGTGACTCACGTCCACGCCCGGCGGGATCACAACCAGCTTGCTTTGATCGGCTTTATAGAGAAAGCGTAACTGCGTGACTTCTGCAATGGTGGCAGCAATGACCCTGTCGGCACGCCGCAGGACTTGCCGCTCACCATTGATACGGTAAGGGCCTTCGCGTTCTGCCTCCGAGCGCGCAATCCGGTTCTTCATTTCGCCCAAGGTGTGGAACATGTGCACGATCGGTATCGCACCCCAGGCATCGGAGAGAGAAGCGGCGGCGATGCCGGACATCCAATAGTGGCTGTGGATCAGATCGTAATGGATGCCTTTCTCGCAGGCAAAGTATTTCACGCCCTCCACAAACTTTGGGATGTAATTGGCTAACTCCTCTTTCGGGACGGGGTGCTCTGGGCCAGCCGGAACATGCACAACCCGGTTGCCGTAGCCAAGTTCATGCAACACGTGCGGGACATGGTCATCCTGTGAGCGGGTAAAGACATCCACGTGAATGCCCATTTTTCCCAATTGGCGGGTCAGCTCACGGACGTAAACATTCATCCCGCCCGTGTCTTTTCCCCCCAACGTCGCCAGAGGACAAGTGTGATAAGAGATCATTGCTATACGTAACATATTGGTTCTACCGAATATCAGACGCTGTGTATAGCGAAAAACTTGCTGATTTCATGTCGTTGTGAGGTGGGTGCTTTTCCGGTGAAGCCATCTCCGTTTAGACCATTTCCATTCAACGGGAGCCTGGCACTGACGTGAGTTGCCAGGCAAAATCGTGCGGCGTTGCTTCGGGCCAGGTTCCGATACAGGCGAGACGCTTCGCGCACTCGCCTCATTCACCCACCAGCCCTTGCCATGACATTTATATATCATTCAAGGGGTAATCGCTCAAACCTTTTTGGATAACATACTCGTTATATCTAATTCCCGCCTCTTCCTCTGTATTAAAGTAGCCGAGATGAATCAATTTTTTATTTACGGTTATCAATGTCCCGTATTTTCTGCCGACTTTGCTAACCCCATGATATTTTGAGGTTGCATGTTCATATTTAACGCCAAAGAAAGGATTTCCTTTTCCCTTCTTTGTCTCGGCTATTTTTTGCTTTGCTTCTTCTGAATGGATAATACCTCGATGAGAGGCACTCATCCTTTTCAATGTTTCTATTGTGTTTTTCCTGCCCCAGGAAGGATGATTTTCACCTGTTACCCCGTAAAGGGGATGTGCTTCTCCAGCGCTTTGACCATCCGCCCCGAAAGTGAGGTTATAGCCACCCATGGAACGATGTGTTCCTAACTTTCTTATATAGAACTCTTCTAATTCGTTCAATTCATTCGGTTCACAATAACAGAGAACTTCTTTTTCAAATGCATCGTAGCCATATTTCTCAATGGCACGATTTAATACTTCAGTATCACTATGATTGCGCCTCATTCGATGATGAACATCAATAGATTTTCCAACATACTTGGGAACACCCCTAAGCGACCAAAGATAGATGCCGCTTCTTTTCATTTCAACTATCCGCACTCCCTTTTTATGGTTATGGTAAAATATTGCACGTTCTTGCAAGAACAACTTGCCACCGTAGCTCAGCTGGCTAGAGCAGACGATTCGTAATCGTCAGGTCATGGGTTCGAATCCCATCGGTGGCTCAACAGGTCATTTTTATCCCTGAGATTTCTCAGGGTCTTTTTTTCTCAAACCGAAATTAACCCTGATCTTTGTCCATACTCATAACAAAGAAAACCGCATAAAAAAAGCCACTCCGGCTAGAGTGGCAGTTAAGCATTCAATTCGCCGAGCTGTTTTTCTGCCGGCCTTGCTCTAACAAAGCACCGATTTCCTGGGCGGCTTGCCAGACTGGGATCTCCTCCACCACTGCCCATTCCTGGCATAACACATCGTATATGATCTTCAGGAAACCTGAGAGTCCCCAGCTTAGTGGCTTCTCCCAGCCAGAGACAGTCAGATCGCGGACAACCTCACATTGGGATTTAAGGGTTCCTAACTTCAAATGCTCAGTCAGTTCGGCCTGTCGTACGCGGGGATCTTCGCTCAACGGCGAAGCGGTGGCTTTTAGCAGCTCACGGCAGAGGCTAATTTCACTTTTCAGCGCCAGCTTACGCAGCCCTGAGGTCGGCATTCCAAGAGGTACCCACAAAGTCGTTTGAGGCAATTCGACTTCATAATATGGGCGCGTCGTACCGGCTACAAATTCCTTGATCTCCAATTTCGCCACAGATCCAACTCCATGCTGGGGATGGACAACACGGTCGCCGACTTTGAATAACATCAGATCCTCTAATGACAAAAGTGCCTCTTAAGAAAAAACCGTCAACCCATAATAGGGTTGACGGCAGTGTGACACGTTTGACCTTTTATCAGATACAGTGATTATATCATCTATTCTTCAATTTCATCGAAGATATGATCCAGCACTTCCTCGCTCACATCGAAGACTGCGTTATGGGGTGGCAGCTTTTCTTCAGTCATCCACTTCGGCAGGCGGTCATCTTCCCTGGTGAAGCCTGCACGGCGATTGAACTCGCGTTCCATCTTGATCGTTTCTTTGCCTAGGGCCTGCAGGATATTATCGGGTAGGTCATCCCAGCCATAACGTGCCTCCAGCAAACGCTTCACGACTCCGTCAGGGGTCGCCGCATAACCGAACCCGGCGAAGATGCACGCACCGAGCGTGTCGTAGCCGGCCATATTCAGCTGAGCTGTGAGCGACGGGTCTTTTTGTACGGTCGGGTCGAGGTGATTGACTTTGGCGCGAATGGTTAAGCCGGCAGTGTGGTCTGCGCCCTGCGGGGAAACTGCATACGTGATGCCCGTCCCTTTAATGGCACGCGGTTCATAAGCCGACATCGCCTGTCCTTTCACTGCGGGCACACGTTCAACTCCATACTTCTTGCCGGTCGCCACTGAACCATCTCCAAGGGTACGACCCAGTTCTGTCCCCTTGCGGATCTCATCGATCAATTCCATGGCGCGCTGACCATCACCCCACTGCAGCAAGCCGGCTTCAGCTGCAACGCCGAGCGCCGCGCCGATTTCGATCGAGTCAAGCCCCAGGTCATTGACTTGCCAGTTCATGCGCGCCACCGTATCCAACGAATTGATCTCAAGGTTTGAACCCATCAACCCAATGGTTTCATACTCGAGCGGCGAAACAATCATCTTGCCGTCTTCACCACCGAAAATATTCGAGCATTTGATCGTACAGCCTGCCATGCAGGCATGAGA
>DATGYJ010000279.1:0-22676 GCA_035298105.1 Anaerolineales bacterium | reverse complement strand
CCTCCCTCAAGCATTTTTTCCCATTGCTGCAACGTTATCTTTGCGAGCCGCCGCGCTCTCGACCTCAACAACTCGCTTGGGTCAGAGCTTTCATCCAGCAGATCTCGATGTCCGGAACTTTCCCTTAAGTTAGCGCATATGGGGTCAGTATCGTACAAATGGGTTGAAAAATGTGGGCAGTCCTCCTCCATTCAACGTTCATCCATCCCTCAACCATCCTTTATCGCGAAAAAATATTCATTCGCGCTCAGTACAGCCGAACAATATGTATCTCATAGCTGCGCATAGGCACTCAGAGCCTCCATGATCACGTGAAAATGAGTCCATCGCCGGGGAACACAGTCGACCGTGTAGCCGGCTTTGCTTTGGCAACGTCGATTGCAAATGCAGAGATTCAGCCTCGCACAAATCTCTTCATCGGCACATTTTTGATAGCTTTTGATTGGAAGACGAGAAAAATTTATCCCCGAAATCGATCATCATGAGGATCGTAGAATTCACTTATCAAACATCGTTTCCTCTCACATCAGCTCGCTGTAGGCGTCGATAAATCGCACGATCATTCCAGATACCGGGTAAAGGTCAACCATGCGCATCCTGCTCATCAATCCACCCCATCCATCCATCGGCAGCCGGTTGCCCGGCGAGCATCTGCCTCCCCTGGGGCTGTTATCCATCGGAGGACCATTGCTCGATCAGGGATATGAAGTGAAGCTGCTTGACGCCGAGTTCGGTCCCATGGCAATCGGAGAGATCGCCGCTGAAACTTCGAAATATCAGCCTGCCCTGGTTTTACTTGGCCATTCCGGTTCCACTTCCGCACAGCCAGTGATCTCCACACTTACCAAACAGATCCGGCAGCAAAACCCATCCATAAAAATTGTGATCGGCGGAGTCTTCCCCACGTATCATTGGCATGAGATCCTGGAAACCGAACCCCAGATTGACTATATTGTCTGCGGGGAAGGAGAGGAAACCATTGTTACTCTGGTGCGTGCGATCGAGAATGAGTTCCCTTTGGAGCTGATCCGGGGCATTGCCCTGCGATCGGGTGGACGAGTGATCAAAACACCTCCGGTGCCTCATATCAAAGACCTGAATGCCTATCGGGTCGGCTGGGAGCTCATGGGTGATTACCATTACACCTATTGGGGCAAGAGAAAAGCAGTCGTCATTCAATTCTCGCGGGGCTGCCCTCATTCCTGCAGTTACTGCGGGCAACGTCTGTTCTGGGGAACCTGGCGGCACAGGGATCCGCAGTTACTGGCCGACGAGATCGAAATGCTCCATGAAAAGTATGGCGTGGAAGTCATCAATTTCGCCGATGAAAATCCATCCGCCAATCAAAAAGAATGGATCAAATTTCTCAATGCCCTCATTCGGAAAAACCTGAAGTTGGTCCTGGTCGGCTCGATCAGAGCGGATACGATTGTGCGAGATGCAGGGTATTTGCATTTATACAAAAAAGCGGGCTTCGAACGATTCTTGCTCGGGATCGAGAATTATGATGAAAGTGTTCTCGAGAAAATAAAGAAGGGCGGATCGATTGCCAAAGACCGGCAAGCCATCCAGCTATTGAGGATGAATAACATTTTATCCATGGCAACGTATGTGGTTGGCTTCGGGGAGGAGACCTTCCGGAGTTTTTACAATGGTCTTCGGCAGCTTCTGCTCTACGATCCAGACCAGATCCAGCTGTTATATGTGACGCCTCATCAATGGACACCGTTTTTTGAAGAGATCAAAGACAGGCGCATCCTGCAGCCAGACCAGAGTAAATGGGACTATAAGCATCAAGTGCTTACGATGGAGCATCTGGAACCCTGGAAAGTCATTCTGGCCGTCAAGTTGATCGAATTGATCATGCAGATCCGGCCAAGCGCCTTGAGAAGATTATTCTTTCATCAGGATACCAGACTGCGAAATGCCATGCGCTGGTATACGGACATTGGTCGCAAGGTATGGTTCTATGAGCTGTTCCAATTCTTCTTCAAGGATCGGGTTCGAAGCACCGGTATGAAATTGGCTGAATTTTGGCAAACTACCCGACCCTCTTAAATTTGAACCAATGATCGGAGCGAGCAGGATGCATATTTGGGGTTCGTTGGGCAATGCAGTAGCCTCTACCGCTCATTCCCAGCCTGCAGCCAGGCAATATAATCCGCAACGCCGGCGGCGATGTCAAACTGCGGCTGAAAGCCGGTATCCGCATGAAGGCGGGCAATATCCATATACCAGATCGGGTCCGGTGCACCCGGCATGTGACCGGCCGGAAGCTCGACCTCGAACTCAGGCATCACTTTCCGGATGGCATCGACCATCTCCTGGTTCGAAGTCGGATGCCCGCTGGCAATGTTGTACACCGAATAATTAAGCTTAGCGGCCGTCTGCAAGAGGGCAACCGCCCGGCCAGCGTCCCTGATGTAGCATTGATCCCCGCTATCCGCCGCGTAGACGGAGCTGAAACGGATCGCCTCCAGATCCGGCTTGATCCCTTTGACCGCCGCATGAACGAGCCGCCCGGCGAGCATCCTCCTGCCCGGATCATAATTGGGTCCATACATCGAGGAAAAACGCATTTCGATGCACTCGATCTGGTTTCGAAGGCTGAGGTAGCTGGAGACGATTTCGGCGCATTTCTTGGCCGCTTCAATGGGATACGCGGCTGTGAGGGGCAGAGGCTGGTCTTCACGCCAGGGCAGCGTACGGACGCCATTATATTCCACTGGCGCACCCGCGATGGAGACCCGTTTGACGTTCCATTCACGGGCAGCCTGGAGCACGTTGGCAATACTTGTCACCGTGGCACGCAGATCCTCAGCCAGTTCAGGGATGCTGGTCCCAGACGGCGCACCGCCTGTCACCAGGTGGACAATTCCGGTAATCGGATACTTTTTGCCCAGGCCCAATAGCGTATTCAGGTCCGCCACATCGGCTCGTTCCAGGAAAATGTGCTTGCCGATGTGGTCTTTTAGAAACCCGGGCACGCGCGCATGATTGTGCACAGTCAGAATGCAATCTTCACCCACCTCCCGTACGGCTCGGGCAACATTGGAGCCGACAAAACCAAGACCACCAGTAATCAGAATCATATTACTCTCCTGTAAAAATTATCGTTCTGCCGCTTGTCTCACACATGCTCCACATGCGTAAATAAACTCAGTAAATCACGACTTTGGAGTCCAGGACTGCCCGGAGGGTGTGCTTCTGCCATTGACGGCAAGCTGTCCGACTCCAAAGCCAAACCTGTGATTTACTAAAACCTTTTTGTATGAGTTGGCAGGCTAAAATCCAAAATTCAAGTTTAGATTGTTATGCGGCACTCTCTAAATTTTGGATCGCCTTCTCCAGGATCTTCCTGGCGACTTCTTCCTCCCTTGGGGAAATACCCTTGAGCATTCGCCTGCGGATCTCCAGGATCGGGTCGGGCAAAGCTGCCCATAACTTTTTTCCGGCAGATGTCAGCTTGAGCGCTTTGACCCGGCGGTCGGCTGTACCTGGCTGACGCACCACCCAGCCTTTTTGCTCCAGGGCATTGAGTGCACCCGTGAGTGTGGCGGATTCAACCTGCAAAAGATCCTGGAGTTCCTTTTGGGTTAATCCTCCGGACTGCTGGATGTGATACAGCATATACCACTGGCTGCGAGCCACACCGTAAGGCCTCAGGACTTCGTTAAAGTGCTGTCCCATCAAGTGATAGAGCCGCTTGACCGAATGGCCAAGGTGGTCCTCGTATCCCGAACTCCTGCTCATGAATTCTCCTTTCCTAGGTACCTAGCTAATTTTAGCTAGGTACCTAGGAATCGTCAAGGTCGGCTGGACGTCGTTCAACGATGCAGGGGTTACGAAGTGACTGAGAACTAAAACAGTCTCTGGTGCAAAACTTGCTCACACCGACGGGGACGGCGGCGCACCAAGTAGGGACAAAGCAAAGAGCCAGCGTTTTTCGCTGGCTCTGGTTGCATAAATATCGAACTTGCTGCGGACTCGTCTAGGCTGGGACCAGCGCCGGTTCTCCGACAGGAGAAATCCTCTCTCTGATCGTGATATCTTTATCGCGTAGCTGCTCGAGGAACCAGTGATAGTTCGCTCCCAGAACACACTCTTCGGGTGCACGAATGCCTTTGAGGTCGATCTTGCCCATGCCGATCAGCTTGGCGCCAATCGCTGCCGGGAAACTCGTAACTCTGGCCATGCCGGAGAATTGGCTGTCTGCCTTTTCCCACATGAAGTATTCCACCTTGTGGGGCAGATTATCCTTGATCCCGGTCACGGTATTGTACATGACGCAGACATCCCCATCGCCCTCCTGCGGCACGAGCAGTGGATTGATGATCTTCAAAAGGAACTGCCTGGGCGAGATCTGGACCCCGTCGAAATCGACCGGGTTCTCATCGAATAATCCGCATTCGATCAGGGTTCTGACGCCCTGGTAGTGACCGGGCCAACGCACGGTCTTCTCGGCGAAGTACTGCAATTCCGGATGAGTATAGATAAAGCTCGGCATGCCGGGGGTTACCGCGCATTCGAGTTTCTCATCGAGCCCAAACTCGTTGAACTTAAAGGCCTCCTCATCATACAGGGCAGGCACCTCGGTGTACTTCCCATCCTTCAGGATCAAGGTCTTGATGCTATATTCCCGCAACACATGCTCCAGCGACCAGGTCGTCATATAGCGCAGAGGATGCCGTGCACAGCACTCGATATTGGGGATACCTCCCACTCTGGCAACCGCGACCTCTGCCTGGTCGAGCAGGCCAATCCCATGCGCAGTGGTGATGTTACTGAGCCCGGGGGCGAAGCCCATGCCGTCCAGGATCAAGACATCATTGCGAAGAGCTTTCTCATGGAGATGTTCCCCATATTCTTCACCGCTGCTGCATTCGGGTGGAATGACCAGCCCTTCGGTTTGATCACGGTCCGGCCGGCGGTGATACTCTTCGAGGATATCCACCAGATCGAGCCGGGCATCGATCGCGGCTTCCATCACTCGATAACTGAGCTTGCGGTTTGGCAGCGTCACGACCCCCACGTCGTACTGTTTCATGACATCCTTAAGCTCATCGATCCGGCTGATATCCAGCGGATGAAGCCTGAATCTTCCGCTCTCGTCTCCCCTGGTTAACGATCTGAGGGCACTTTCCTGAGTATCCAACAAGCCCAACACTTCAACGGCGGGATCATTTGCAAAGTAGGAAACAACCGCCTTTCCCATCTTGCCTGCTGCACCTATTGCCAATACTTTCATTGAATCCTCCATGTTCTTTTGTGATGACGGCTATCCACTCTGGATAGCCAATCGGTGATAGATCTTGCTTCGAATGCGAGCGAAACTACTTGACAGGCGATAATCGCCACTGAGCCTGCGCTCAGAAAACGGCTTGGATTGAAGCGTACGAAGGTATGGGAAATCCACTCGCCACCTCTGGTTACCCCGTTCTTCGGGTGGGATGTTTTTGTACATCGCGGTCTTCCTGGATGGGAACGTGACGCTGACCATCAGATTTTCTAAATTCCGTAAATCGCGAAACGCTCCGGCGGACACCTGCACCGAGCGCAGGTACGGTGTTGCCAAATCCGTTGGTAACGAGCCGGATTCCCTCCCGCTCCGCTACGCTTCGGGGACCATGGTGGCACCGCCCGTGATTTACTGAAATTGGCTATATACGTGCTTATTTACAGCTATTCTTATTCTACTGTTAAACCGGGTGTCTTGAAAGTAACGTCTGGCAGACGGACTTAAGACAGTCGTCAGTAGTCCAAAAAGCGTACTTATGTTATCTCTGAACGATATATCTTGGAAACTCGCGCCTCCCTTCGTTATGGAGTCAGGCACGCCCCACAGGGGTGTGCTGTCGTCTTAGCAACTGAAAGCAGGATGTACCAGCCGCGTGAGAGTTTGCCTGTTTTTGAGATGACCTGTACAAAGATTGCATTCAATCCAATGGTTGGAGGGCAGTATGAACACAACACCAGAACAGAGATCGAAATACAAAATTGCCTGGTTGCCAGGCGACGGCATCGGGGTGGATGTGCTGGATGCCACCAGGATCGTACTTGACAAATTGAACCTGGATGCCGAATACATCCATGGGGACATCGGTTGGGAATACTGGTGTGAAGAGGGCGAGGCCCTGCCAGATAGAACCGTCAATCTGCTCAAGAATGTGGATGCTGCTATGTTTGGGGCTATCACGTCCAAGCCAGTTAAGGCGGCTGAACGGGAATTGGTGCCCGAACTCCAGGGCAAGGGATTGATCTACCGTTCGCCGATCGTGCGCATGCGCCAGATGTTCGATCTGTACATCTGTCTGCGCCCGTGCAAAGCCTACCCCGGAAACCCGCTCAATTACAAGGAGGATATCGACCTGGTGATCTTCCGCGAGAATACCGAGGATCTCTACTCCGGTGTGGAGTTTCACCCGGTCCCTGCTGAACTGGCGGAAGTGCTGGGCAGGCTCTCGAAGCCGTTCGGGGCCTTCAAGGATGTGCCGCTCAATGAGCTGGCGATCTCCAACAAGGTTGTTACTCGCAAGGGCTCGGAGCGCATCATCCGGGCAGCTTTCGAATTCGCTCGCAAATATCATCGCAGGAAAGTGACCGTGGTGCACAAGGCCAATGTGGTGCGCGCGGCCGAAGGCATGTTCCTCGATATCGCCAAAGAAATCCACGATGATTTTCCCGAGATCGAGATGGACGATGCCAACGTGGATGCCATCTGCATGTGGCTGCTGAAGAATCCGAAGAACTATGACGTGATGGTCGCCACCAACATGTTTGGTGACATCATCTCAGACCTGGCAGCGCAAATGGTTGGGGGATTGGGTTTCGGTTGCTCCGGCAACATCGGCGAAAAGCTGGCGGTCTTCGAACCCAGCCATGGTTCTGCGCCCAAGTATGCGGGGCTGTACAAAGTCAACCCCATCGCGACGATCCTATCTGCCCGGATGATGCTCGACTTTCTCGGCGAGACGGAAAAAGCCGTAGCGCTCGAGCGGGCAACCGCGGAGGTCATTTGCGAAGGCAGCGTCCGCACCTATGATATGGGCGGCTCTAATTCCACTCTGGACATGGGCAAGGCGATCGCGGCGAAGCTATAGCGAATCGCACGGAGTTGATCCTCATGCAAAAGATCTCCATTCACGAGGTTGGTCCACGCGATGGACTGCAGGCTGAGAAAATAACCGTGCCTCTCGAGCAAAAGATCCGCTGGATCGAAGGGTTGTTTGCCGCAGGTGTGGACATCATCCAGCTGGGATCGTTCGTCAACCCTGAGAAGATGCCGCAGATGTCCGACACGGACGCCCTGTTCCGGTACTTTGCGTATAACAAACCACCTGAGGTCGTTCTCTCGGGGCTGGTGCTGAACGAGAAGGGACTGGAGCGCGGGCTGGCCTGTGGGGTCGAGATGTTCTGTATGGGTGTCTCTGCCAGCGAGACCCACAGCCTGAAGAATACGGGTATGAGCACGAACGAGGCCCTCCGGCGCATCATTCCGATGGCCAAGCGCGCTGCCTCCGAAGGGAAGAAGGTCCAGGTTTCAGTTCAGTCTGCATTCGGCTGTGGGTTTGAAGGTCCGATTGACCGGCAGAAAGTGCTCGACATTGTCAAGGCATACCTGGAGGCTGGCATTCGTAATATCAGCCTGGCTGACACAGCCGGTCATGCCCAGCCACTCCAGGTCGAGGAGCTGTACGGCGCGGTCAGGGATTTGGATTCTGAGATCGAACTGGCCTGTCATTTTCACAACACCTACGGGCTGGGGTTAGCCAACTGCTACGCGGCGCTGAAGAGCGGCGTGACCTATTTCGAGTCTGCGTTTGGTGGGTTGGGCGGCTGTCCCTTTACCAAACTGCCCAGTGGGAATGTCTGCACCGAGGATCTGGTCCATTCCCTGCAGCGTATGGGCTTGCGCAGGGATATCCAGCTCGATTTTCTGCTCGATGTCGCCGCCCAGGTCAGTGCGTTCTTTGAACGTGAATTACCTGGCTTGATCCTGAAATCCGGCTCCATCGTCGATTTCAAAGGGCAAAAAGTCCACTAACCGCGGAGACACGCAAGCACTGAGTTTTCTTATTGGTTTTCTCCCCTGGCACCGTGCGGCTTAAGCCGTACCACTGCGAAGCGTCGCCGCCACTTGCACCTGACGCACACTCCCTGGCACCGCCCGCCAGGGCAGGTGAGTGACTTCGCGAAGCACACTCGCAGAGTGCCGTGTCTCGGTGGTTCAAAAAGGTGTCTATGAAACTACTGGCAGATATCCGTGTTCTTGATCTGACCAATGTCCTCTCGGGTCCGTTCGCTACCCTGCATCTCGCTCTCCTGGGGGCTGAGGTGATCAAGATCGAAAACCCCGAAGGGGGCGACTTAGCCCGCAAGCTGGGTAATGTCCCTAAGTACAACCAGGAACTCCTGGGCACCAGTTTCCTGGCCCAGAATGCCAACAAGAAATCTCTGACGCTGAACCTGAAGGCTGAGGCAGGCAAGGAGATCTTCCGCAAGCTCGTTCGGACTGCCGACGTGGTGGTGGAGAACTTCCGCCCCGGCGTTATGGCTCGGCTGGGATTTTCCTACCAGGAATTATGCAAGCTCAACCCGCAGATCATCTACTGTGCCATCTCCGGCTTCGGTCAGAGCGGACCCGATGCCTGCAAGCCGGCTTACGATCAGATCATCCAGGGCTTGTCGGGTGTGATGGCGATCAACGGCGATGAGCGGCTGAACCCCTTACGGGCAGGTTTCCCGGTCTGCGACACGGTGGGAGGGTTGAATGCTGCCTTTGCGATCATGGCGGCTCTTTATCATCGCGAGCACACAGGCGAGGGCCAATTCATCGATATTGCCCTGCTGGATTCGATCATGCCGCTGATGGGTTGGGTGGCTGCCAATTTGCTGATCGGTGGAAAGCAGCCAGTCCTGCTAGGTAATGATAATTTCACGGCTGCCCCTTCGGGTATGTTCAAGACCCAGGATGGCTATATCAATATCGCTGCCAACCAGCAGGAGCAATGGGAGAATCTGGCGGACGAACTCGGGCTATCTGAATTGAAGACCGATGCGCGCTTCCAGGAGCGTGATACCCGCAAAGCCAACCGCTGCCGGCTCACTCCTTTACTGGAGGCAAAACTGACGCAGAAGACGACCGCCCACTGGGTGGAGATTCTCAATGCGAGAGGCATCCCCTCGGGCGATGTGCTCAGCCTGGAAGCTGCCTTGACCTCTGAGCAGGCCCAGCACCGTGAGGTCCTTGCGGATGTAGACCAGCCTGGCATCGGGAACATTAAGATTTTCAATCTGACAGCCAAATTCTCCAAGACCCCTGCGGAAATTGAGACTCCACCACCCATGCTTTCGGAGCATACCAGGGAGATTCTGACCGGGCTTGGGTATACGGATGAAGAACAGAAGCTGTTGAATGAAAAACAGATTATCTGATGTCCTGGCGAATCGCTCTTCGCGCTGATCAAGGCAAATTTCGATGAACCTACAAGGAGATAAACACGTATGGGAATGACAATGGTCGAAAAGATTCTGGCGCGTGCCACCGGGCAGGCTTCCGTCAGACTGGGGGATGTGGTGGAACCGCATGTGGACCTGGCAATGTCGCACGAAAACGCCGCCCTGGTCCTCAACCAATTTCAGGAGATCTACAAGGGCACCGGTCTCCAGGCGAAAGTCTGGGATCCGGAGAGGATCGCGATCATCTTCGATCACCGCATCCCGGCTGAGAGCTCGAAGACGGCCACCAACCAAAAGAAGGTCCGTGAATTCGTCAGCCAGCAGGGCATCACCAGGTTCCATGATATCCGTGGCGATGAGGGCGGCATCTGTCACCAGATCCTGCCTGAGAATGGTTATGTTCGCCCCGGTGCAGTGGTTGTGGGAACCGACAGTCACACCACCAGCCATGGGGCGCTGGGCGCCTTCGCCTTTGGCATTGGCGCAACCGAGATGGCTTCGGTCTGGGCCCTGGGGAATGTACTGAACGTTGAAGTACCGGGAACGATCAAAGTCGCGGTGCATGCCCAGTTTGCGCCAAACGTTCTGCCCAAGGATCTGATCCTATACCTGATCGGCCAGTTGAGCGCCGAAGGCGCGAATTTCAAGGTGATCGAATACGGCGGCGAGGCGATTGCCAATATGCCGACCTCGGGCCGTTTAACCATCTGCAATATGTCGGTCGAGGCGGGAGCCACCTCAGGGATCGTTCCACCGGATGGGGAGACCCTGCGCTACCTCAAGGAAGTAGCAGGTGTGGATGAGGCTATTCCGGTTTTTGGTCCGGACCCGGACGCGACCTATGATCGTGTGATCGAAATCGATGCTGCTGCTCTGGCTCCCCAGATTGCCTGCCCGCATACGGTGGACAATGTCAAAACGGTGGAGGCAGTTGCCGGGACGGCCGTCCAGCAGATCGTGATTGGCTCTTGCACCAACGGCCGCCTGGATGATATCGAGGTAGCCGCACGTATCTTAGCCGGCAAAAAAGTTGCGCGTGGTGTTCGCATGTTGATCTTCCCTGCTTCCGGGCGCATCTTCCGCCAGGCGATGCAAGCCGGCTATCTGATGACATTGATGGAGGCCGGGGCAGTGGTGGCAAACTCGGGTTGTGGTCCCTGTCTGGGCGTCCACCAGGGGGCCCTGGGGAATGGGGAAGTGGCGCTCTCCACTACCAACCGCAACTTCAAGGGCCGGATGGGTAATCCCAATTCGGAAGTGTATTTATGCTCGCCTGCGGTCGCGGCTGCCAGTGCGTTGACAGGCGTGATCACTGATCCGAGAATGGGAGGCTGAAATGGCAAAAGTAGTTTTGACACTCGGTGACGATATCTCGACCGACATCATTTATCCCGGCCGCTATATGGCAACTGTTCTACCCACTGAGACTCCTCAGTATGCCTTCGCGGATCTCGCTGAGTTCAACACTGGTCTGAAGAGCGGGGAGATACTCCCCGGAAGCGTCATCGTAGCTGGCAAGAACTTCGGCTGTGGCTCATCCCGTGAGCAAGCCGCCTCCTGTCTGAAGGGCCCTGAACTGGTGATCGTGGCGCGGCAGTTTGCACGGATCTTCCTGCAGAACTCGATCAACCTGGGCCTGCGCACCGTCATTTGCCCGGAGATCGAGGCGGAGGCCGGCGATGAGCTCGAAGTGACGGATGAAAAGGTCCTTAATAAGACCACCGGTCGTTCGTTCGATATCGTTCCCCTGCCCGCTGCACGCCAGGCGATCATTGACGCCGGCGGCTTGATCCCTTTTACCCGCCAACGGCTCTTGCTGCCCAGGCAACAGGGTCTGCCAGGCTAATTCTCTAGGATTAGCATTTTAATTGTCATATTGGATTATCGGTGGTATATTTCATTTGGCGCATGGGGCTTGGACGGCGATCAGGAAAATTTGTTTTAGAGATAACGGCTTTCTTGATGTTTTGTGTTCCCACGGCGCCTCCAGATTTGGATCAGGTGTATGGCCCGGTAATAACTTTACCGTAGTCCGCGGCCGGAACATCCTGAAATCACTTTTAGTTTCCCAGAGCATAAAATTTATTTACCTTTTACTGGCTTTGACCTCATTGTGCTTGGCATGCTTGGTTTAACCATGTAGCTGCAAACGCCGCTAAATTAAATATGTAACTCGGGAAGGCATCATGAAGACACTACCGAAGTATAAGACCGTTGTTACATTACCTCATCCGGTAAAACTGATCGAGAACACCTGGATCCCGCTCGCCGATGGCCTGCGGCTGGCAGCGCGTATCTGGCTGCCCACGGATGCAGAGGAAAACCCCGTCCCCGCTATTCTTGAATATCTTCCTTATCGTAAGAATGATGGAACGGCCATCCGAGACCGGGTGATCCATGAATACTTCGCCGGGCACGGCTACGCTTCCGTGCGGGTGGATATGCGCGGCAGTGGGGATTCGGATGGATTACTCCTGGATGAATATTTGCCGCAGGAACAAGAGGACGCCCTGGAAGTCATTGCCTGGATCGCCAGCCAGCCCTGGTGTACAGGCAGCGTGGGCATGATGGGCATTTCCTGGGGAGGCTTCAATAGTTTACAAGTCGCCGCTCACCGGCCCCCTGCATTGAAAGCCATTATCACGGTCTGTTCCACCGATGACCGCTACACCGACGATTGTCATTACATGGGCGGCTGTGTGTTGGGGTCAGATCTGCTGAATTGGGCTTCGATCATGTTTGCCTATAACGCGCTTCCGCCTGATCCGGAGAACGTCGGCGAGCGCTGGCGGCAGATGTGGTTCTATCGGCTGGAAAATACGCCTCCTTTCATTGAGAGCTGGCTCAGCCACCAACAACGCGACGATTTCTGGAAACAAGGTTCGGTGGATGAGAATTATCAGGCGATCCAGTGTCCGGTCTATGCCGTGGGCGGCTGGACTGACCCGTACACGAATGCTGTGCCTCGCCTGCTGGAGAAATTATCGGTCCCGCGCAAAGGATTGATCGGTCCCTGGTCTCATTCGTATCCGCATACCGCGGTGCCTCGTCCGGCAATTGGCTTTTTACAGGAGAGCCTGCGCTGGTGGGATCACTGGCTCAAGGGGCTGGACACCGGCATTATGAATGAACCGATGCTGCGAGTCTGGATGCCAGAAGCAGTTCCGCCCCAGCCTTTTGAATCGGAATGGCCGGGTCGTTGGGTAGCTGAAGCCAGTTGGCCGCCTGCCCAGCTCACACCAGAACCTCTCTTCTTCGAGGCGAACAATCTGGTCAAAACTTCAGAGTCCGTGGATGAACTGATCCTGCTGGGCGCACAGCTCAACGGCGCAACTGCCGGGGTATGGTGCCCCTACGGCAACAAATTTGGCTTGCCCGTCGATCAACGCACCGACGATGGGCTCTCGCTCTGTTTTACATCTGCGTCATCGCACGAACCGCTGGAAATATTGGGGTTCCCTCAAGTCGATCTCAAACTGGCGGTGGATCATCCGAGCGCCTTGCTGGCAGTGCGGCTGTGCGACATGGCTCCCGATGGTGCTTCCCGGCTTGTCAGTTGGGGATTGCTTAATCTTACTCATCGCAATGGTCATGATTGCCCGGAGCCGTTGAAACCGGGTGAAATCTATCAAGTGCGGGTGCAGCTCAACGCGACCGCCCATCGGTTGATCCCGGGACATCGCTGGCGGGTGGCGATCTCGCCTACCTACTGGCCGCATGCCTGGCCATCACCGGAGGCTGTCAGACTGACCGTTCATACAGACGGGGCGAGCAAACTGATTTTGCCGGTGCGCGCTGTGAATGAATTGGATACATCCCTTGTACCCTTTGAACCTCCGGAAGGCGCTCCGATATTGGAATATGAAAGCCTGCGATCCGAAAAAGGGACTCGCACCTTCACCTATAACGTCACCAAAGGTCAGTTGCGAATGGTGGATCGCATCGATGATGGTCGCAACAAGCTCTCGAATGGAATTATCTATGACAGTGTGATCACAAACACTTTTTCAATTGTCGAAGGACAACCGACCTCCGCCAGCGTGCATTGCAAGCGTCAAATCGAGATCAGTCGCGGAGACTGGATAACACGCGTGGAAACGTCGAGTGTGATGACGAGCGATCAGGATTACTTTTACTTGACCAATCTATTGGATGCTTATGAAGGTGAAGGTCGGGTATTCACAAAAAGTTGGACGCAAAAAATCAGGAGAGAGATGGTGTAAAGCGCTTTCAAAGAAAATGAAAGGAGGCACGTAGGATCACTGCTTGGTTCATGAAAGTTTGTCAATTGTTTTCTGCTCATAAATTCAGTACGAGAGATGAAGAGAAAGGATTCACCATGGATATGAAAAAGAAATTCTGGTTCCTGTTGAGCCTGATCTCAGTTGCCAGCATGCTTGTGGCAAGCTGTGCTCCACAGACTACTCCTGCTGCGCCAAGCGCTGCTCCCACTGAGGCCCCTGCTCAGGCAGTTACCCAGGCACCCACTCAAGCGCCCGTGGCAACCGAGGCGGCTCCGAAGCTCCTCAAGGTGCGCCTGATTCGGGATATCAACAACCTGGACACGGCTAATGTGACGGGGGCTGTGGAGGATACGATCGACAGAACCGTCATGGAAGGCTTGTTCCGTTACAATGCCGAAGGCAAACTTGAACCCCAGTTGGCAGAATCTTATACCGTATCTCCAGATGGCTTGACCATTGACTTTACACTCCATAAAGGAGTCATGTGGCAGCGCGGCTACGGGGAACTCACTACCGATGACGTGAAATTCTCCTACGAACGCTTCCTGGTCACGGATCCCAAGCCAGCTTATGCCGATGATTGGTCAGCTTTGGATCATGTGGAGATCGTGGATAAATACACCGGAAAGCTCGTCTTCAAGCATCCACAAGCGACCCTCTGGACATCGGTCCTGCCTATGACCTCTGGTTTGGTCGTCAGCAAGAAATTCTATGAAGAAGCTGGGGCGGATAAGATCAAGACCGATCTTGTCGGCACCGGTCCTTACCTCTTTTCGGAATGGACGCCCAAGCAGCAGATCGTCCTCGAGCGCAATCCGGACTATTGGGGAACTCAACCGTTTTATGATGAAATCGACCTGATCCCCGTGGATGATGACAAGGCAGCCGAAGTCGCCTTGCAGGCGGGCGAATTGGATTTCAGCGGTATCTCGTTGTCCTCTACCGATAAATTCCAGAGCGATCCAAATTTCTCGGTCGTATCGATTCCCTCCACTGCCTACAACTGGATCGGCATGAACGTTGAAAATCCAAAGCTGAAGGATCTCAACGTGCGCGAGGCCATCCGCTATGGTATTGATGTTCCCAGCATTTTGGCGGCCGCCTACAATGACAAGGCGCCCCGCGCCAATGCGCTGATCCCGGAGGGCACACCCGGTTTCTGGAAGGATGCGCCGGTCTACAACCGCGACGTTGCCAAGGCCAAGGAATTCCTGGCCAAAGCCAATCTCACATCTCTCGATCTGAAGCTGACCTACGAGAACACCGATGAGTACAATACCTGGGGCCAGATTGTGCAGCAAAATTTGAAAGAAGTGGGCATCAACGTCACGCTCGACCCACTGGATTCCAGCACGTTCTGGTCATATGGAGCCGATGGCAAAGACAAGGAATTGGAGTTGTTCGCCGTCGGATATTCCTCCGTAGCGCCGGAGCCAGCCTGGTCCACCATGTGGTTTACCTGTGACCAGGTGGATCTCTGGAACTGGATGCGATGGTGCAATCAGGAATTTGACACCCTGCACAAAAAAGGCATCGAAACGATTGATCCAGCTCAGCGTGAACCGATCTATCTTCAAATGCAACAGCTGTGGGATGCCGACGCGATCTCCGTCTTTGTAACCAACGTGCCGCAAGTGTACGTTTCCAAGCCGGAGGTCAAGATGGTCATCTACCCCGGTGGGCTATCCCCGATGTTGCGAGAGTTTACGCAAGCTGGGTTGTAGTAGCTGTATCGTAGGGTCTCTGAAGGTTCAGGAAATCTTCAGAGACCGTTTGCAAATATTGGTCCTGCCTGCCCATCACACTTGCACCTGCGTGTGATTTACCTGGCAAATCATGCAGGCATTGCGAGGTAGGTCGAGGCGCAAAGCCCCGCCCTCCTCGCAATGTCACTCGAATTCGAAAGGATCGCTTATCCAAGTGTTGGTATACATCGCAAAACGCATCCTGATGACGGTCATGGTATTGCTGTTGATTGTGATCTTCTTGTCCCTGCTGGTGCACATTGTACCCGGGGATCCAGCCACTACCATCCTGGGGCCACGCGCCAGCCCGGGGCTGATCCAAAAGATGCGAACCGCCATGGACCTGGACAAGCCCCTGTATGTGCAGATTGGTAACTTCCTGTGGAATCTTCTGCATGGCAGCCTCGGTGTGGATGCCATTACGGGCGCGCCCATCAACAAGCTGGTCAGGAGCGCGTTGCCTCACACGCTGATTCTGGCTGTCTCAAGCCTCAGCCTTGCCATTCTTTTTGGAATCCCCATGGGGGTATATTCTGCGACCCACCCGAACTCGGTCGCTGACCGAATACTGGCGGTCCTTTCTATTTCCTTTACCACCATCCCCTCCTATGTGGCGGGCCTGTTCCTGCTGCTCCTCTTTGCGGTCGAACTGCACGCCCTGCCTGCCATGGGCATCGGCAAGACCAGTGATCTCACGGACTATATCCGGCATCTCATCCTGCCATCGGTTGCTCTGGCGATTACCTGGATTGGCTATCTGAGCCGCCTGGTGCGCACCAGCCTGTTGGAGGTACTGAACGAAACCTATGTGCGCGCCTCCCGGGCTGCGGGCCTTTCAGAGTGGCTGGTACGATATCGCTATGCCCTCAAGAATGCGTTAATTCCCACGGTGGCCGTGTTGGGGGTCGGTCTGGGAAGCCTGATGGGTGGGGCGGTTTTTGTAGAAATCATCTTTACGCGGCCCGGCATGGGCCTGCTGATCTATAACGCCATCCAGGTCCGCAATTACCCGCTGGTCCGTGCCGGTGTATTGATTGTGGCTGTTCTGTTCGTCCTGGCGAATTTCATTGCCGACTTAATCTACACATACCTGGACCCACGCATTCAGTTGAACAAAAGGCAAGGTTGACCATGCAGTATGTCGAGAGGCCGACGAACTCCATCGAAAGAACACTTGACCGTCTTCCCGTTCTCGGAGATGTTCTCAGGCAGCCGCTGGGGGTGGTTGGCTTTGCGATCGTATTGACGTTCGTGATTTGCGTTCTGTTTGCGCCTTTGATCGCACCATATGAATATGACAGGCAGGATATCCCAAACCGGCTGCAGGGACCCTCAACCTCATACTGGCTGGGCACGGACCATATCGGCCGGGATATTTTTTCCCGCCTCGTATACGGCTCCCGCATTGCCTTCGGGACAGCCGTTCCCTCTGTGGGGATTGCAGTGGTGACGGGAGTATTTCTGGGATTGATTGCCGGATATGTTGGGGGAATCGTAGATAATGTTATTGTCGTTTTCATGGATATGCTCCAGGCCTTTCCCTCGATCATGTTGTCCCTGGCGATCCTGGCGCTCCTCGGTCCATCGCGGACCAATGTGATCATCGTGATCGGGCTGACCTGGATGCCGAACTATGCCCGCGTGATCCGCGCCCAGACGCTTTCGATCCGCGAGAAGGCTTACGTGGAAGCGGAACGCTCACTGGGCGCACGGGACCGGGTGATCCTGTTTTCCCATATCCTGCCGAACGTGATCGCACCTGCTCTGCTGCTGGCGGCCATGGACCTGCCCTGGGTCATCACCTTCGAAGCCGGATTGTCCTTCATGGGAATGGGACTGCCGCCTCCCTCTCCCTCCTGGGGCGCGATCCTTTCCGACGGCTTCAACCACATTTTCGAATCCCAATGGCCGATCCTGTGGTCAGGTTTGACCCTGGCCTTGACCACGCTCGGGTTCACGTTATTCGGTGAGGCCCTGCGCGATGTGCTCGACCCACGCCTATCCGGGACAAGGGGGCTATGATGGATGTGACTTTTAAAGCGGTCAATCTGGAAATAAAGTACCGGACGCGCCAGGCAACTCTGACGGCACTGCGGAACATTAATTTTGAGGTCGGGCGCGGACAGATCGTCGGGCTGGTCGGCGAGTCGGGCTGTGGGAAAAGCACCATCGCTTCCGCGGTGATGCGCCTGCTCCCGCCCAATGGAGAAATATCGGGTGGTGAGCTTTTGTTCCAGGGCCGTGACCTGCGCCGCCTGAACGAAGAGGAGATGCGCCGCATACGTGGTCGTGATATTTCCATGATCTTCCAGGATCCGATGACCAGCCTGAACCCGGTATTCAGTATCGAACAGCAAATGGTCGATGCGATCCTGGCTCATCCGCCGAACGACAAGCCCGTCAGCCGGAACCAGGCCCGTGAGCGCGCCATTACCATGCTCAACCGGGTCGGCATCCCCGACGCCGCGAAGCGCATTCGAAATTTCCCTCACCAGTTTTCGGGCGGCATGCTCCAGCGGATCATGATCGCCCAGGCGCTGCAATCCAACCCGGCCCTGCTCATTGCCGATGAGCCGACGTCTGCCCTCGACGTGACGCTCGAGGCGCAGATCACTGACTTGATCCGCGGGCTGCGCGATGAACTGCAGACCTCGATCCTTTACATCACTCATGACCTGGGCATCGTGGCGCAGTTGTGTGACCATGTCGTGGTGCTGTATGCCGGGAATGTAGTGGAGACAGGTAATATCTTTGAGGTATTCAAAAAGCCGTTGCATCCTTACACCCAGGCTTTGCTGCGTTCCCATCCATCACACCAGATGCAGGTGGAGCGCCTCATCACGATCCGCGGACGTGTGCCAAGCCTGAAGGAATTGCCTGTCGGATGCAAGTTTGCGCCGCGCTGTGATCTTGCCCTGCCCGTTTGCTTTGCACAGGAACCACTCCTATCCCCGATTGCGGCACAAACCGTATTGTGTCATGCCTACCAACCCGGTTGGAGTGGAAGAATACCGGCCCTGCTTTACGCCGAATACCGACCATCCTCTAAAGAAGTCGTCCCTGAGAGCACGCCGTCGGCCCCAACTTCAGCCACCAGGCAAGTGATCCAGGCGGCGCAAGTAAAAGTGCACTATAAGGATACGGTCGGCTGGTTGGGAAAGCTCCTGGGGGAACAAGAAGGATTAGTGCGCGCGGTGGATGGGGTCGATGTCGCGGTCTATCGAGGGGAGAGCCTGGCGTTGGTGGGAGAGAGCGGTTGTGGAAAAACTACACTGGGGAGGACCATCCTGCGCCTCGAACAGCCCACCTTTGGCCAGATTGGCGTGGATGGAAATAACATCACCAGTTTGCCCCAATCAAAAATTCGACCATTGCGCGCTCATATGCAAATGATCTTCCAGGACCCGATTTCCAGCCTGAGCCCGCGCAAGACCGTCGCTCAATTGCTGTTGGAGCCATTCAAGATCCACGGCATCGCAGTGGACAAGCCCCAAAAAGTGGATGAACTGCTGGAGATGGTGGGTTTATCCTCCGAGCAGGCCGATAAATATCCGCATCAACTTTCGGGCGGGCAGGCGCGCCGGGTGGGAATTGCGCGTGCCTTGGCTCTGAATCCCTCTTTGCTGGTTGCAGATGAACCTACCTCAGGTCTGGATGTCTCTGTAGCGGCGGGCATCCTGAATCTGCTGAAGGATCTGCGAGAACGACTCGGTTTGACTTACATCCTGATCACCCATAATCTCAACATCATTAGCTTTATTGCAGATCGAGTCGCCGTAATGTATCTCGGAAAACTGGTTGAGGTCGGTAAAACCTCCACTTTATTTACCCAACCGAAACATCCTTATACCGAGGCCTTGATGTCGGCCGTAGCCCTCCCGGATCCGGAACTGCGCGAAACGCGGAAGCGCATTACGCTGCAAGGGGAAATTCCAAGCCCCCGCAACCCGCCTTCCGGTTGTCCTTTCCATCCCCGTTGCCGCTATCAAACCGGGTCCTGTGTGACGGAGGCGCCGCCTTTGAGGGCGAACGCGGATAGCTCTCACCTGGTGGCATGTCATTTTCCTGGGTTAGTCCAAATGTCTCTTTCTGCTGATTGAGGGATCCTTGTCATTCGATCATCGCCCGATGCCAGATCATTGCGATCCCGCCCTGCCGTTGGGCGGCAGCGCGCTGCGTACAGATTCACTCGGCAAAGTCACCGGCCAGACTCACTACGTGGAAGATATGAAGTTGCCGGGAATGTTACAGATCAAGGTGGTCCGGAGTCCTTATCATCACGCCCGCTTGCGCAGCCTGGATGTCTCCGCCGCAGCGCAGATACCGGGCGTCAGGCGTATCATCACCTGGGTTGATATCCCCGGGGTTAATGGATTTCCGGACTACAGCGTGGAAGAACCTGTCCTGGCACCGGTTGGTGACACGCTGCGCATGAAGGGGGCGCCGATCGCGTTGATCGCAGCTGAGACCTTCGATCAAGCTGAGGCGGCATGTGAGGCGCTGTTGATCGACCTTGCACCACTGCCTTATACATTTAATATGGAGGCGGCGCTCAAGCCCGGTGCCGTGCCTATTGCGGGGAATGGCAATGAGCTATCCAGGTTCCAGGTCCAGCATGGTGATCTTGAGGCAGCGTTTGCTGTCTCCGATTATATCCTGGAGACAACTTTCGAGACCGCCTTCCTCGAACATGTCGCCATGGAGCGCGAGGCGCTGATCGGAATGATCGATGAGCAGGGTCGTGTCACTGTGATAGGAGGCACGCACCAGCCTCATAACCAACAGCGTTATATTGCCGAGATGCTGGGATTGCCACCCTCTCAAGTGAGGGTCAGAGTACCTCCCACCGGGGGCAGTTTCGGCGGCAAGCAGGATCCCTGGCCCTTCCTGGCAGTGGGTCTGGCTGCCTATTTGCTGCGCCAGCCGGTCAGTCTCGTATATTCGCGCGAGGAGTCATTTGAGGCCACCCCCAAGCGCCATCCCTATCACGTGAAATGTAAGATCGGCGCGACCCAGAAAGGCGAACTGACCGGGTTCTATGCGCGCATTGACTGCAATACCGGCGGTTATGATGGAGGCGGGCGTTTCATCCCCAATTATGCCGTCACTGCAGTTGGAGGCGCTTATCGCTGGCGTGCCGTCGATGCCCTGGCACGCAGTGTGTACACCAATGGACCCAAGTCCGGTCAGTATCGCGGCTTTGGCACTGCCCAGTCCACGTTTGCCCTGGAGTGCGCGCTGGATGAGTTGATCGAAAACTTGGGTGACGATCCGATCGATTTTCGTCTGCGCAACTGCATTCGATCCCATGAAAACTCTTTTTTGGGATACCCGCTTGAAGATACACTGGGATATTCCCAGGTCCTCGAGGCGGTCCGGCCTTATTATTGCCAGCTGGTAGAGAATGCCGACTCGTACAACCGCGCGCACGCCGGTAGTCCTTTGCGGCGGGCCGTTGGACTATCAGGCATGTGGTACCGGTTCGGTAAGGCCGGCGCGCTCAAGGTTGAAACGCATGCCGAGTTAGCTGCCGATGGGCATTTCGTCATCTACTGCTCTGCTCCCGATTACGGCCAGGGGACGAACACGGTCATGAGTCAAATTGCAGCCGATACCTTTGGGGTTTCCCGGGAGGAGGTCGAGATCGTCAACGCCGATACGGGGCGGGTGCCCAACAGCGATATTCAGGGAGCTTCCCGGGCTACATTTTTCGTCGGCGGTGCAGTGCAGACAGCGGCAGCCCTTCTGCTCCAATCTGTATTTGGTATCGCAGCTGAGCTATTGGATGCCCCCGTTGATCAGCTAAGGCTGGGCTCAAACCGGGTGGTTGCCTGTGACAACCAAAACCAGACCGTCTCGCTGGTTGAGGTAGCCCGGGAATTTGACCGGATTGGCAAATCGCGGCGGGTGGCCGGTTGTTTTGACATATCCTCCTCTCTCTCCGTTCAGCCGCGCCCCGAATATATACCGCTGTTTGTCACCGGGGCGCAAGTCGCAGATCTGGTCGTGGATCTGGAAACCGGTATGGTGAAAGTCCTGCATGTGATCGCTGCACACGATGTCGGCCGGGTGGTCAACCCGTTGGATGCGGCCGGGCAGATCGAAGGCGCCATTCTCATGGGGTTGGGTGCCGCGCTCTCTGAGGAATACCTGCCCGGGCAGACCGCAGGTCTCAGCCAATACATTGTGCCGATGATTGGATCCTTGCCCGAGATCAAAACGATCCTGGTTGAAGTGCCAAGCCGGTTGGGCCCCTACGGCGTGAAAGGCTTGGGCGAAGCTGCCATGCTTCCCAGCACGCCTGCGATCATCAATGCCCTTTCCCGAGCCATTGGAACGCGAATACACTCTATTCCTGCCACCCCGGAACGGATTCTGGCCCTCATTAATAAATCAACGAAAAATATTATGGATGAAGGAGATTGATCAAGATCATGCTCAACACGAACTTGTCCACAGGGGAGCTGCAATTCCGCAAATTATCTGACGATAAGCTCGAACGCATTCATGCCGCCAGTCTCGAAATACTCGAACGCACCGGCCTGCGTTTATTTGAAGAGCAGGCGCTGGAACTCTTGAAATCGAAAGGCATAACGGTCGAAGACGGCAACCGCGTGCGCATCCCTTCCCACTTAGTGGAATGGGCGCTCTCCACGGCCCCCAAGCGCACGATCCTCTATGATCGCCATGGCAGGGATGCAATGCACCTGGAGGGCAATAGTATGTTTTATGGCACGGGGTCAGACTGTCCCAATGTAATTGACTTGCATAGCGGGGAGCGCCGCCCCGGGCTTCTGCAAGATGTTGTCGAAGCGACCAGGGTCTGTGATGCGCTCCCAAACATCGATTTCCTGATGTCGTTTTGTATTGCCAATGAGCTGGATCCGCAAACCTATGACCGCCATCAAATGCGGGCCATGCTCATGCACAGTCTCAAGCCCATCCTGTTTGTGACACTGGACTTTTCCGGATGCCTGGATGCCATCAAGATGGCGGAAGCGGTGGCCGGTGGAGCAGAGGCCCTGCAATGCAAGCCTCTGTGCGCCTGCTATATCAACGTCAGCGGTGCGTTACGCCACAACGCGGAGGCATTGCAGAAACTTCTCTTCATGGCGGAAAAGGGATTGCCGACCACCTATACTCCTGTTGTCCTGCGCGGGGCCACAGGACCCATCACAGCCGCCGGAGCAATCGCGCTGGCAAATGCCGGTGAACTTGCCGGACTGGT
>DATGYJ010000278.1:0-13686 GCA_035298105.1 Anaerolineales bacterium | reverse complement strand
ATCCTTGAACCGATGTACTTAGGCGGGTCGTCCACGCTGATGTCACCGGTCTCGTTCCTGCAGCGACCTTTCCGCTGGCTGGAGGCCATTAGCCGCTACAAGGGGACGACCAGCGGTGCGCCCAACTTCGCCTATGACCTGTGCGTGGAAAAGATCACGCCTGAACAGATCGAGACCCTGGATTTGAGTTCCTGGTCTCTCGCCTTTTGCGGAGCCGAACCGATCCACCCTGAGACGCTGGAACGTTTTGCGCGGACCTTTGAGCGCTGCGGCTTCCGAAGATCTTCTTTCTACCCCTGTTATGGATTGGCCGAAAGCTCGCTGCTGGTTGCCGGGGGAGAGGGACCCGCCGAACCGCATATATCTACCTTCGACCGCAAGTCCTTAGAGAGCGACCGCGCCGTTCAGGTCGCAGCCGATCATGCTTCTGCTCTGACGCTGGTCAGCTGCGGGAAATCGGTCATCGACCAGCAGATCGTCATCGCCCATCCCGTCACGCTTGAGCGCTGCGAGTCGAATCAGGTAGGGGAAATTTGGGTTTCAGGGCCCAGCGTGGCCCAGGGCTACTGGAGAATGCCGGAGGGGACAGACCAAACCTTCCGGGCATACCTCTCTGGCAGTGGGGAGGGTCCCTTTATGCGCACCGGAGATTTGGGCTTCCTGTCAGAGGGAGAACTCTTTGTTACCGGTCGCCTGAAAGATTTGATCATTATTCATGGTAGCAATCATTACCCGCAGGATATCGAACTGACGGTCGAGTCCGCTCACGTTGCTCTGCAGCCCGGAGGAGGCGCAGCCTTTTCCATGACGGAAGGGGGCAAGGAACAACTGGTTATTGTGCAGGAGGTCACACGGCAGCATCGCCAACCTAATGTAGATGAAGTGGCTGCTGCAGTGCGGCAGGCGGTGGCAGAAAAACACGATCTGCAAGTACTGGCGATTGTGCTGGTCAAGCCGATGAGCATCCCCAAGACCTCCAGTGGAAAGATCCAGCGCCGTGCCTGTAAGCAGGCATTCCTCGAAGGCACGTTGGAAGTCGTAGGTCAGTGGCGGACCAAGTCGTCTCCTTTACCCCTAACCCCTATCCCTTCTTATCATGAGACAACCACAGTTTCCTCTGGAGCAAATAGACTGAAGGCCGAATCCATTCAATCCTGGTTGGTCGCGCGCATCGCATCTCTCCTTGAAATAGAACCCCTTTCCATCGACCCGCGACAGCCCTTCACCTATTACGGCTTAGGCTCCGTCCAGGCGGTCAGTCTCACCGGCGACCTGGAGGATCTCCTCAACCGCAAACTCTCGCCCACCCTGGCCTGGGACTACCCGACCATTGAACTGCTGGCGAATTATCTGGCGGACGAACCTCAGCCAGCGAAACCGGTAGAGCCAGCCGCTACTCCCACGCCGACCTACCCAAATAACCTGAATGAGCCTGTTGCGATCATCGGGCTAAGTTGTCGCTTTCCAAAGGCCCCAAATCCGCGTGCCTTTTGGGAGCTTCTCCGCAATGGGGTGGATGCCATCACAGAAGTCCCACCTGACCGCTGGAATGTGGATGAGTTCTATGCGCCGGATGCAGCTACACGCGGCAAGTCGGCATCGCGCTGGGGCGGCTTTCTCGACGAGATAGACTTATTCGATCCTCACTTCTTTGGCATTTCGCCACGCGAAGCGGCCCGCATGGACCCCCAGCAGCGTCTCTTACTGGAGGTAAGCTGGGAGGCATTGGAAAATGCTTATATTCCACCCGCAGCGTTGGCGGGCACTCGCACGGGCGTCTTTGTTGGCATCAGCAGTTACGATTATTCGCGTCTGCAGTTCGACGATCTGGAAAGAATAGATGCCTACGCAGGGACAGGCAATGCGCATAGCATTGCAGCCAATCGCTTATCCTATGTGTTCGACCTGCGCGGCCCAAGTATGTCTGTCGATACGGCTTGCTCTTCCTCCCTGGTGGCAGCCCATCTGGCTTGCCAGAGCTTGCGCACCGGCGAATCGGATCTGGCCCTGGTCGGGGGGGTGAACCTGATCCTGACGCCCGAATTGACGATCACCTTTTCTCAGGCGCGCATGCTTTCTCCGGATGGACGCTGCAAAACGTTTGATGCAAGCGCCGATGGGTATGTGCGCGGCGAGGGCTGCGGCGTGGTCGTGCTCAAGCGACTATCGGATGCCTTGCGAGCCGGAGATCATATTCTCGCTCTGATCCGCGGCTCGGCGGTCAATCAGGATGGCCGCAGCAACGGTCTGACCGCCCCGAATGGCTTAGCCCAGCAGGATGTGATCCGGCAAGCATTGGCGAATGCCCGTGTTTCTCCACAGCAGATTGGTTACGTGGAAGCCCATGGTACCGGCACCCCGCTCGGCGACCCGATTGAGATTGCCTCCCTACGCGCTGTTCTGGATGATTCGTCGAAGGGCAGAGTACTGGTCGGTTCGGTCAAGACCAACATCGGTCACCTGGAGTCGGCGGCCGGGATTGCCGGGCTGATCAAGGCTGTCCTGTCTCTCCAGAACGAAGCCATTCCGCCTCATTTGCATCTCAAGGAAGTCAACCCCTATCTCTCTCTCGAAGATTCGCGGCTCGAGATCGGAACCTATCTGCGTCCCTGGAAGCATCGTGACCAGCCGCGCTTTGCAGGGATCAGTTCCTTCGGCTTCGGCGGCACTAATGCCCATCTTATTATTTCTGATGGTCCGACGGTTATTGGCGAGGCTGCCTCACCGGACAATCTGGAGCGCCCACGCCATCTCTTAACTCTCTCCGCAAAAACAGAGACCGCCCTGCGAGAGCTGGCAGCTCAGACCAGCCATGATCTGGATCTTACTCGTCAGCCTCTTGCAGATCTTTCCTTTACTGCCAACACGGGTCGTTCGCACTTTGAACATCGCCTGGCGATCCAGTCTGGTTCTATCGCAGAACTAAGAGATGGCCTGGCTGCTTTCAGCGCGAATTCAAATGTCCCCACCCTATCCATGGGACATGCGCAGCCCGGCGCAAGACCGAAAGTTGCCTTCCTCTTCACCGGCCAGGGCTCACAATACACCGGCATGGGACGCCAACTGTACGAGACGCAACCCGTCTTCCAGGCTGCACTGGATCGCTGTGCGGCAATTCTCGATCCCATATTGGATCGCCCATTGTCGGATATCCTGTTTCCATCAGAGCAATCAAAGCAAAGTGATTCAATTCATCAAACCACGTATACGCAGCCGGCGCTCTTTGCCTTTGAATATGCACTGGCAGAGATGTGGCGCTCATGGGGCGTCGAACCGTCTGCGGCTCTGGGTCACAGCGTGGGAGAGTATGTTGCTGCGTGCGTGGCAGGCGTCTTCTCATTGGAGGATGGCTTGCACCTGATTGCCGAACGCGCCCGCTTGATGGGCGCTCTGCCTCACAATGGCACTATGGCGGCGGTATTCGCAGATCCGTCACGGATAGCCGGCGCCTTGCAAACCCATTCGGATCAGGTTTCCATTGCTGCGCTGAACGGCCCCGAGAACACGGTGATCTCGGGCGAACGCTCTGCCGTGCAAGCTATTCTGGCTGAGTTAACAGGGCTTGGGATCTCATCCAGGCCGCTGACCGTGTCGCATGCGTTCCATTCCCCGTTGATGGATGCGATCCTGGATGACTTCGCATCAGCTGCTCGCCGGATCCACTTCTTCCCGCCCCGCCTGCCCCTTGTCTCGAACGTGACTGGTGCTGTCATGGCACCTGATCAAGTCCCTGATGAAGCTTACTGGCGGGGGCATCTCCGCGCAGCCGTGCAATTCTCCGAGGGGATGCAGTCTCTCGCCCATTTGGGAATTGACGCTTTCATTGAAATCGGCCCCAGTCCAGTTTTATTGGGGATGGGCCAATACTGCTTGCCAGAATCTAAGGCCGCATGGTTACCCTCCCTGCGCCAGGGACAGGATGATTGGCAAATCCTGTTAGGCAGTCTCGGCCAACTCTTCGTTCAGGGCGCTGACATCGATTGGGCTGGTTTCGATCAAGGCTATATACGTCACAAAGTCTCTCTGCCGAATTATCCATTTCAACGTCAGCGCTACTGGCTTGAGCCAACCAGTAAGAAGACTTCGGTTGAAAAGACGGATATTTCAGTTCAACCGCCTGCCTCAAGATCGAATGGCAAGTCCGAGACCCGGCGCGCAGCAAAGGCTGATCATGGAAATCAGAGAAAAGGACGGAGCGATCAGGATTTCACCCCTGATCTAGATCATGCCGCGCTGATGGCCGCAGAGCAAGGGGATCGCCGGAAGCTTTTGGAAGAATTCCTCCAGCGGCACGTGGCCCGCGTGCTGGGAATGGATTCCACTCATTTAGGCCTGAACCAACCTTTAGACACGCTGGGACTCGATTCGTTGATGGCGATGGAACTGAAGAACTCTTTAGAATCAAGATCAGGAGTAAAGCTATCGGTTGCCAGTCTTCTGCAAGGACCGACCATCTCCGGGCTGGTGACCGAAGTGCTCGAGAATTTCGGTTCGACAGAAGCACCCAATACTGTCCCCTTTGTCATTGCCCGGGAGCATTCAGACGAGAGTCCACTTTCCTATGGGCAGCAGGCCCTTTGGTTCCTGCACCAGCTTCTGCCCGAAGAGATTTCATTTAATGTGGCAGGCGCTATTCGCATCCTCGGAGATTTGAATATTCCTGCTCTGGAACGTGCTTTTGGACAACTGGTGGAACGACATGAATCCTTACGGAGCACATTCCACGCCCTGGCAGGCGAGCCGATCCGGCGGGTCCATCCCTCCATGAATGGAACCTTCCAGAGTAAGGATGCCTCACACTGGAGCGAAACGGAGCTGCACCAGCGATTGGTCAGCGAAGCTCATCGTCCGTTCAACCTGGAGACCGGACCGGCATGGCGAGCGTTCTTGTTGACGAGAAGTGAGAAGGCAGGGCACATCCTCCTGCTGTCGATGGATCACATCATCACAGACTTCTGGTCAATGACAGTGCTGGCGCATGAGCTGCTGGCCTCGTATGAGTCCAATCGAGCGGACAAAACCCTTGCTTATCCTCCACTCGCGGCCCATTACTCGGACTATGTCCGCTGGCAAACGGAAATGCTGGCAAGTGCGCAAGGTGAGAAGCTTTGGGAGTATTGGCGTGATGAATTATCTGGCGAGCTTCCTGTACTGAACTTGCCCACTGACCGGGCACGTCGGCCACTGCAAACGTATCGTGGAGACTCAGAACATTTGCTCATCGCCGGCGAACTTCACAAACAAATAAAGGACCTGGCCCAGGAGCAAGGTGCGACTTTGTTCACGGCGTTACTAGCCGCCTTCCAAACCTTAGTACATCGCTATTCGAACCAGGAACAATTCCTCGTCGGTTCGGTCACTGCCGGAAGGAGTCATTCAGAACTCGCCGGGTTGGTTGGTTATTTCATCAATCCCATTGCCTTGCGTGCCGACTTCTCCGAGGATCCTACATTCAAGGAAGTTCTTCACCACACTCGTCAGCGGGCCCTGGGTGCGTTCGAACATCAGGATTATCCGCCCGCGCTGCTCGCCAAGCGTTTAGGCATCCAGCGCGATGCCAGCCGCCCGCCGCTCTTTGAAACGATGTTCATCTTACAGAAGGCGCATCAGTCAGAGGTGCAGGCGCTCAGTCCCTTCGCCCTGGGGCTTGACGGGGCGCGTATGAGGGTCGATGGACTGATCCTGGAGTCGCTGGCGCTTGGAGGGGAACCGGCCCAGTTCGACCTGACCATGATGATGGCTGAGACCGAGTCAGGATTGGCGGCCGCCCTTCAATACAATAGCGATCTGTTTGAGGCCGCCACCATCCAGCGTATGCTGGAACACTTTCATTCACTTTTGCACGAGATTGTGGCTGATCCGCTCAAGCCGGTATCGAGTTACTCTCTGCTGAGTGAGACGGAGCGCAGACAGCTGCTGGTTGATTGGAATGAAACGCAAACAGATTATCCGCGCGGGCTTTGTATCCACGATCTGATCCGGGAACAAGTCAAACGCACGCCAGAGGCAATCGCAGTCCAATTCGAGGATCAGAGTCTTACGTATACCGAGCTGGACCTGCATGCCGATTTGGTGGCACAGACATTATGGGCTGCAGGGATCAGGCCCGGGATGTCCGTCGGTATTTTCATGAAGCGATCCCTCGATATGTTGATCGCGTTGTTGGGCGTGCTCAAAGCCGGCGGCGCGTATCTGCCTCTGGATCCTGCCTTCCCGGCAGAGCGGCTGAGGTTCATGCTGGCTGACGCAGAAACTCCCTTGATCCTCACGCAGTCAGTCTTATTGGCAGACCTGCCTGAGAATCATGCTCAAGTCATTTGCCTGGATGATTTCAACCGAACCGCACAGTCGCTCGAGCGACCCGTAGGGTTGGATGTTCCTGTCAAGCCAGATGACCTTGCCTATATCATTTACACTTCCGGTTCCACAGGCAAGCCGAAGGGAGTTCAGATCCATCATCAGGCAGTAGTCAACTTCCTGTGTGCGCTGCGCAAGCATCTGAGGATCAATGCCAGCGATACGCTGCTCGCAGTCACCACACTTTCCTTTGATATCGCCGCTCTGGAACTGATCCTGCCGTTGACGGTGGGGGCGAAAGTGGTCATTGCCAGTTCCGAAGTCGCAGCCGATGCTGGCTTGCTAATGGATACCCTGATCCATTCCCATGCAACGGTCATGCAGGCCACACCCGCTACCTGGCGATCTCTGCTCGAAGCTGGGTGGCAGGGCAAAGGCGATCTCAAAATATTATGTGGGGGAGAAGCGCTCACGAAGGATTTGGCAGAGCAGTTGTTACTACGCGGCGCTCAGTTATGGAATCTCTACGGTCCTACCGAGACAACGATCTGGTCCACGGCTTATCAAGTGACTTCAGAGGTTAAGCCAGATCTATTCAACACCATTCCAATTGGGAGACCGATCGCCAACACCCAGGTTTACATTCTGGATGCCCGCCTGCAGCCTGTCCCAATCGGCGTGATCGGTGACCTCTACATTGGTGGGGAGGGCCTCAGCCGGGGTTATCTCCATCGTCCGGAATTGACGGCCGAGCGGTTCATCCCTAATCCATTTGGCTTATCTGTGATCTATAAAACTGGAGACCTGGCTCGCTACCTCACGGATGGGAACATTGAATTCTTCGGTCGCAGCGACGGACAAGTCAAAGTGCGCGGCTTTCGCATCGAGACCGGGGAAGTGGAAGTTGCGCTATCCGCACACCCGGGTGTCCGTCAGGCTGTCGTAGTGGCCTGGAAGGAAAGGTCAACAGACGCGAGCCTGGTTGCTTACATTGTGCCAACCGAGGGAGAGCAAACGGCAGATACCGGTCAATTACGTGCTTTCCTACGGCAGAAGCTTCCCGAGTATATGGTTCCCTCTCTCTTCGTCATCCTGCCAGCGCTGCCTCTGACCCCAAATGGAAAAGTTGATCGCAAGGTATTACCTCAACCTTCGCAGGCCCGACCTGATCTCAAAGCGTCCTATATAGCCCCTCGCACTTCGCTGGAGTTGGAACTGGCTGAACTTTGCGCCCAGGTACTAGGCCTGGAAAATCAAGGTAGACCTTCTGCTGTTGGCGTGAATGACAATTTCTTCGACCTTGGCGGCCATTCATTGTTAGGGACACGCCTGGTCTTTCTGCTGCGCGAGCGCTATGCGTTGGAAGCCGCAGATCTGCCTCTGCGGACGTTATTTGAGCAGCCGACGGTGGCCCACCTGGCGGAAACAATCGAAAGGGTAAGGAGGGGCGAACGCATCTCAACCCAGGCGGGTCGGAGCGACTTCATCCGGCGCGGTCAATTGAGCCGGGCTGAATTGAATGCGGAAGCGCAGCTTGATCCGGACATCAGCGCCGGCGATCTCCTTTACGAGCATGTCAAGGAGCCAGAGCACATCTTATTAACCGGCGCGACCGGCTTCGTCGGTGCATTTTTGCTGCATGATTTGCTCAGGAAGACAGGCGCACAAGTTCATTGCCTGTTGCGCGCGAATGATTTGGAACAAGGTCATCTGAGATTGCAGCACAATCTGGAGGCCTATTCATTATGGGATGAGGCTTATGATGATCGCATCCAACCCGTCCTGGGCGATTTGGGTGAACCACGCTTTGGCCTGACTGAGGCGGAATTTGGTCGCTTGGCACACCAGATCGAAGTGATCTATCACAATGGCGCAATGGTGAACTTCGTTTATCCCTATCATGCCCACAAAGCCTCGAATGTGCTGGGCACTCAGGAAGTGTTGCGGCTTGCAAGCCGGATAAAGTTGAAGCCTGTCCACTTTATTTCCACGTTATCCATTTTGTATTCCGGCGCACTGAATGACGGCCGTGTTTTTCGAGAAGATACGGATTTGGATCAAGTGGGCGCGCCCTTCGGCGGATATGCTCAGAGCAAGTGGGTCGCAGAGAAGTTGGTCATGCAGGCCGGTTCGCGCGGCATCCCTTATGCCATTTATCGTCCGGGTTTGGTTTCAGGTCACAGTCTCACCGGCGCCTGGAATACAGATAATCTGATCTCCAGCATGACCCGCGCCTGCGTGCTCTTGGGCAGCATCCCGAACCTCGATGTGATGGTCAACATCGTGCCCGTGGATTTCGTCAGCGCCTCGATTATCCATCTCTCGCAAGACCCTGAGAATTTTGGCAGGATCTACCACCTGGATAACCCCGAGCCGGTCCACTTCAGCCAGCTGGCCCACTGGCTTACATCCCAGGGACTGCAGGCCCGCAGCGTTTCCTTCGATGAATGGCGGGCAGAGCTCTTCAGGCAGGTCCCTCATCTGCCCCCCGATGGCTGGCAGCCTTATCTGCCGCTGATCGAGGAAGTGGAGGAGAAGCAGGTCTTCATGCCCGATTTCGATCTCAGCAATACTTTGCAGAGATTGGACGGCAGTGGGATCCAATGCCATCCGGTGAACCAGCAACTGTTTTCCACCTATCTCAATTATTTCATCCCGCGCGGCTTCCTGCAGAAACCTGACTCCGAGGTTATGTGAGTATGGCAAAGGATGTACTCCTATAACGCCGCCGAGGACGGCGGCTTGAGCTTACAGCGATGATTTCCACCTCACCCGATTCAAACCGCTGGTTTGTCTGCCCGCAGATGAGGCCAGAAGCAGAGACACGTCTGTTCTTATTCCCGTACGCCGGAGGTGGCCCCACCGTGTTCAATCAATGGGTCCCGGAGCTTCCCGACGACGTAGAGCCGCGGATCGTGCACTATCCGGGTAGAGGTTCGCGGCATAGGGAAGCGTCCATCACACAAATAACCGCTCTGGCTGAAAACTTATCTCAAGCGATCCCGCCGCTTTTAGACAAGCCTTTTGTTTTCTTTGGTCACAGCCTGGGAGCTTTGATTGCCTTTGAACTTACCAGACAATTGCGCCAACAGAATTTTCCTCAACCCCAGATCCTGTTCATCTCTGCCTGCGGCGCGCCGCATCTGCCTGATCCTCATTCGCCTATCCACACTTTATCCGACGGGGATTTTCTGGCGTCCTTGCAAGAGCTTAACGGCATCCCCGCTGCCTTGCTTCATCAATCCGAGGTAATGCAAGTACTCCTCCCCATCCTGCGCGCTGACTTTCAAGCCATGGAAACTTATACCTATGTTCGCGCCGAATCTCCGCTTCCGTGTCCGATCCTTGCTTTTGGCGGGCTGGACGATCCACGCCTCAGCCGGGAGCGCCTCGAAGGTTGGGCTTTGCATACCAGTTCCGGTTTTAAGTCACAATACTTTGCCGGTGATCACTTCTTCATCAACACAGCCAGAACATCGGTCATCGCTTCCATCGCGGCTGAATTGACCTCGTCTTATGCAAAGTACTAATCCCGATTCTATTTGGCTATCTGCTCCTGATCCATTAGACTTACAGTTTCATCAAGTGGACATCTGGCGCGCCCGTCTGGATCTTCCTGTTGATAGGCTGGATCAGCTGGCCGCGACACTTTCCAAAGACGAAGCGCAGCGTGCTGCCCGTTTTCATTTTCCGGCAGATAGAGACCGTTTCATTGCTGCCCATGGATGTCTGCGCGCGGTACTGGCGCGTTATCTCCTCTGCGAACCAGATCAACTCATTTTTTTAACCAACTCTTATGGGAAGCCGGAATTGGATGATCACAAACTGGAATTCAACCTATCCCATTCCGGCGATCTTGCCCTCGTCGCAATCACGCAAGACCGCAAAGTTGGCATAGACCTGGAGCGGATTCGGGGGGGAATATCTTCCCAGGTGATCGCCCGGCAATATTTCTCGAAATCTGAATTCGCCGAGCTCCAGGCATTGCCGCTCGAACAGAGAGAAGCCGCTTTTTTCTGTTGTTGGACGCGCAAAGAGGCCTACATCAAGGCACAAGGGTTGGGCCTCTCGCTGCCGTTGGAAAGTTTCGATGTCTCGCTGGCTCCAAAGGAGCCTGCTATCCTGCGGGCCACTCGTCCCGACCCAGAGGAAGCTGCGCGCTGGATGCTGTTCTCTCCAGAGATCGATCCTTCCTATCAAGCTGCAGTTGCTGTGGAGGGTAGAGATCTGGAATTCCGTCTATGGGATCGGAAGCCGCGCTGAATTATAAATTCAGCTAGCACAGATTTTCTTGAAAATCCAAAATATGCAGGTACTTTTGGTCTCGATATGGCGGGAGAGCACCGCCTACTCGACCAACGGATTACTTTTCAAACAAACTGTCAGGTGGCTAGAAATTCAGTAAATCATGATTTTGGAGTCCAGGACTGCCCGTAGTGCGTGCTCCTGCAAATACGCCAGCACACCCCTGCGGGGCGTGGCTGACTCCAAAGCTAAACCTGTAATTTCCTGAATTTATTTTGTCAGGGAATCTTGCTCTAAACATTGAAAAGCATGATTTTTTCTTGGATAGAGACGATACAGGTTGCTCTCGGGGACAATGCAATATTGCTTGATCAATAGGGAGGCAGCATAAAATTGTTCGCTCAGAGATGCCAAATAGACGGGATGTTCCGGAAATGAGTCTGCGATCAGATCCAATGCAAGCTGAGGATGAAAAGAAAACGGATCTTGAGTGGGCCAGCCAACCACCGTGATATCTGAGCGCAGCTTTTTGATCTCGGTGAAGTAACGAAGAATAAAATACTCGTCGGTGTCCGTATACCATTCGGCGATCACGAGCGCGTGCGGCGCCAAGTGCGAGATGGTTTGATGCCCAAAATCATACGCACTGAGATCTCCACGTTGATCCGGATCCATATAATAGGCCAGGCCATCTCGAACACCAATGCCGATCCTGGGAATTCCAATCGCAGCATCGTTCAAGCCACTGCTCTCTGCCAGACGTGGTAAAGCAATGTAGAAGAACGGAGTTGCGATAAGCAGTAGCCCGAGAATGCCCGGGAGCAGCCAACGCCTCTTTTCCGGGATCAACTTGAAGGCGTAGACCGATCCGATCCCCATGGACATCGCCCAAAACAAATAAGATGTGATGAAGAACGTAAATTGATCCGTCACACGGTAGAAGATCCCAAACAAGGCGAAGACCAGGAAAAAAGAGACGATCTTTCGCAAGGATAAGTCTGGATTGCCAAAGACATTGCGGATCCCAAGAACGCCCAGGATCAAGCCAGCCGGGCCAAACTGCACGGTCAGAAAGAAAAGATAGCTCAATAAACTTTCCCCTAACAGAACGGGTGCGAATGTCCCCAGCTGGCTCAGGAACGTTGAGCCAACCATGGGTCCCATGATCCGGTTGAGTGGGAAGTTCGCCGACAATCGAATGAATTGAATCACATATACAGAAAAGCCGGCCAGAAACCCAAGGGCTGGCATGACAAGCTTCTTTGGATCCGGAATATGGAAGTTACGATAACGCCGGGAGAGCAGATAATAGAGCACCAGGGCTGGTATTGCCAGGAAGGCCAGCACATGCGTGGAAGCTGCCAACCCTAAAAAGAAGGCACTGTAGAACAGAAGAGCAGATCGGTCCGTTCTTTCAAATTGGATAAAGAAGTAGAAGCTAACCAACAAAAGAAAGGTAAATAACGTATAAACTTCAGGCGTGGAAGAATGCCACCAAAACGTATGGGAAACGGCCAGCGAGAAACTCGCATAACAGGATGCTAAAAGCGATTCGGTGAAGTGATATGAGATCAGGAATACCAGTGAAACGGAGGCAGCCCCAAATACGGCCGAGATGAGATTGACCAGCCAGAGAGAATCAACGAATGGAAAAGTTTTCACCAGGCCATAGCCTAGCATGATATAGAGAGGATGGTCCCAGGCGGCAACTCCCACTTTGGAAAAGATAAATGGATCAGGCGAAAACTCCTGTGGGGTCATTTCCGACAGGACAAACGACTCGCCCGAGATGGCTTCACTCTGCAATTTTGTCCCATCGCCCCAGGCCAGCGATGGTAATAGAGTATAAATATAAAAACCGATCGTCAGAATGAAGACCAGAAGGGCAGTCAATTGTTTTTTTTGCACAGTGTTATCGGGATGTTTGAGGTTCAATTCATGTTTGCTTGATACTCTCCGACGATCAACACCGCGTTACTTCCCCCAAAGGCAAAAGAATTACTCATCACATTCCGTAAGCGCAGACTGCGGCTGCCTTCCACCACATAATCCAAATCGCATTCGGGGTCGGGTACTTTGTAATTGATGGTTGGCGGCACCACTTGATCGCGCAGGGAGAGGATACTGCTGATGAGTTCCAGCGCGCCACTGCCGGCAATGGAATGACCGAGGGCGGCTTTATTCCCCACGACGGGGATCTCATAGGCGCGTGGTCCGAACACTTCCTTGATGGCCCTGGTCTCATTTTTATCGTTCCATTCCGTGCCCGTAGCATGAGCGTTGATGTAGTCGATCTCATCCGGGGTCAACTCGGCATCTGCGAGTGCTCGGCGCATTGCCAGGGCTGGCCCAACTTGTGTGGGCTGCGTCAAGTGATTACTATCGGCGCTGGCGCCATAACCTTTGATCTCGGCCAGGATAGGAACACCGTGTTGCAGTGCGTGACTCTCCGCTTCCAACACCAGGATACCTGCGCCTTCACCCAGCACCATTCCATCCCGGTCAGCGCTAAATGGCCGGCAGGCTTCAGCCGGGTTATCCACGCGGCTTGAAACGGCTCTCAGTGATAACCAGGCCGCCACTACCCCAGGTGAAAAAGGACAATCCGTGGCTCCGGTCACAGCGACTTGCAGGTTCCCGCTGCGGATCATATTAAAGGCATGCCCGATGGAATGGGCTGCGGTAGCACAGGCCGCGTCCACGTTCAGCAAAGGACCCTGAAAGCCATATTTGATGGAGATATTGGCCCCAGGCGCAATATTCATGGAGGTTGGAATGGTGAATGGACTCATACGGCCGCGTGCATAGAAACTTCTGAAGGATGGATCGGCTGCGCTGTACCCGCCGATACAGCTGCCAACCAGTACTCCTGCTTCCATGCAATCAACATTGCCATCTCCAAGTTTAGCCTCTGAGATTGCCTGTTCCGCAGCGATCAACCCCAACTGGGTGGAGCGACTCATCCGCCTCGCTTCCTTGCTATCGAAATAACTCTCATCATATCCCTGGACCATGGCCCCAATTGTTGAAGGCAGATCAGAAAAGATCGTTCCATCCAAAGAAATTACCCCTGAACGGCCTGCCACCAGCCTGCCCCAGAACTCTGTCAAGTTGCAACCCAGGGGACTGGCAATTCCCATCCCC
>DATGYJ010000277.1:0-14460 GCA_035298105.1 Anaerolineales bacterium | reverse complement strand
TCATCCGTGATCTGGGCTTGCGCAAGCCGATCTATCAGAAGACTGCCGCGTACGGTCACTTCGGCCGTGACGATATCGAATTCCCCTGGGAGAGGACTGATAAGGCTGAAGCCTTGAAACAAGCTGCCGGGTTATAAAATTCGTTTATCGTTGCAGATAGAGGAAGCGCCCCTGAAATTTCAGAGGCGCTTCCTTGTTTTACTTTCATCAATAGCCGGCCGCTAGCGGCCTATTAACCTGCGGGGCATTTTCCTCGGGATAGGCGTTCGGGTGGGCAAACGGGTTCTGGTCGGCACAGGTGATCTTATTTGCCTGGGTGTCCGGGTAGGAGTGACAGTGATGGTGGGCGTAGCAGTCGCTGTGTAGGTAGTGGTAGCCATTGCTGTATTCGTCGAGGTGCCGGTTGGAGTAGCCGTGGCTGTACTCGTCGGAGTAAATGTTGGCGTGGACGTCGGCGGGATGGGAAGGATAGCCTGGCGATGCACAAAGATATCCCACTGCAGATTCGTATCTCCTGCTACAAGATTCGTGGCTGCGGAAAAAAATGCTATATATCCTCCGTCTGCCGAGATGTAGGAACCATTTGAAAAATCATTCCCCTGTCCGCCATTCGAATCGACCGAAACTCGTGTGGTCATACCTGCCTGCATGTCGCGCACAAAGATATCATCGACATGATTGGTGTCACCTGGCACAAGGTTTGTGGCTTCAGATTGGAATGCGACATAACGTCCATCTTCTGATATCGCTTTGGATGGACCACTGACAGATTGACCATTCCCCTGCATGCCGTTTGAATCGACCGAAACTCGTGTCGTTACACCTGTTTGTAGTTCATATACAAAGATATCGCCCACCTCATTGGTATCGTCTGGCACCAGGTTCGTGGCAATAGATCCGAACACTATATAACGTCCATCCCCTGAAATGGATGGATAGGAAGAGGCACCATTTCCCTGTATACCACTTGCATCGACCGAGACTCGTGTGGTCATACCCGTCTGCATATCGCGCGCAAAGATATCATATGCCCCGTTGGTGTCTCCCGGCACAAGATTTGTCGCAGAAGATTGGAATGCGACATAACGTCCATCCACTGAAATAGATGGTGTAAAAGAAAAACTATTTGCCTGGGCGCCGTTCGAATCGACTGAAACACGTGTCGTCGCACCCGTCAGCATATCATGGATAAAGACGTCATCCTCTCCATTGGTGTCTCCGGGCACAAGGTTTGTCGCAGACGAAACGAACGCTACGTAGCGTCCATCAGCAGAGAGTGTTGCACCGCTTGATCTATCGTTTGCCTGCGTCCCATACGAATCGACTGAAATACGCCTGGTTAAACCTGTTTGCAGATCATATACAAAGATGTCATATACTCCATTGGTATCATCTGGTACGAGGTTCGTAGCAGACGAATGAAACGCTACATAACGTCCATCCTCGGAAACGGATGGATAATATGAATATCCATCGCCCTGCCCGCCGCTCGAATCCACCGAGACCCGCCTTGTCAAGCTGGTCTGCGTATCGTATACAAAAACATCTTCCAACCCGTTCGTATCATCCGGAACAAGATTTGCAGTATCAGAATTGAATGCTACGTAACGCCCATCGGCTGAGATAGAGGGAGCGTATGAAGCGCCATTTGCCTGCCCGCCGCTTGAACTGACCGAGACGCGTATGGTTTCGCCTGGTGCCAGGGTGCGGGTTTGATATTCATAGGCACCGATATCACATCCACTTCCCTGGGGTCTGGAGATATTGCGCTGATCGGCGGCCGGGCAGTAACTTTCATTTCCCTGGTCGATCGCGGAACTGCCAGGCGAGAGCGGAATGGTCTGTGTGCTGCCGCCATAGTCGCCCAGCGGACCAAGGGCTGGGTCTGTTGTGATGATATGCGTGCCCTCTGGAAAGCCATCTTGAACGACGCTGTCGCTTACTTCGGCATACCCGAAGATGGAAGTGACGGCACCCGTGGGAGGATAAACATTTCCCCAAATGATGCTATTCCGAATCGCTGAGCCGCTTGCTGTATCGTTCTTGATACCATCGTAGTTATTGGCGATGGTGGCATGCATGATGGTGATATGGCTTGCCTCGTTCCCTATTCCGCTGCCTCCATTGTCCGCAGAATTATTCGTAATAGTCGTGTTGGTAAGGGTCGGAGTGGCAGCCCTGTTATAGATACCACCCCCTTCCACCGCGTGATTGTTATAAAAAGTTGTGCTCGAAATATTGGGACTGTTACCGACATTCCCCATTCCGCCCCCGTAGTTGCCAGAGGTGTTGTTGGAAAAAGTCACATCCGTAAATGTTGGAGTAGTATTCGCACCGCTAAAAACGCCGCCCCCAAAATAAGTTGCCAGATTATGATCGAAGATCACATTGACCAGAACAGGACTGCTGGCGTAATTGTCGAGCCCGCCCCCTCCTTCCGCGGAATTATTGATAAATTCAACATTCGTCATATGCGGGTTACTATGATCAACATTTTCCACACCACCCCCCACCGCAGCAGCAGAATTAAGCGTAAAGATCAGGTTCGTAAGGGTTGGGCTGCTGTTGACATTGATCATCCCTCCGCCCCGCGAGGTGTAATTGGGATAATCCAGATTGGCATTTCCACCTGTGATGGTAAAGCCGTCCAAAACGGTAGCACCTCCGGCATTGCTACAGGAGACCACGTGTAAAACGTTTTCAGCACGAGTCGGCTCATCCGGCGCAATATTGTTATTATCGTCCCCGTTCAGATCGCCGCTCAAAATAGTGATGTAAGCTGATGGATCGCGCTGATCCCGCGAGGCTTCTGTACCGGCAAAGCCACCGTAGAGCGCAACTCCATCCTTGAGCACAAACGTGGAGGTCCAATCTATTCCAGGTTTATATAGCCCTTCCTGCACCCACAGTTCGTCGCCTATCGTTGCCAGTGTGGTCAGCGCATACTGCAAATCACATGGATTTGACCAGCTAGAGCCGCAAGACGGGCTGGATGCTCCGCCTAGGGCCACCCGGTAGACACTCGCATCAGCTCGAGCCGAAACGATCCCAAACAGTCCACCTAGTAATACCAGGAGGAGAGCAAACCGCGCCACTCGAAAGTTTTGATCCTTGCTGAACATGAAACCATCCCCGGGAGACAGACTTCCTCCCTGAAAACCTCAGCTGTTTTATATCCTCAGCAATGAATTCGTCCCGCTACAGCTGATAATAGTGAATATTGTTACAATCTTCAAGACGACATTTGTCATTTTGAGGTTACAGCCTGGGCTCCACCTTTTTAGAAGTACCTGTTATATAAAAAGTCCGCCTCTCTCGAGACGGACTTTCTCATTACGGCTTCTCCAGCCCATGGGCGGTCAGCAACTGTTCATCTTCCAGGATCTCTTTGGTCTTGCCATCTGCCACGATCTGGCCCTCATCCATCACAATGGTACGCGGGAATAATTCTTCCACCAGTCTCATGTCATGCGTGGAAACCAGCATGGTGATGGGCAATTCTCGTAATAGATTGATCAATGTCCGGCGGGCACGCGGATCCAGCCCGGCAGAAGGTTCATCTAAAACCAGGATATGTGGATCCATCGACAGCACCGTGGCAATCGCAATCCGTTTCTTCTCACCCACACTCAAGTGATGCGATAAGCGATCACGAAAACCGGACATCCGCACCGCTTCGAGCGCAGAGTTCACACGTGACTCCACTTCTTCCATCGGCAGCCCCATGTGAAGCGGACCAAAGGCCACATCTTCGAACACCGTCGGCGAGAAGAGTTGGTCGTCCGGGTTTTGGAACACGAGCCCTACCATCGCACGGATGGCATGCAAATTGTCACGTGTCAGGCGCTCGCCTCCCACAGTCACTTCGCCGTGCCCACTCAAGATCCCATTCAGGTGCAGCATCAACGTGGATTTCCCGGCGCCGTTCGGTCCTACCAGAGCGACCTTATCGCCTTCGCACATTTCGAAGGAGACGCCCCGCAAGGCAGAGTTCCCATCATGATAGGAAAAATGCAGATCATGGACTCGTAAAACGTTTGTCATAAGCGCCCCACCACTTGAAAGAAAAGGATTGCCATAAGCACCAGCGCGGTCGTGAGGTAGTCCACGCGGCGCAGTTCATGAGGATTGATCGTTTCCAAATGACCTGCGTAGCCACGCGCCAGCATCGCATTATAGACGCGGTCACTACGCTCATAACTCCGCAGGAAGAGTTGACCTGCCATATGCCCGGCCACGCCTGCACGCCAGACAGCACTTCTTCCAGACCTGCGACCTGGCGCGGCTGCCGAACGAGATTCCCTGGCTCTCATCAAACGGAAGACTTCATCTGCCAGCACAAAGAGATAGCGATAGAGGAACGCAATGATCGTGGTCAGGATCGCAGGGACGCGCAGGTGTTCCAGTGCATGGATGATATCGGGAAAGCGGGCAGTTGCCACTAACAGGATCGCCATTTGCACCGAAAGCCATGAACGCACGAGAATGCTCACGAAGCGCAGCAATCCCAGATCTGTGATAGTAAAATTCCACATAAGAAAATGGAACGTGGAAAGCGGCTTGCCCGGCATAGAAAAAAGGATAGTGATCGCAATAAGAGCAAAAGGCAGCGCGATCAGGGAACGCCTGAATGTAAAACCAATGCCGAGGTTTGAAAGCCAGTTGGCAACGAGCAGGAACAGCCAGGAAAGCCCAAACGCGATCCAGGCGCCATCGGGCAAAAGCGCATTCGAAAGAATAAAGGCAACCGTCACCACCACCTTCACGCGCGGGTCAAGGCGATGGAGGAAACTCTGCGATTCATGATAACGGTCAAAAGCGTCGAAATGCATCTTATGATTTACGATTTACGATTGACGATTGACGATTGGCAATTTGCTTTTTTGCTCATTTGACTATTTGCTGATTTGCTCATTTGCTGATTTGCTCATTTGCTGACTTGCTCATTCATGACTTTGCCCTCATCCCCTGTCCAAGCAGGACGATCACCACTCCAACCACAGCCAAACCGATCGCACCGGCCGCAATCTTGGAAGCCGAGATCGAGGCGAGGAAGGGAACCTTGTAACCGGCAAGCAGTCCGGTGTGCGACTGGGCTGCATGGATAAATCCCAGATTCGCCGCCACCCGATTGAGCCCATCCGGGTTGGCAGAAGCCAGTGGTGAAAGCAGCAGGACCGCCAACGAGACCAGCAGCCCTGCTATGATCCAGCCGCGGCTCCCCGTGGCGGAAGCGGAATTCTCGCCAATCAGGTCAGGCCGCGTCTGAAAGATGAACGTCAACGCCGCGACGGTGATCAGCGCCTCCCCGATCCCAATCAACGCATGAACAGTCAGCATAGCCGGGATGACGATCTGTAATTGTGTGGTCCCACTGAGCCACAACTGCAAGGAAGTAAAGAGAGCGCCGGCTATTACCGATAGCCAGGCCGCGATCCCCGCTACGGTCAGCTTGAGCGTACGGTTGCCTGTAGAGACGCCGCGATACAGTCCATACCCAACTGCAACAGTAATCAGTCCCATGTTCAGGATATTGGCGCCCATCACGAGCAGCCCGCCATCCTGGAAGAGTAAACCCTGGACCATAATTACGGCGGTCATGACCAGCATCCCTGCCCACGGACCTAACGCGATCGCGGCTAATGCACCGCCGAGCAAGTGACCTGACGTGCCGCCGGCGACCGGGAAGTTAATCATCTGTGCAGCGAAAATGAAGGCAGCCATCACACCCATCAAAGGGACTTGTCTTTCACCCAGCGACTTGTTCGAGCGTGAGATCGCGACGCTCAGAGTAATAGCAGTGATCGCCCAACAAATCAGGGAAACGGTCAGGCTCAAAAACCCATCAGGAATATGCATCGGCTTTGGGGAATACAACATATAAATCTCCTCATCCAATTAATCGGCCTTCTGGCAATCCGGACAGATGCCAAAAAAGGTCATATGACTATCAATACGTAAATATCCGCTGGTTGATTCCAATTGGCGGTAAAGTTTTTCAAGGTCCGCATGTTCGACCTCCACTTCACCTCCGCAGGTACGGCAGACAATATGATGGTGGTCGGCGCCTACGATCTCATACCTCAGGTGGTGGCTATGGGTATAGGCAGGGCGCGCCAAACCGTTCTCGGCGAGGAACTCAAGAGTACGATACACCGTCGGTTCGGTGAGCCTGGGCAAATCTCGCTTCGCCTGCTCATAGACTTCCCTGGGGGAGAGATGCGTCCCTGCATGGCGCAGCACGTGTAAGATCGCCAAACGCTGCGAAGTCATCCGGAAGCCGCGGGCGCGGAGTTGGGGAACATATTCAGAAGCACAAGACATTCTTATCCTTATTGCAAGTTTTTGCAATAGCTGGATATACTGTATACGAGGAGCGGGAAATTCTTACCTGAGATAATATGAACTCAAGCTAAGTGTTTTTGTGTGCGGACCTGACGGGCGCTTCACCCGCGGAAATCCGTGTCTTCTCTGTTCAAAAAGATTGAGGCTGGATTTATCTTGAACTGGCGTCAAGAAAAGTTTAAGGCTCCCAGAAGAATTGCATTAATGCGTAGATATATGGCTTGCCGCTGACGTACTCGATCCCAATCACCCAGGTACGCCAATCCATATTGCCATTCGCCTGTGTCCCGGGAAAATAAACAGAATAGAATTCTCCCTTGTATGGCCAGCTAATATCATAACTGGCACCGCCATGTTTAATTTCATTACAAGTCAGGGTATAGGGTTGGTTGAATATTTTCACCAGTTCGGGCACCACCACAGCATGGAACGAGCCGATCTTCTCAGCACCACTTCCCGGCTCTGCTCCCCAGTCTGCTTCATAAGTGGTCTCGAATAGAAACTTCGCCTGCACGGGATCATACGTAAGCACGGTACCATTGCGAAAGAAGGCTACATCCATATGGCGAGTGGGACTAATCGTTGAACTCAAGAGGGTTCCACTGGAGGTAAGGATCGCCGTTTTAAATGACTCGATCAGCGCGGTCACTTGCGGATCGGCACAAATGCTGGATGTGCCTGGAGGAACTGAAGCTGTCTCACCGGGAAGAGGGGTAATAGCTCCCGGCGTGAGCGTTAACGAAAACGGCGTCGCCGTGGTCACAAACGTCGAGGTTACAATGGCAAGTGTCGGCGTGGCTTGAGTCGGAGTCGCTTGGGCCGCGGGCATGGCACACCCGGCCAATAGGACAAATCCAATGAGCAATATTGCGAGAGTTTTGGTATTCATCGTCGTCTCCTCTTTGGGCAATTATATACCCCGCTAATGACCAAATAACGCTCAAAGTGGATTGGCAAATCCACGCCTTTTGCTATGCGTTGCCAGGCAATTCAAAAATCAGGCAGATGCTGCAATCCAGCTAGGCAATATCAATAGACCCTGGTAATAACCACTTCAATTTGCGATTGGCGATTTATGATTCCCCAATAGCAACCACGACAATATGTTGATTCAATAAACGTGGCGAGCCTGCATCTTTGCCGGGAATTATTTGTCCCAGTGTATATCCGCCCGCCATGGGAATATCCTTTCCAAGGATATCCTGAACCGCATCAATTTCAGTACCCGGGTGCGATTTGAGTAGCATTTCCCAGGCAATATCCACCAGGATCAGAGCAAAGACAGGCTTACTCCCTTCGAGCTGCTGTAAGGCCTGTTGTGCGGCTTGCTGGGCTGCGTTCTCGCAGGAGATGCGGCTGCCTACCAGGAGATAAGCATCCACGCCATCATGGACGGGCGCATTCATCCGGAAGCTGCCATCTGCTTCCACGCGGATCGGAGAACGGATCACCAGTTGATCTCCCTGCTCCACACCCAGCGGATACAAGCGTGCCAGATGGCTCAGGGGAGGGAATGCCCATTCACGGGCCGGATAACCAAAAAGCTGGGCATAGGTTTCAGAGGCAGGGCGACCATCCAATGTACGCAGCCAAAAGCCGCGTGAACGCGTCACCCGGAACTGGCTGCCCACCGGGTTCCAGCCGTGCGCCGCACCGATCCCCACCCGCAGATCACCCCGCAGGAATGCTGCCGCCAGGGCGCCGGTCCCGTTCTGGGGACCAGCGATCTGATAGGAATGACCCGTATGCAAATCGCCTGACGAAAGCCCGCCTGCCAGGGGAACTGATCCGGCTGAAAGCGCAGTACACAGTTGGTCCGCATCCCCATTGAAACCATCTGCAAAGAATAAGAGGGCGCGGGTATCAGCTTGATTGGCAATCTGTTTTGAAAGTTGCCCACCGGTCTCACGACCACTCTGAGCATATCCGGGCATCCAACGCGTCTCTGCCTGCAGATCACCGGCGAGCAGCCCAACCAGCACCGAGTTTGGATGTAAACCATCCCCCGCCAAACAGACTGAGCTGCTGAAACCGATCATGGGAGTATCACCGAGCAGGCTGGATACACCGCTGACAACTTCGCGCGCCTGATATTGGTGCGACGCAATGATAAAACTGAATTTGGGCGTGCCGGAACCAAGTCTGTTCAGGGCCTGATGCGTAGCCTGCAAACCCGCTTCACGTCCGTTCAATGCCTGTGCATAACCTATGGAGGCTGTCAGAGTCATCTCGATTATCCTTCCGCGATCGGAATAGTAAAGTGGAAGGTTGTCCCCTTTCTAAACTCGCTATCGAACCAAATCCGCCCGCCCTGCATTTCGACCAGGCTTTTGGTGATGTTCAAACCCAGTCCGGTACCCGGTACTTCACGGGCTTTGGTATCGTCTGAACGGAAAAATTTTTGGAAAACCTTTGCCTGATCTTCGATGCTGATGCCAATCCCATTATCCTTTACCCACAGGTGTACAACCTGCCTGGCGCCTTCAGGATCCCACTGGTTGTTCGTTGCCTCGGCGCCGAGTAGGATCTTTCCACCCTCGGGTGTGTATTTGTGCGCATTGCTGACCAGGTTGGTGAGCACCTGGCCCACACGGATACGATCTGCCCAGACCGGCGGCAGCAGGGCGGACAGGTGAAGTTCAACATTCTGGCGCTTATCCTCCACTTGTCGTTTGGTGGATCGGACCACCTCATCGATCACCTCTGCAACTTCCACCGGTTTGTAGTCGAGCCGCAAGCGTCCAGCTTCGATCTTCGCATTATCGTTGAGGTCTGAAACCAGCGCAGACATCCGCTCCACATTGGAACGGATCGTGTTGAGGAAATTGCCCTGCATTTCATTGATCTGACCGACAGACCCCGCCGCCAGTAATTCCGTATAACCCTTGATGGAGGTCATCGGGTTCTTCAATTCGTGCGCGACGAACGAAACGAAATCACTCTTGGCCACATTCGCCCGTTGGACTGCATCATAAAGCTGGGCGTTCGAGATGGCGATCGCGGCGTTATCACTGAGGCGGTTCAGGAACGCCAGATTTCCCTGTGAGTCACTGGTACTCTCCAGCAGGATCAAACCGATCACCTGGGCTTCCCGGCGGATAGGAATGATGATCTGCGTATGTGCGCTTGGAAGCATCCCTTTGGCGCCATTACTGACCAGTGAAATCTGACTTGACTGTCCGCTTTGAATGGCAGAACTGATGGCAGGCAGTTCAAGCGGGAGGCGCGAGGTCGACTGCTCCGGGAATATCTCTTCATACCCCTGTTGAGCCATGATACGCAGATCCGTCTCTTCCAACATACCGATCAAACCCGCTTCGGCGTTGGATTGGCGCATGGCCCACTCGAGCGTGATGCGCATAGCGCGATCCACTTCCAGGCTGGCATTGAGTTCACGCACAATGCGACCCATGATGGAAAGCTCTTCTACACGGGCTGCCAATTCCTGATCGGTAAGAGCCAGCAGGCGGGCGTTCTCCATAGCAACCGCCGCCTGGCCGGCAAAAGCCGTCAGCAGATTCTGATCATCTGCCACAAAGGGTAGACCGTCGCGGCGGTTGATGACCTCGATCACACCGAGGACCCGGTCCTTGATCTGCATGGGAACAGCCAGAAGGGCACGCGAAATAAAACCGGTTTGCCTATCGGGGCCTTCATTACGGGCTGTCGAGCGCTGGCCATCGTTCTCAATGACAGGCGCGCGCAGCTGCACGGCTCTCCCTGCAATGCCTGTCCCTGCCGGGAGCCGCTGTCCTAAAAGATTACTGGCTACGGGACCAACGGTCACGCGGAAGATCAAATCCCCGGTCTGCTCATCCATCAGGAACAAGGTCCCGGCTTCGCAATTCAAAATGTTGACCGCGTTCTCCAGGATGTTCCGCAGGAGCGGTTCCTGCTCCAGGGTAGAGGTCAGTTGGCGTGTAATTTCATTCAAGGTCGAAAGCTGGTGGGCTCGTTGCTGCGTCTCTTCCAGAAGCCGTGCCTTGACGATCGCGCCGACCGTTTGATCGGCAACCGCCTGCAGCAGATCCAACTGGGCACGCGTATAAGTGACGGCAGCATCGCCGCTGCCTACGCTCAAAGCCCCCATGGTCTCGGCGCCTGAATTGAGGGGCACACCCATCCAGGCGTATACACCTTGCACCGAAGGAGTGATATTTCTCGCCTGGCATTCACGTAAATAATCCTGCGTCAGGATAGGGCGTCCCTTGCGGATGATTTCCTGACCAAGCCCCAGGCTGGGCGGCAGAGGCTGATTTTCGTAGCTGTTGACCCGCTCGTTATCCTCCACCCGGAATGCATAGTAGAAGTAATTGGCCGCTTTACTGTAAAGCGTGATATGGAAAAGGGAGGAGGGAATGATCTGAGAAGTTTGTGCAAAGATCAGCTCGAGGACATCGTCAAAGGTAAGCGTAACATTGACGCCCTGCGAGACACGCGTCAAAGCATTCATTTCCTGCACACGACGTTCCAGGTCCACCACAGTTTGTACGCGGGAAATTGCGACAGAAGATTGATCGGACAGGCTATCCAGAAAGTCCAAATCCTTGGGCGTGTAGACTCCTCCTGAAAGCGGAGTGCCCAGGGCGAGCCAGCCAACCGGTCGCTCCTCACCCGGCAATGCCACAAAGAGGCGTGCGCCCAGCAGGGATAGGCGAGCCTCATCGCCGCGGATGAAGGCCGGCGGATTGATCGTATCGAGATAAAGTGGAATCTGCTCTTTTTGGAAATATTGGACAAGAGAGCTATTCGAGGAGAACCGAACATCACTGGTCGGGCGTCCATCCCCATTGGCCAGCGCTGCATACTGGTCGTTCAGTGAATCATAAGTATAAATATGCAAACGGTCCGGCACCAGACTACTGGCAATCTGCTCGCGTAACACGCGGCCAATCGTATGCAGATCCAGCGCATTGGTCAGGTCATGGCTAAAGGTACGCAGTCGTTCCTCATAGGCGCGCTGACCGCGGAAGAAGGTGCTATCTACCAGGATCTGAAACCACGTCCGCAGCGGATCGAGGAACACCGCAATCACAAAAACCAGCCCACCGATCAGATAGGGATTACTCAAAGGCATTTTGATGGAGAAGATCAGCGCCAGGCCCGTGACCAGTAATCCATACGCTGTGACGACAAGCACCGTGAGCAGGGAATAAATGAGTCCCTGGCGCACCCAGTAATCTGTGCGTAAAAGGCGGAAACGCAGGATCACATACCCATTCGCCAGAGGGAATAGAATCATCGGCAAAAACAGATAGGGATTGAATGGGACAGAACCCGTGAGGCCCGGAATTGCATTTCTTACCGAAGAGTACAAAAGCCAGACGACGAGTGGGCCAAATGCAAGCAGGACTCCGAACAGAATGGTCCTTGCCTGGCTTTTTACAACCGGGGAATGGGTGAAGAACGCATGGTAGGCCAGCGCGCCAAAATAAAACAACCCTGAAAGACCCCCAAAGATGTAGATGTTCCGCCAGCCAGCAAAGTAAGCGGTTGGATTGGCGAAATCATATAATTTGGTGTAAGCGTTAAGGGCCAGGCCAATGCCAATGACATATCCAAACCAGCGCAGATAGGGCCGCCGGAATAAAAAACGCGCTTCCTGTGGAAAGCATAATCCCAGGTCGATCAAAGCGCCACCGCAGAGAGCCGCCGCCGCCGTCCATAGTAAAGTGAAATAATGAGTGGTATATAAATCGAAAAAGGCGCCAATTACGATCGCCAGCGAGGTGGTCATCATCGAAAACGCACGCCCGGCAGATTCCGTACGGCGTAAACCGAAAATCCATAAACTGGTGCCCAGGAACACAAGGCTCAAGATTGCTGGGATTACAAAATAGGAAATTCGGTCAGCGACTGGAAACGGCTGGAGCGTGACATTTACTGTGCGGACTTCACCCGCAGTGGTGCGTATCGCAACCGGCACCGTCTGGCCAACTTCAGAAGAACTGAGGCTGCGCTCCAAATCAGCTGCACTTGAAATCGACTGCCCATTCACTGAAACCAGCTGATCACCCAACTTAAGGCCCTGTGCATATAAGGACCAATGCTCACCGGCTTGACGGGTATCCGTCCCATTCAGCACCATGGTCTGCTCGAAAAATCCCCCGATGAAAGGCTTGTTCAGCCAGTTATACCCAAGCAGCAGGGAGGCAACAAAAACCACCACTGCGATACCCTGGTAAACCAGGACGATCGTCTGTGTAACTTTGCTCAGGGCATCATTCAAACGAAATGATTCATTCATAAGCTTAAGTGGTCCGGCAGTTGAACTGCCGGATATCCAATTGGAAGTATCTACAGATTTTACACTACACCCCCGCACCTAACTATGGTACTTTCATAACAAACAAGCAAGGCCAGCAGCCAAATGCCCCGAAACAAACGTCCCGAAGGTTCGAATAGCTCAAAAAGCGTTCTGGAGCGAACCTTCGGGACGTTCAATAAACTAAATATCCTGAACTAAATATCCAGGTTTCTAACCGCCTTCGCATGAGTCTGGATGAACTTGCGGCGGGGGTCCACTGCATCACCCATCAGCATATCGAACGTGCGGTCAGACTCAGCCGCGTCGTCCACCGTGACAAGCAGCAGCGTCCTGTTCTCGGGGTTCATCGTGGTCTCCCACAACTGGGTTGGATTCATCTCACCTAACCCCTTGTAGCGTTGCAGACTGGCCTTCTCTCCAATCTCCTTGACCAGCTTATCCTTTTCTTTGTCGCTATAAGCGTACTTGACTTGATTCTTGTAGGCAACCCGATACAGTGGAGGCTGGGCAATGTATAAGTGTCCATCTTCGATCAGCTGCGGCATATAGCGGAAGAAGAACGTCAGCAACAACGTACGGATATGGCTACCATCTACGTCAGCATCGGTATTGTGAGCACACAAACCACCAGTACCGCAGATGAAGTTTTCATCTTGTTCTACCGAAAAGTCATACACGTATTGACCTACATGCCCAATTTCCTCAGCAGACAGCACTTCCAATCCCATCAAGTCGTCACTGATCGGCACATAAACGGGACCATTGCGTATCGGACGAGCTAAATAATCTTCCACGCGCGCAGCGCCCTTATATCGCTGCCATAGTGGGCGACAAGTCTCGATTTGATCCTTCCCGCAAATACTCAGCGTAAAGTAAGCATGGCGCGTTTGAATTGGCGCATCAGGCAGGGTAGACGGTTGATGCTCGCTACACGATACTACCAATCCGAGCTGCCCAAAAAGATAAAGTAAACCCTCTTTGAGATCTGGCGAGTTCGTGGTGAAAGATAGGTTCTGACCCACCGTTGTCCCATCACCCAAAAAGTATGCCTCCAGAAAAGCCCATTGCAGGTTTTCAGGCAGGCTGAACAGGATATTTGGCAAGTGCTTCTGATGCGCCCGTTTGTCTAACCCCCAGGCTTGCAGCAGACGGGCCGCCGCGACACTGTGGAAATACAGTTTTATCCCTTTGCTATCGGGGTCGTGATAGAGGCGAGGTCTTTCACCAAACACGGCCTCGATCGCTGCACTGATCTCCGGGATAAACGCTTCGTCCTTCTCTCCCAGGTTAAGGCTGACCTGGTGGGCGCTCAACGTGCCTTCCGCAGCGTACCACCCCAGGAACCAGATGAGATCACGCGTAACAGGCAGGTAACGGCCGAAGCCCTTTTCGCTGTGCGCCTGGGGAACGATTTCAACATCTTGACCCAGTTGCTTGATTTCTCCAGGAGTGAAACTTGCAAACGGCTTATAGCAGCTCACCTCGCGCCAGTGAGCGTTCCGGCTGCTGTCATCCTGCGCCAGTCGCTCGTCAAGCTTTGATGGAATAATGGTATAAGCCAGCGGCTCGTTCCAGCCAATGCTTTCAACATAACTGTTGAACTGCGACAAGACAGGCCGGTTGATCGCCCGCTCCCAATGACTAATGGTGATGGGTTGTTTTGCTCCAACTGCTTCTGCGACCTGCTGCTGAGATAGACCAACTGCCTGGCGTTGCGCCACCAGGGGCCGCCACTCCTGCGCAGTCAGACCGACACGCGGTTCGCTCCACAAGTCCGGGCGGGCTACTTTTGCCAGCACACGCTGCGCTGCAATTTGGCGAACATCTTCACCTTTAAGGTACAGTCC
>DATGYJ010000276.1:0-3465 GCA_035298105.1 Anaerolineales bacterium | reverse complement strand
CTGATGATACAGTCGCTGGCAGTAACCGCTGCTGCGAAGATTTTGATCAGCACTTGGTTATTTTTGGGAGCTGGCTTTTCCACTTCCTGCAGCTGAAGAACCTCCGGTGGACCGTATCTAGTGCATACAATTGCTTTCATGAGGACCGCTCCACGGTTATTACTACATTCCCCTTTTTATGTCCTGCCTCAACATAGCGATGAGCCTCGACAATCTGTTCCAAAGGATAGCGTCGATCAATGATGGATCTTAACTTTCCTGCTTCCATCTGCTCTTTGAGGAATGCGTAATATTCAGCTTTATAACGCGCCAGTGCAACGATGACCTGCTTTCCCCTGGTCATCGGAGTCCAACGCGCTCTCAGCCTCGCTGAAATGCTGGGGTTACCCAACACATAACGACCATTAGGCTTCAAGGATCTGAGGCTTCCTGAAAATGGGCTCTTGCCGATCACGTCAATAATGACGTCATAGGTCCGACCGTTTTTCGTGAAATCTCCCTGTGTGTAATCAATCACGTGATCCGCGCCGATGGAGCGTAGCATGCCTAATTTCTCCGCGCTATCCACACACGTCACTTCCGCCCCGAGCGTCCTGGCGATCTGTACGGCATAGGTACCGATACTTCCGCCCGCGCCATTGATCAGGAGGCTTTCTCCGGCTTGCACATGACCTGCTCGGAGAAAATCCAACCCGTTAATCCCTCCGGTCGGAATTGTGGCGGCTTCCTCATAAGTGATGCCTGCCGGTTTTAGTACCGGATAGCTTTCCGGTAGGCATTTATATTCCGCATAAGCGCCAAGATGCAGTAAGCAGGGTGCAAATACCTGGTCGCCCTTTTTGAACTTTGTTACGTCCCTGCCTACTGCTTCAATTTCTCCGCTGAGTTCCTGTCCCAAAATGGTTATTCTTTGCGGCTTTAGGAACCCCACGTAGACTCGAAATGCGAGCACCAACAGAGGCGCGCCTTTCATCCTGCGGAGCTCACAATCCGCGATTGTAACCGTCGCCGCATGGACTTTGATCAGAACTTCATTCTCCTTAGGCGCCGGCTTTTCCACCTCCTGGAGCTGAAGAACATCGGGTGGTCCGTATTTCGTCCAAACAATTGCTTTCATATGGCTATCCTTCTGTAGCATTGCGGGATCATGGAGGTTTTATATCACAGTGATGACTACTTTCCCTTTGGCGTGTCCTGCCCCAAGATACCGGAGAGCTTCGGCAGCCTCATCTAACGGGTAACGCCTATCGATCACAGGGACGACTTTGCCCGCTTCCACAAGCTCTTTGAGAAACGCCAAATCTTTTTGGCTTCGTTTGGCCGTTACGCCTCCCATTTTTTTGCCCCCCTTTTCTGACATCCATGACCCTATGAGCATAGCCTGGAAGATTTGAGCCGTGGAACCTCCGGCCATAACATAAATGCCCCTGGGAGTTAAGGCACGCTTATAGGCTGAAAGCGAATGATATCCGTTTGCAGCAAAAATGAGGTCATACTGCTGCCCATTTTGGGTGAAATCTTCCCTGGTATAGTCAATCACATGATCGGCCCCAAGCGAGCGCGCCTGTTCCAAATTACTCGGGCTGCACACGGCTGTGACTTCAGCGCCGAACGATTTGGCAATCTGCACCGCAAATGTCCCCACCCCACCTGAGGCGCCATTAATCAAGACCTTTTGCCCTGGCTGAATCTGTCCTGTATCACGCAGACCCTGTAGAGCGGTGACCGCCGCCATCGGTACGGCCGCGGCTGCCTCGAACGGTAGATTGGACGGTTTCAACGCCAATGCATTTTCAGGAGCACATGTATACTCGGCAAAACCGCCGTGTACCATACCGAAGACCTCATCATCTGGCTGAAACTGCTTGACGTTTCTGCCAACCGCTTCAATCCGCCCGGCTATGTCAGCGCCGAGTCTGGTGTTTTTAGGTTTGAGCAGTCCCCCGCCCATTAGGCGAATCAAGAAAATGTCAGCAGTCAGGAAATGCCAGTCATATTTATTTACGGAGGCCGCATGAATTTTTATCAAGACTTCATCGTCGTTGGGCGCAGGTTTTTCTATCTCTTTGAGCTGAAGAACGTCGGGTGATCCGTATTTTGTGAATACAATTGCTTTCATGAGTTTTCTCCGGGTCTGGCTGGGTGCCGCGCCGCACGCCTGCCGGGCGCTGGCTCGAAAATGAAGTCTCCATCCCGAAGGGATCGAGTTATACCCGTCACGGTCACACACCTGCCCTGGCACCGCCCGTGATTTGCTAGGCAAATCAGGCAGGTGTGTGGCCGGGGCAATATTGATCAGGCAGATTCAAGAGCAAGTACTTCCCACTTTTCCAGGTTGACGCCCTTCAGAAGAAGCCAAAGGCAGAGTGATGCTTCTCCAATCAAGGCAGGACCTGCTATGACGAAGTAAAATCGGCCTGCGAAGGTGGGAGCCAGAATCAATGCGAAGCTGCTCATCAAATAGCTCAAGCCGGGGATCATGTACAGAATGCCAATCGCCTTTGGAAAATAGCCTGACTTGAAGATCAGGTATCCGGCAATGGGGAAAAAACAGCCGAAGAAAAGCAGGGCAATACCAAAGCCATCGCCATGCGCCCTGATCGACAGGCTCGACATGGCGTAGAGCTGTTCCGGCGTAAAGGCCTTGAGATATACGGCGTTCCCCAGCGGATACAACGCCTCTACAAGTTGTAGTGAGTAGGCAGTTTCGACCGCGATTGCGATCAGGCTAAAGAATGTCGCCAGCAAAGCCAGCTCTCTGTTGACTGGTTTCAGCAAGACATACAGGATCAGCGTCAAAGCAATGGTGCAAATCCCCAGGAACAGCTCGGAAGCGATCCCAAAGCGCCATAGCGACTCCATTGACCTGAGGTTGGCGGCCGTGGCTGCTGTATCCCCTGGCACGACGATCCTGCCCCGGACAAATAGCTCCTCAACGGCTCCGAGAACGATGGTGATCAGATACAGCACCCCACCGATCCGTGCGTAAATTTGCGGCGATGTTTGGATAGTACGAGCTCTCATTTGCTTCACTCCTAAAGGATATGACGGTTGACTTGAATCTAAGCGCTTATAGAGTTGGCTTGCTGCTGAGTCGCCGAACGGATACAGCATTTTTCTTCGATTTAAAAATGTAGGTCTCAAACGCATATTTCCAGGGCATGGCAATGATTGGCAGAATCACCCATAAAAATGTGTAGGTCATTTTTTCGGCGGGCGAGCCGATCAATTGGTTGGTTGACCATAACGGGTAAGCCACCAGAATGAGCCAGAGACCTTTATAGAGAATTTCAAGCAACACGATAGGCAGCATCTTGAGCGGCTGTATGATCCCGATGAGGGATAATACGGAGTAAGAGGCCCAGACACACCATGCCACCGTTTCTGTAGGACTCGATGAACCATTAAAGGCAAAGAGATGGGTCCAGGCGCTTTTTCCCACGACAAGGAACATCAGGAGAAAGA
>DATGYJ010000275.1:0-2467 GCA_035298105.1 Anaerolineales bacterium | reverse complement strand
AGTCTCGGTAAAATCATAAAATTGCCTTATTGACGTTTTGCTTTTGAACACGGCGCGAGCCCAGGCTGATCCACGCGAATCTAGCGGCTTGGAGCAACGACGGGCCGATCCTAGCAAGATCAAAGCGTACCGTACCGCTTTCCATCAGAAACCAATCTCACGACCTACTGATTTGGAGTTATACAATGTCTGGAGCAGTGCTACAGTACGATACTGTTTCTGGGTTCCAATGGCGGCGGCAAGTCGGTTTCGCCAAGCATCTCCCGCAAATCTATTTCCGCGCTCCGGCACATTTGTGAGATCGGGACGTCATTCGCATTCCCTTCAAACGGATTTTCAGTGCTCTCTCCGACTCGCTCCAGCGAGGTGTACATCCAGGAAATCAATACACTGAAAGGGATGACCAGCCAGACCATGTTTCCCTTGATCACCCCCTCGACGCTGTCATTGAGCTTGTCGAATTCCGTGAGCAACCCGAAGGGAAGCAGAAGGCAGAACAATTTGATGAAAAAGGAATTGATAGTTGCATATTGCCTTGGGTACGGAAAATCCTTGATGCATTCACATCTGCCTTGTTGCAAGAGGAAATCCTTGATTGACCTTTGCATGTCGAGGAACTGCGCCACGTCTATCGCCCGGCTGGCGAAAAGCCCTTTTATCGTTTTGCTTTGAAGGCTCATGATCTGGGTTGCCTTGCTGCCCGTGGCAAGAATCTGTTTTCGCTCCGCATCAGGAAGGTATTTCGCCAGCTCCGTTTCCAATGCCGTTTGCATTTCAGGGATGGAGTAATACTTCAAATACTCTGCGTTGTGTGCCTTGCTTATGGTTTCCCATGCCCTGCTCTCCCTCAGCTGATAGCGCAATGCAGTCAACCAGGCGAGGTGGCGATAGACAAGCTCTGTTGAATTTTCGGCATTGTCAAAAAAGTCCCTGCTCATTGTTCCCCAGGCCCGACTGCTGCTTATGATGTCGCCCCATATTTGTCGAGCTTCCCAGGTACGGTTATAAGTTTGCAGGTTTTTGAAACCAACAATAAAGGCGGTGGCTGTTCCCAGGAGCGCCACTACCGTTGAAGGAATGCCCAGCCATTTGATGTCCCCGATCTGGTATGCAACAACAGGTACGACTGCCAGAACAATCAGGACGTAGATATCCCTTCGTGTCCAATTGAGGAACTCCGAAAGTTTGTATGATTTGCCAGTGTGCATGGTTGCTTGTCCTTACCAAAGTGAGCCTCGGGATGAGTGGTGATCCCCTCCCACACGCAGCTTGTGCGGCAATTGCGTCGAAATCAATGCCGCAGGCGACACGGGTCTGACTTGAGCAGGACAGGATGGCCCATCGCCATAGGCCTAGTCCGCTGACCTTGACTCTTAATCAGCGGTTCCGAGTTCGAGTCTCCGGCAGCCCACGAAAGCTTACTCAGGGCTGGGTCGGCAGGACTTTGGGCCGAACGCGGTTCGCTTACTTTGCTACAACTTTGCCAGAACTATAGTCCCCTATGTGCTCGAATTTGTCTGTCATCGTTAGCGGCCATCCTTGTGTCTGGTGTGTTGGTTCTCCTGCTATCTAAACGGAACCGGGGGACCGATCAACGGCGTCTTCAATGGTCCGGCAGCACCGATCGCGATCACGATCGCATTACCGAAGGGGTTCAGAAACGGGTTGGCGTCAAGCTTCCAATTGTTCGTCAGCCAGATGTTACCCGACGGGTCAATCTGACCACCTGTGATTCGTTCCAAAGCGTCGCTTCTGTAACCGGTGGTCGGTGATATCGGCTCTCCGACATGCATGCCCGGCGGACACTTCTTCGTATCGACACCACAGAAGCGGCTGATCCCAGTCGGAATGTCCGTGGAAGTGCCGACCGTAGCGGCGCCAAAATTAAACACCCCAACCAAATCGTCTCCATCAACTGCGATCCCCCACGGCAGAGTGAGACCGCCGCCCGTGAACGGCGAACCGGGATAGGGCTTTCGATGTTTCCCCTGGAACAGCATGATCGAAGGATTTTCTGCAGTACCAATCTGTAGTCGGGTCGGACAAGGCGAATCGAGACAATCCGAATTGGCTACCCAGATGTTCCCCTCAATATCGGCCGCGTTCCCGACCGGGTGGCTAAGAACCTTTTTTTCCCTGATATATGCCGGAGAGCGTTTCGATCAATTCGCCTTGAGGCGAAATCACTGAGATCGTGTCGTTACGGTTGTTCGCGACCTAGAGATTACCGTCGGCATCAATGACAGCCCCGAACGGCTTGATCTGCCGATCGCCGGAAGCTGGCGTTGGCCCCAGCGGAATATTTACAGCCCGAATGGGATCTCCATCTGATTGAAAATGACTTCTGACGGACGGTTGTGTGAGGCAGTTCCATTTGACACACAATGAAGACGCTAAAAATCTGAATTTTATAGGTGATATTTGACCGTGAGGACACTTACGTCTGTGGCGGGCTTGATTTTTTGTT
>DATGYJ010000274.1:0-9891 GCA_035298105.1 Anaerolineales bacterium | reverse complement strand
CGTTGAGAACAAACTCGCTTCGTGGGGCATGAGCAGAGATACAGCGAGAATATTTGGCGCATCTACGGCAGCACTCAGTTCTATCACAGTAGCTCCACAAATTGCAGTTCAAAGAAAACTCGAATCTTGGTTCCGTTAATTTATAGGAATTCTGTTGCAGGGATATCACACATGAATAACAGGACACATGATCTCGAAATGGCTCATATGAAGTATGCCAATACGGTGGCCCTGGTTGGTCTTGTGCTGTCAATAGTACTTGTAGTCATCCTTTTCTTTACGGGGATGAGAACGTCGTCCAACATCGTAGCTATAGTAGGAATACTTTCTGTTTTCGCCGGCACGTTGGGACGTTCTTTGGACTGCAATCGGCACCCAATACTTGATCGTAACCGTGCCACTCTGACCGGCAAGATGTAGGGACTCTAGCGCAATGCAATTTCACATCACCGACCGACAAAAAGGAGAGACCCATGGATCAAAACGATGATCGAAAGAAAACCTTCCTCGCGGAACTGGAGGAACAGATCAAAGATCAATATAGACAATATCGTATCCAGGCCTGGGTACAAACCAGTCTGATGATTCTAATTGCCCTGGCCGGCTTCCTTACCGGCGCGGCAGGACTGGATAATCTCCATTCATTTTGGTATTCGCAACCCAATGCCCTCCTGGCCTGGGGTGGGATTACTGCCCTGGGCGCCGCATTCAATCAGTTTAGTGACCCCGGCAGGAGCAGCCAGCGTCATCTGATGACCAAGATTGCTCTTAAGTCCATCAGGGGTGCGGTTTTGTATCAAGGTTTATCGGTTAATGAGGCAGATAAGCTTAGAAATAGGGCCTGGAAGGATCCGGAGAGAGTTGCTGAGGATATGGGTCAACTTCAAATTGCTTCGTAGAGGTTGTATCCCTGATCGATCCACAAGCTACAAATGCGATGAATACCACCAGCGACAAATAGGGAAGAGTGATGAACTATGGCAGAGAATAATCTTAGAACTGGCTATCAACAACTCATCAGCAGTTACCAGGCAATTGACAACTTCCGCCTCCAACTGCTGGCGCGGCAGCCTGTCGCTGCAGGTCGTATCCATCCTCAATCCATTAGAGGCAAAAATGGCAAACAATAATCTCATGACCAGTTACCAGGAACTCGTTGGCAGCTATCAAGCAATTGATACTTTTCGTTCTCAATTACTTGCAAGGCTGCCCCTGGCTACTGGCTCAGGCATTTTCCTCCTTTACGCCACGAAAGATACCTTGAATGATAGTACACAGGCTTTTCTGCCAGCCATCGGTCTGTTTGGCTTAGTTGTTGCGCTGGGTCTGTTTGTGTATGAAATCTATGGGATTATGAAATGCACAGCCTTGATCAAGGCAGGGCAGGAGATGGAGAGCTTATTGGGTATCGAGGGCCAATTCCTTCGCCGACCCGCCTCATTTCTTAATGAACCATTCGCGGCAGCGTTAATTTATCCCGCTGTACTAGCAGCCTGGGCATATGTAAGCCTGGCATTTGTAAACGGTGGGAGTCTCTTGTGGATCGCTCCACTGATATTTGGAATATTTTTTATTGGAATGGCAGGTTACAACTTCAGGTTGCTGTCTAATAGCACCATGGCGCGCTTGAATGAAGAAATTCTCCGCGCAGAAGAAGAGGGCAATAGGGCGCCATTAGAACACTTCCTGCATCCATGTTTCATAATTGTTCGCTCGAATGGAGATAAGCAGGATAAAGAACAATTCCTGAATTCCGTGGTGATGAATAAGAACCTGGGTCGAGCGTCTACCTCAGGCAATATTCATACAACTGGTCAATACTCTCTCTACACCGGAATTGTAACTACGGCACACAACCAAAATGGAACACCAAACCTTGGATATTTCCGAAACACAAGGCTATTTGTGAAAGAGAATGGCCAATGGACTTGCCTATTCTGGCAGGTAACGCAGATTCCTTAGACTTTGTCGTAGATCGTATGATCGGGAGCTTCAAAATGACAGAGCGAAACCTGACCATGTGGCCGTTCAAACCACGGACGGCCATTATCCTTTCGATTTCCATCCTGCTCTTTTCCCTTATCCTTTTGGCGATTTTCAAATCGATGCTCGCCTGGCCCGCTCCGGATTCGGAGAAAATAGTGTTGCTGGGAGTGTTCATCATCAGCCTTTTGCCGGTCGTGCTGATGTTAGCCGATACCCTCATCGAGCGGGGCGCGGTGGTAGAGTACAAGGGGGTGCGCATCGATTTTTCTCAAGTCCAAAGAACGACCACAACCGGAATCACGATCCCGGCAAACATCGGCGTGACTGGCCAGGCGGTAAACGACAGCGGTGCAACTCAAATTCTGGATGCCCTGCGGCAGGCAGTCTCGACCAATATCGTGATTGTGGATTTGGAAGATGGACATGCCTGGTGGGAGACTCGCCTGCTCGTCCTGCTATCCGGCGCGGTCCGTCACAACCAACCCAAGACGATTGTTTTTGTAGCGACAGATAGTGGGACCAGGAATTGCTACCAGGGTTGGGGTTCAGCCGGTGAGCTTCTGCCCCTTTTGTTAAATGCTCATCCAAAATACCGTGTCATCTACGACTCCGTGCTGGCTGCCGCGCAGCAATGGGCAATGCTTGGACCTCACGCAGCGAACACAATTCCCGCTCAACCGACGTCGATCACGCAACCGGGTTGGGATGCGACTTCTTTAGCGACAAATTATCTCGGGACAGCATTCGATTACAACACCGGGCTGCTTACGAAATTCTCTACAGAACAAGTATTAGCCTCGGAGCTTTATACGAAGATCGAGCAGCAAGAAGCACCCCGGACCATTAGCATCGTGCGGCTCCAGGAATTATTTAGAGCTGTGTTGCATATCTCTATGATCGATGAAACCTGGCCATCCGAGCGCCAGCTCAGCGAATTCTTTAGGAATGATCTCCCTTATATGGCCATGACGGAAAACGGCCAATTCAAATCGCTGATCGCAAGGAGCTCCGTCCTGAATGCAATGGTCGGCACATTGGTGCAAGGCAAGTAAGCCTTGAGCCTTTATCGGTTGTTCCTTGTCTGCATTGTTCTGAATAGGGTCCGTTGGGAGGTGATCGCCCCTGCGGCTCGCAGTTTCTTATCGATCGATCTGTCACAGAAGTTATCGAATATCAGGGTTCTTTCGTTTGTTCCCGGAGGTAAGGAATGTCACTAGAAGCGAGTAATTTTGAGACCAGGATCAAGTCCCTGACTGCCGTTCTTGGCAATGCAGAGCATCAGAAAGCCGTCGAGGCTGCGCTACAGGCGAGCGAAGGCGACATCCGCGCAGCGCTCGGCAGCTTGGAAACGAAGCTGCCGCCGCGTACTTTGGAAAAAGTTGAATTTGCACATACGTTAGCGGAATGGTCCGAGGACAATATCCCGGTGGTCAAGGCCATTGCCAAAGATCCGGCTGTAAAGAACCTGCGAGACGTGGCGCTGTCCTACGATGCGGATTCCCTCGTGGAGCTTGTCGATGCGAAGGCTGTACCGGAGACAACGCCCGGAGCCACCCCGGCGGAGAAAAAGCAAAACTTTGCCGCAGCCCTGCAGGATAAGTTGTTTGCCGGTGAACCCAGTGCCGTGCTCCAACACATGGTGGAAACAGAGCAGGTTCCGATCGCCGATGCGGGTGTTCGAGCGGGTGTGGCAGCCTTCCTGACGAACCAGCCTGATTTCAACATCCGCACCACTTCGATCTACACCGCCCTCAAACAGCCGGCGGCCTTGAAAGGGATTGCGGAAGAACACGTCCCGCAAGTCGTGGAGCAGATCAAAAGCTTGCAGAGGGTCCAGGCTTTCACACCCACGGCGAGAGCAGTACCCGTGATGCTGAGTGCCAACCTGACCTCCGCCTTCCGGGTGGCCGAAATGCCGGAATCGACCTTCCTGAAGGCCCATAGCGCAGCACTTGGCGAAGACCTGGCCCGGACCATATATACGAACGCGGTCAATATCCATATTCGGAACGAGCAGGCCCTCATCGCAATGAGGGAAGCCGTGCGAGGGACTGGCTTGGCGATTCTCGATGGCGATCGCTCGCTCGATACGCGTTTGAAAAGCCTGCAGCGGGTCACCGACGACCAGGACGTACCCTTGAATCTGGAATCTCTATTCGGCAGTATGGATTTCTGTGAATGCGAGGAGTGTACCTCGGTCTACAGTGCGGCTGCCTACTTCGTTGAGTTGCTCCAGTTCCTGCGCAACAATAATTTGGATCCAACCAAACCGAATACCGGGAATACAGGCATCAAGGATACTCCCCTGGAGAAATTATTTCGCCGGCGTCCCGACCTGGGCTGCCTGGAACTGACTTGCGAGAATACCGATACCATCTTGCCGTACGTGGACCTGGTCAACGAGGTGATGGAAAGCTTCGTGGTGCACCTGGATAAATATAAGGATGAACCGCCCCCCAAGCAATCCGAGTTGGAAGCATTCAACGTTACAGACGAAACCTCCGGAGAGTTACTGGCCCAGCCGCAGCACACGGACTACGAGGCCTATTGCATCCTGAAGAGCGCGGTCTATCCGTTCACGCTGCCCTATCACCAACCCATCGATGCTACCCGCATATTTCTTAAATATCTTGGGACCAGCCGCTACGAACTGCTGGATAATTTCCGCACGGCACTGGATGAGGCCAGTAACGCGCTTCCGGCAGAGCAGCGTGACGAGTTGGCAGCTCTTCACAAGACCATTCTCGACCGGGCAGCCGATGCTGAATACCTCGGCCTGACCCAGGAAGAATATATTATTCTGACCAAACAGGCATTCTGGCCCCTGCGTTATTTCGAGCTCACAAAAAACCAAACCTGCCTGGAGGACGAATATCTGCAGAAGATCGGCGTCAAGCCGGTGCACGAATATTACGGCTATGCTGCGGAAACCGGCATGCTGGACGCGGATGAGTCAAAGCAAATGGGTCTGACCTTTGTCAAGAAGCAGTTCCTGCCGCGGACAGGCATCCAGTACATAGACCTGGTGGACCTCTTGAGAACACAATGCATCAACCCGAATTTCCCTCAAGGCAAGGCTCTTACGATCCTGGAAAGCATCCAGTTCAGCTATCGCTTTCTTCAAACTCTGGTCGATACGGGTAGTACCGACAAGAAGACTCGTTTTGCGAAGCTGATCGAATTTCTTGAACAGGCCCAAAAATATCTCCCTCAATTAGAAGAGATGCTGCATCCCGACGCCTGCCGGCAGCCGACCCCGGACCGCCAGCTGGAAAGCAAAGATCTCCGGCACTGGGTCTACTGCGATTTTGAAAAGGTCGGTAAATTGATCGTGCTGGAGGCAGGCGAAGGCCCCCGGCTGCCCATTGAAGGCACACTGGTGTATTATGCCAGCCCGGACTTCGCTACCGCTGGCCGGTTGAATGCGGATGGCTCCATTACAAATCCCGAAGGACGCCTGATCGGCAGCGTTACGCCTGAAGGGAAGACGGTCACGACCGATGGTAAATCATTCGTCGAGCAATTTAACAGGACCCTCTGGATCAAGGATGATTCCGGACAAACAATCGGTATGATCGATAACGATGAATTGTTTTACTCCGAGGGCCGTCCTTTTACCTGGCTGCCTGCGCAGGACACCTGCGATCTGGATAAGGTCCGCCTGATTCACCTGGACGGCACCCCGCTCGAGGTACATGAATATGATTCCATGCAGCGCTTTATCCGCCTGTGGCGCAAGACCGGCTGGTCGATCGACGAGACCGACAAAGCCCTGGCCGGGTTGGCAGCCGTCTCAGCCAGCGCAGGCCTGCCTGTGCCGTCTGTTGCCAGCTCCCATGCCGTGGACTTCGATGCCTTTGCAGATGATTGCGCAGACCCGGAAGCTGAGGATAGCGAGGGCTGTGCCGATACCGGCACACAATCGACGGGCAGCTGTGAGATCACCCCGGGCTTCCTGCACCAATTGGTGGCGGTGCGCAAGCTGCTCGACCTGACCGGTTTGCCGCTGACCAGGCTGCTGACCTTTTGGGCAGACATCAGCGTTGCCGGCAAAAGATCCTTGTATTCAAGTCTGTTCCTCACGCATAACCTGCTCAGCATCGATAAGGTGTTTCAGGCGGATGCCAATGGTTACTACTTGACCGACTCTGCTAAGCTGAGTGAGCATACTCCCGTCTTGATGACCGCCCTCAAATTAAAAGCCGATGATGTCACTGCGCTCACAAAATTTGCCGGTCTTGCAGACGAGCTGACTCTTCCCAATATATCCGCACTCTACCGGAATAGTCTGTTGGCGAAGGCGCTGCATGTCAAAGTGGCGGATTTGCCGCAAGTGACTGCTCTGTTTGGGGATCCATTTAAGAGTGCGACCGACACCCTGGAACTGTTCGAGGCCTGGGGCAAGATGGAGGACGCCGGCTTCACATTCCGCCAGCTGGATTACCTGGTCCTCGATCACGATGACGCCCTTCGCCCTCTCGCTCCCGCGAAGAGGACGGTCCTGAGCCTGGGAAAGACGCTCTTCGACGGGTTGAACGCAATCGATCGTGACCATCCTGATGTGCCGGAGGACAGGAAAGAGCAAGCCACAACGGAATTGGTCCGGGCAAAGACCGCCTTGCTATTCGATCAGGCAGTGATTGACCAGATCGTCGGATTATTGGAAGGCACAACCCTTTACACAACCAACGCCCCCGCCAACCAGACGATCACTCTGACCGAGGCGCTGGCGAAGAGGCTCAAGTATGTCACGGCGGATGCAACGCCGCCTCACGCAGCGCTGCAAGTGACCGGCATCCTGACGGAAGCCGAAATCACGCAAGCCAAAGCGCTTTCCCTTCACCCCGAATGGTCAAAGGCGGTCGACCGGATCGATAAGCAAAAGCAAAATCTCTACAAAGATGTGCTATTCGGGATCTTCCCGGATGCAGACGATCAGACCAAGAATCTGCTGGCCGGTGATGTCAACTTGCCCGACGAGCAGCAGGATCCCAACCTGCCCGATCCCAACACGGCCCCTACCAAGCGTTTCTATTTCCTGAAGTACTTCATGCCCTTTTTGCGACGCCAGCTCACCCACAGGTTCATTGTGGATACAGCCTCCGGTACGGCCGGACTGGCGAAGGATGTAACGGATGTACTCCTGTCGGAAATCCTGGTGGCAGGCGCTGCCTCTCAGCCGGCTATCGATGCATTGGAAGCGGTCAAGACCAAACCTGCCGGAGCGGCGGGCGGCTGGAAAGGCTACCTGATCCCTTCTGCAGAAGTCGCCTATACCTTTGTGGCGATCGGCGATGATCAGCCCGCAGCGCTTCTGCTCAACGGGGAATCGCTCCCGTTCAAATATCAGCAGGAAGACCCATCGGATGTCTGGTCTACAGACCCCACCCCTAAGCTCAAACGCGGCAGCCTGTACTGGCTGGAAGTCGGCGACCGGCCCGTCGAGCAGCTTCAATGGAAGACCGCCGCCTCGCCCAAAGCCGCCATCCCAACCTCAGCTTTGTTGCCGGATTACACCTCACAGGGCACGGAAGAGGTGCTCAAGAAAGTGGGTAAAGCGGCTCTGCTCGTCAACGGTTTCAACCTGAGCGCCGAGGAGGTGAGCTACTGGCAGACCCATGCTGTGGATTTCGGTACATTCGACTTCAATTCGGCGACCTTCCCAGCCTGGAAAAGGCTGCAGGCCTATATCGGCCTGCGCAACAGCCTGCCCAAGCTGGAAGCGACCCTGCTGGATCTGTTCAAGTGGGCGAACAAGCCCGCAGATGCCGCGCAGCTGAGCGAAAAGATCGCGGCCGTCACACTTTGGAAGAAGGAAACTGTCGACAAATTCCTGGCAGCCGAACACTTCGACTTGAACAACCCGGCAGCGTTCGTCAACGAGATCAACCTGGTGAAGATCCAAAAAGCCCTGGCCGTCGCGGATAAGATCGGGATCGATATCGACCGCCTGTTTGAATGGGCGAAGCCGGGCTCGAAGTTCTGGGATACACACAAGATCGCCGAGGATATTCGCAATGCTCTGCGCGCAAGATTCGATGAAGAGCAGTGGGAACAGGCGGTCAAGCCGCTCAGTGACCAGCTGCGTGAGAATCAAAAGCAGGCCCTCATCAGCTATCTGCTTTCGCAGAAGGAGCTGATCGATTGGGAGGTCGTCGATGCAGACAGCCTGTTCGAGTTCTTCCTGATCGATGTGCAGATGGACCCCTGCATGCAGACCTCACGGCTCAAGCAGGCCATCTCTTCCGTGCAGTTATTCGTGCAGCGCTGCTTGCTCGGCCTGGAGGAAAAGCATGGTGTGGCCAACGACGCGCTGGACCATGAGCGCTGGGACTGGATGCAGAGGTATCGAGTCTGGGAAGCCAACCGAAAAGTATTTCTATACCCGGAGAATTGGATCGAGAGCAATTTACGCGATGATAAGAGCCCGTTCTTCAAGGAGTTAGAAGGCGAGCTGCTGCAAAAGGATATCAGCAAACAAAACGTCGAGGAGGCTCTCAAGACCTATCTCTACAAAGTAGATGAAGTGGCCAATATGGAAGTCATCGGCCTCCATATCGAAGAGGGCAAAAGGCTCCATGTCTTTGCCCGGACTCGCAATGCACCTTACTTCTTCTATTATCGCTATTTGGATCTGGCCGAATGGAATTGGTATCCCTGGGAAAAAATGCAGGTGGACATCCCCAGTTACGATGTGGAAGATAGCAGCGGAAAGGTAACCGGGAACGGCTGCTATTTAACCCCGGTCGTTTGGAATGGCAGGCTGCTGGTTTTCTTCCCACAATTTATGAAGAAGACCAAACCGAATGCGAACGCGGGCGGCAAGGCGTTTAGCGATATGGCCAAGGATACACCCAACAGTTCCAAACCTACCGAATACTGGGAAATTAAATTGGCCTGGAGCGAATACAGGAACGGGAAATGGACTCAGAAGCAGGTCAGCAAAGACGCAGTCTGGGATATTCCTGCCCCGGTAAGTGCCGTTCCCGGAACGACATTTTCCAGCGTGTCCGAGGCAGTACATGACGCCAAAGACCTCGCAGAAACAGCCGATCATCAGGCTGACACTGCAAAAGGTGCCGCCGATACTGCCTTAGGCAAAGCGGAAGATTCCAGGAAGGCCTCTGCAGATGCTACCGTAAGTGTTCCTTTGGATCTGGTTAACCCTCTCAGAGGACCGATCGCAGTAATCAATACTGTCAATGATCTTCATGATAAAGCTGTGGCAGCTAAAAATGCCGTGGAGGATGCCAATTCGAAAGCTGGAGATGCAAAAAAGGCCACCGCGGACGCTTTTGGCAAGGCTCAGGACGCGGTAACGGCGGTCGAAAATTACGAAAAAGCCATTGCCGCGGCGCCGCCCAACCCTCCAGGCGACATTTCCAACTATGAATTTGTACCCATCCTCTCGGATGCCGATCACTTGTTGGGGATCAGGGTATTTTATGATGAGACCATCAAGGGTACCTTCGAGTTTAATGGCTCACACCTTACCAGCCAGCTTACCCAAACGTACTCAGGAAACAACCAGAAGGAAGTAAATTACTTCCAGCATGCTTCCTCCGCGGTCTATTCTCTACAGATCAGCACCGAAGTCGATAAATATCGTTTTGACGACAGCTTGCCAACCACCTATACCTACTCCGGCACCACTCCCATCAATTTCCATCATTCCGACTCGCATCGCCTGCTGGGCGCGATCAACACAGAAAAGCTGGCTTCCTTTTTCAGATACTATGATGACAACCTGCCTCCCGACAAAAACGATGTGTTTGGCGGCTATGATGACGACGCAGATCCGCAAACGCCGAACATCTACCATGAGCTAAAACGCCCCTATTCCATCTACAACTGGGAGCTCTTCTTCCATACGCCCGCCATGCTCGCCCAGGCCCTGACCAAATC
>DATGYJ010000273.1:0-7647 GCA_035298105.1 Anaerolineales bacterium | reverse complement strand
ATCAAGACAATGATGATGGAACCGCCTAATACTGCCGCGCGGTTTCGCATGAGACGGCGCAAGGCATCTTGCCAGAGACTTTCACTTTTCCTGGTCAGGGGCATACCGCCTGTCCCTATCTTTTGAGAGCCAACATTAACTTGTTGAGCCATATCTAATCTCCTACATAATTATTAACGGATTATGGACTTAATCGTAACGAATACGCGGGTCTAAAAATGCATAAGCAAGATCTACCAGTAGATTGGCAAAGACCAGGAAAACCGCGTATAACAGGATTGTTCCCATAATCACGGGATAATCACGATTGGTAATACTTGTCACGAAATATTTTCCCATGCCGGGGATACCAAAGGTTAATTCCGTAACGAATGTTCCAGTCACCAGCGCTGCAAATAAAGGTCCAATAATAGTTATTACGGGAATGAGTGAATTTTTGAGAGCATGGCGGATAATAACCATCCGCTCATGCAAACCTTTTGCCCGGGCGGTGCGAATGTAATCTTCACGCACCGTTTGAAGCAAGCTCGCACGGGTTAAACGTGCAATGACTGCTGAGCTGCCCAATCCAAGTGCAACAGAAGGCATGATCGCAAACTTAAAGAAATTCCAGCCAAGGTGGCTTGGCAAAAACCCCAGGAGGTAAGGGGGTTTGGATCCCCAGCCGGTAGGCGGTAACCATTTTAAGCTGACGCCAAAGATATAGATCAGCAAAGGACCCAGAACGATTACGGGCACCGAGACACCGATAATCGCGACACTCATACCGGCATAATCATATAAGGTGTTTTGTTTTAATGCAGCCAGAATCCCCAGAGGCATGCCGATCACCAAAGCAATCAACATCGCCATGGTGCCTAGTTGTCCGGAAATCGGCAACTGCTGGCGGAAAATATCATTGACCGTGCGACTACGCGAGGTAAAAGATGGGCCAAAATTCATCCAGCGTATCCACACTGAGCCTACTTTAGCATTTAAAAGAAAGTCATCATTTAGATCATTTGACGGCGGGGTGGTGGTGAAATGCGGAATGAATACATCATAAAGGTACTGCACATATTGCCTCCACAACGGGTCATTCAGATGATACCTGGCCTGGAGATTAGCCATGATCTCCGGAGGCAGTTTTTTCTCGCGATCGAAGGGCCCACCTGGGACAGCATGCATCAGCCCAAATGTAATCAAGGAAACCACAAGCAATACAGCGACTAAATAAATCGAACGACGTATAATATAGCGTCCCATTCCAACCATCCAATCTTAGAGAAGTAAGATAGGGGAGGTGATCACCTCCCCTATCTTTATCTAACTATCTACTATTTAGTGTGCTGCAACATCCCACTTTTCAAAGTGTTCATTGCCAGGGGCGGAAGAGAACGTGCGAGTAACATAGGGCTTCGTACAAGTGACACGGGTATACCAGTAGATCGGAATGATCACCGCATCCTTCTTCACCAGGATGTCCTCTGCCTGAGCATACAAATCAACGCGCTTTTTCGGGTCGGTTTCTTTAGCTGCGTCGACGAGCAACTTGTTGTATGCATCATCGCTCCAGGAGATACCACCAATGCTGCCATCCTTATTCGGGTTGTCAGAGCCACCTGGGGCATATACTTCACGGTCAAAGTTGTTGGCATCCGGGTAGTCCGCACACCAGCCGAGGCGGTAGACTTGCGGAGTATCCGCACCCTTGATGGTCTTCAAGAAGACTTTCCATTCCTGGTTGGCCAGTTGAACGTTGAGACCGAGGTTATCCTTCCACATCTGCTGGATAGCTTCGGCGATCTTCTGGTGGCCGGAAGAGGTATTGAACATCAGGGTGATATTGAGCTTATCGACGGTCAGGCCCTTCTCGTCCAGATAGGATTGGAGTTGTGCCTTTGCGTCAGTAGGATCGAATTTGACACCCAAATCGGGATGATCAGCGATGGTCGGTGCACCGGCGATGCCTGGTCGGGCAAACCACTGGGCAGGCTCCTGTCCACCTTTGGTAACGTTGTCAATGAGACTCTGGCGGTCAACTGCCTCAGAAAGAGCAAGGCGGACGCGTACATCATTGACTGGTTCGGCCTGGGTATTGAATTCATACACGTAGGTGCAGAGGTCAGGAGCAATTTTCAGTTCCTGAGAAAGAGTCGGGTCAGCCTTGACGCGGTCAATGTCAGACAGCGGAACTGTAGCTACATCCAGATTACCGGCCTCATACTCAGCGAAGGCAGCGCTTTCATCGAGCATGACGAAGTTAACTTCATCGATCTTGGGCTGGGGAACATTATCGGTACCAGGCCAGAAGGGGTTCTTGATCATGGTCAAAGTAGAGTCATGTACCCATTCCTTAAGGGTGAAGGGACCATAACCCTCAAAGAAGCCAGTCTCCGTCCAGCGCTCGCCGCGGGCTTCGGTGCAGTCATCGCCTTCAATTAACCACTTCGGCTGGGCATGAGCAACCCACATGCCGGCAATATTGATGTTGTAGACAGCTTGATCGTTGAAGGTAATCTCAAGAGTGGTGGGATCAACCGCTTTTACACCAACAGTAGTTGGATCTGTGGAGGTGCCACTGTTGTAGTCAGCCGCGCCTTTGATAGCGAAGGCCAACACATAGGCATAGTCAGAAGCAGTTGCCGGGGCAAGAGTGCGCAGGATACCATAGGCGAAATCGTCGGCGGTAACCATACGGGGGGCCGGGGTGTCCTGGCAGTCCATCACCTGAACCACTTTTTCTCCGTCATACTTCACCCACGGAATATTGTTCATCAGATGGAAGGTGACGGTCTGGGTGCCATCATCGTTATTGACAACATCCCAGGAACTTGCCATGCCTGGCTCGGATATACTAGTCTCTTCATTCGGGCGTGACAAGCCTACAGTAGTCTCTTCGACGACCTGTACGGAGGTCGTATCAGTCGTAAGAGCCGGATCAATGGTGGGAACATCGCCAACACCGCCCGTATTCAGGTTCAAAACCTTGGCTCCTTCGGGGGCCGGTGCTTCCGTAGCTGCTTGTGTAGGTGCCTCAGTTGCCTGGGGGGCTTGAGTTGCACCAGAGGGAGGAGCCTGAGTAGCTGTAGAAGGAGCGGCACCACAAGCCGCTAAGATCATACTGAAGACAGCCAACAGGCTCAGTATAGTGAAATTTTTACGCATGTTTCTTCTCCTCACAAAATTTGAAAGGCTTATAGAAAACTTACTCAATCTGATGGAACGTTCAATACGTTACTGGGGACAACCACCTCCTTTCAAACTCACTTTCTATAAATATCTTTCTGCAAAAAAACAAGCCACAAAATGACCGGGCCTAAGTTCTCGGAATTCTGGGCGTGACTCTGCACAAACGGCTTCCGCGATTGGGCAGCGTGTGCGGAAACGGCAACCGGACGGCGGATTGACTGGAGACGGCACATCTCCTTTAAGAATGACGCGCTCCCGCTTCGCATCGGCAATCGGGTCAGGGATTGGCACAGCAGATAGCAACGCCCGAGTATAGGGATGCAATGGCTTTAGATAGAGCTCCTCACGGTCAGCCGTTTCTGCGATAATTCCAAGATACATTACAGCAATTCGGCTGCTGATATGGCGAACCATAGAGAGATCATGTGCAATGAAAAGATAGGTTAAATTAAACTGCTTTTGCAGATCTTCGAGAAGATTCACCACCTGGGCCTGAATGGAAACATCCAGAGCAGAAATAGGCTCATCACAGACAATAAATGAAGGCTGCAGAGCCAGGGCGCGCGCCACACCAATCCGTTGGCGCTGCCCACCTGAAAATTCGTGGGGATAGCGAGTGGAAAACGCCGGGTTGAGACCCACCAATTCCAGCAAATCCGCAACACGTTGTTCAATTTCCTTCTGAGCAGCAACTTTGTGAACCACGAGTGGCTCACCGATAATCTCTCCAACCGTCATACGAGGGTTCAAACTGGCATACGGATCTTGAAAGATCATCTGCATCTTTCGGCGCATGAGGCGCAGATCCTCACCTTTTAAGGCGACAAGATCAACACCATCAAAATTCACGGACCCGGATGTAGGGCGAAATAATTGGAGAACGGTTCGGCCAGTCGTGGACTTTCCACAACCCGATTCTCCAACAAGTCCAAGTGTCTCACCCCTATGTACCTCGAAAGAGACCCCATCTACTGCCCGAACCGCACCTACTTGCTTCTGTATAATAATTCCCTGCTTAATCGGAAAATGCTTTACAAGATTATCAACCCGCAACAACACTTCTGCTTCAGCCATATCAGCGTGCCTTCCCTGTTTTGACGTCTACCCAGCAGGCCACCCAATGTTCAGAGCCAATCTCTAGGAGAGGTGGATTTTCTTTCCAACAATGTTCGATGGCATACTTGCAACGCGGCGCAAACGGACAATAGTTTGGTTTTTCATATAACACTGGAGGCAGCCCATCAATCGAGACCAGCCGGTGATGACCTTGCTCATCCACACGGGGAAGGCTGCCAATCAAGCCAAGCGTGTACGGATGCAGAGGGTTAGCAAACAACTCCTTGACAGGTGCTTCCTCGATGATAAAACCGCCGTACATAACAATCACTCTTTGAGCAAGTCCGGCAATCACGCCCAAATCGTGCGTGATCCAGATGATCGCCATTCCCAGCTCGTCTCGCAGGCGGCGGACCAGATCCATGATCTGAGCCTGGATGGTGACATCCAAAGCAGTGGTAGGTTCATCAGCAATCACAATTTGAGGGCTACAGGAGAGCGCCATGGCAATCATCACACGCTGACGCATACCTCCAGAGAACTGGTGTGGATAATCGTTCAGGCGGTCTTTCGCATTCGGAATGCCAACCATACCCAGAAGTTCAGCAGCACGTTCCCGCGCCTGTTCGCGCGTCATCCCCAAATGTAATAGCAATGGTTCCTCAAGTTGTAGACCCACTGTTAAAACCGGATTTAGCGAAGTCATTGGATCCTGGAAAATCATACTGATCTGAGACCCCCGTACATGTCGAATCTCTTCACTCTGCATTTTAAGCAAGTCCCGCCCAAAGAACGTAGCTTTCCCGTTTTCGATTTTACCGGGCGGCGAAGGAATTAACTGGAGAAGTGACAACATAGTCACAGTTTTGCCACAACCACTTTCTCCTACTACACCTAGTGTTTCGCCTTCTTTTAGTTTAAAGGAGACACCGTTGACCGCGTGAACCACACCAGCCGGGGTTCTAAACGTCGTTTCAAGCCCTTGCACATCAAGAATGAAGTCGGGCATCCATATATTCCTTTACTACAATGAAGTATTAGAACTGGAAGTTCTAAAGTGCCAAGCAGACAGAATTATACCTAATTCCCTAAGTGCGTCAACAGTAATCCAATTGTAGGACAATCGTAGGGCATTCGAATCCCAAAAAACAGTTCTAGAGAACTGTTTTATACAACACCTCAGTAGGATGTCTGGAAGAATTACATCATTCGGTGTTCAAAATTTTTTTGTGTATCCCTTTGTTGACAGTGCCTCTTCGAGACGGTAGAATAACTTTGTTCAAAAATACAGAGGAGGCCAAAATGTTAAAAGAATTCAGAGAATTTGCCATACGAGGCAATGTAATAGATCTGGCGGTCGCAGTAATCATCGGTGGCGCTTTTGGGAAGATTGTTACTTCGTTGGTCGATGATATTATCATGCCGCTGATTGGACTTCTCATCGGTGGGTTTGACTTCAAGAGCCTGGCGTTTACGGTCGGCAGTGCAAAAGTAACGTATGGTTCGTTTATTCAGAACGTTGTTGATTTTGTTATCATTGCCTTTGTGATCTTCCTAATGGTGCGCGCCATGAATCGCTTTAAGAGACAAGCACCTACCACACCGACCACGAAGGAATGTCCTTACTGCTTCACAACCATTCCGCTTAAAGCCGTCCGGTGCCCGAATTGTACGTCGCAACTCAAATAATCCAATCCCTCGGGCGGGTCTAGGACCCGCCCTTATTTTCTCTAATGGAAATTCTCGACAAACTCAACAAACAACAACTCAACGCGGTCACAGCGGGGAATGGGCCCATTTTGGTCGTAGCAGGTCCGGGGTCCGGCAAGACGCGGGTCTTAACTCAACGAATCGCCTATCTTATTGCGGTTGAAGGTGTCCGACCCTGGCAAATCCTGGCTGTCACGTTCACCAACAAAGCCGCGAAGGAGATGGGAGAGCGGGTTAAGCGTCTGCTCCCCGATCAGGCTACCGAAGGAATTATGCTGGGCACTTTCCATTCGGTCTGCGCCCGTATCTTGAGACGGGAGTCGGAGTACCTGCCTATTGGGTCCAACTTTGTTATTTTCGACACCGATGACCAGGAACGGATCGTGAAAGCGGTGATCCGCGAATTGAATATCAATGAAAAGTTATACCGCCCTCCCAGCGTACATGCTGCAATCTCGCGCGCCAAGAATGAACTGATCGGGCCAAATGAATATCCAACCACAACTTATCGCGACGAGATCGTCAAGCGCGTGTATCTGGAATATCAAAAGCGACTGATCGCCAGCAACGCGGTGGACTTTGACGATCTGTTGGTCTACACCGCACGCCTGTTGGAAGATAACCCAACTGTGCGTGACAAGTATGCACAGAGATTCAGGCACGTGCTTGTAGATGAATTTCAGGATACTAATCTCGCACAGTATGCACTGGTGAGCCAGCTCGCTTCCTTTCACAAGAATATTTTTGTGGTGGGCGATCCCGATCAATGCGTTCCGCCAGGCACATTAATCCAAACGCCAAATGGACAGAAGAATATTGAGACGATAAAGAGGGGCGATGAAGTCATTGCTGCAAGTGGACGCGGCTCAACCATGGCGGCGCGCGTATCTCATCTTGGCAGGCGTGCGTTCAAAGGTGAGCTTGTTAAAGTAACAACCTGCACAGGGTTTACGATCAAGTTCACGCCAAATCATATTGTTTTCGCAAGACTGGGACTCAAACCCGGCTTACATTATGTTTATTTGATGTATCGTAAGGATAAAGGTTATCGCATTGGCATTGCCTCGCACGCCCGCAGTAATGGAGTAAGCCCAGAACCAAAAATTGGACTTCAAGTGCGACGCAACCAGGAAAATGCCGACAAGGTGTGGATATTGAAAGTTTGCAAAGATAGGAACGAGGCGCATTATTGGGAAACATTCTATTCAACAACCTATGGAATTCCAACAATAGTATTCCATGTGCGTGGGCGAAGAATGAGAATGTCACAAGAATATATTGACAAGTTGTTCAACGAAATTGATACCGATACAAACGCAAGTCAATTAATGACCGACCTCGGAATGGATTTACAGTATCCACACTACATGCCACAAGGCACCTTCCGGAACATTGTCAACCTAAGGTACTTCGGAGATGGCCGTTGCACGGAAGCATCTCCCTGGCATGCGCACAGGGTTGATTTGTGGAGCAGCGACCCTCATCTTGCAGAGCAACTTAAAGCTTTTGGCTATAACCCGCGTATTAGAAGCAGAAACAACTGGCGCATCGGCATCAATCGCCTGCAATATGATGGTATTCAGGAGGTTGCGCAAAAGTTAAGTGAATTCGCGAATGATGCTGAAATCAACATCGGCGCTTTTCTCGTCGGCAAAGGGAACTCACCTCTTGCACAGCGCTTCAATTTAATGCCGGCCAGTCATCTGCACC
>DATGYJ010000272.1:0-6258 GCA_035298105.1 Anaerolineales bacterium | reverse complement strand
CTGCTGTTCGGACTCTCCATCCCACCTTTGGTAATCGGCGCAATTTATGACGTGCAACTTTTCCCGGGATTTAAATTATTTCAACTCCCGCTTGCCATGCCGGCAGTGGCTGCTTTAATTCTTATTTACAGGGAAAGCGGAAGAAACGGCATTGCTGCACTCTTGAAACGAACCTACGACTTTCGCAACATTAAATCCAAAATCTGGTATCTCCCCATCCTGCTCATCTATCCCAATATTGGTTTTCTGGACTACTTGATCCAGCGTTTGTCTGGAATCTTCATGCCATCGCTCCACTTTTCGTTGCCCATATTTCTTGGGTACAGCACCGTTTTCTTTTTGACATATTGGGAAGAACTGGGCTTGACAGGATATGCCATTGACCGTGTGCAACAACGCTACAGCGCGCTTGCGTCTGGCATATTCATTGGGTTAGTACAGGCTGGCTATCATGTCCCAAGTTTCATCATTAGCGGATATTACTCGCTCGATTGGATTTTCTGGCACGCCCTCTATATCATCGCGGGCCGGGTCTTGTTCACCTGGGTCTATAACAACTCGGGCAAGAGCTTGTTTTCCATGGCATTGATGCATTCGACTTTTGGCTTGTTCTGGATCCTATTCCCAGCCACCGGCAATTTGCAAAAAGCCACGCCCTATTACGACCCGCGCATCGCTGCTTTCATCGCCATTTCCTATGTTGTGATCGTGACATTCCTTTGGGGTTCCAGGACGCTGGCACAATATCGGTTTGCGCGATCAGGTAACTATATTGCAGAAAATAAAATGCGCGTGACGGTTGATAAATAGCCGCCACCCGCTTAATTGGAAAAACATATTTGTTAACGAAGAGAAACAACAATGAACACAACATTCAACCCCCAAACGCTGTCTGGTGACCTGACCGAAGTTCATCGCATTTACTCCCGTTTTTTTGCCACCCTGGACGAATCCAATTGGGACAAACCGGTCAAGGGTAGCCCCAAAGAATGGACTCTGCACGAGACGATTGCCCATCTCGTTGCATTGAACGGAGCCGGCCTGGAAAGTGTCAAACATACCCTGCGCGGCGAGCCTTACATCTTCATCGGGCTGGAAGACCGCTATAAACTCAATGCCTATAACCGCAAAGGAATTGACAATCTTCTGGATATTCCAATGAAGGAGTTATGCGCCAGGTTTTTAGACATACATAATGAAGCCGCTCGCATCGCTCATGACCTTCGGCCTGATCAGGCGGAATTAACCTCTTTCATGTCGATCTACAATCGGCCAGTGAGTATCGTCGAGGGCCTTAGTATTCTTAGTTTCCATGCGGGTGTGATCCACGCGGCTCAGGTCGCTGAGCCAGCCGGGCTTCCGCCTTTGTGGGAGCAGCTCTCGCCCGGGTTTCGCCAGCGTACGATCGAGCGCGTGATGCGTGTCTTCAGCCTGCTCTACCGCCGGGACATTGGCGGTTCACTGCGGGCGACGCTAGTATTCCGCGTTGACGGTCCCGGCGGAGGCGAGTGGTACGTAAAACTTTCACCTGATGCTCCAACTTCAGGAGAAGGTGTAGTCGAGCATCCTAATCTGACGATCCACCTGCGCGAAACAGCCGTTTTCTGTCAGATGCTCACCGGGCGATTCGATCTTCCAGCAGGTCTGATCAGCGGAAGAATGAAATTGCGCGGCGACCTGCGCTTGTTCCTGCGCATGGATACCTTGTTCAGCGTAGACGTCAGGCCCAAAGTTGCCGCGAATGAAAAAACATTATCCACTTCCCAGCGCCCGGCAGGAAGCTCATCAAATTAAAAAAGGAATTTACTATGACACAACAAATAGAAATCGTGGAAGGAGACATCCAACAAAAATTGAGCAGTACGGGATTCATCATCGGCGCGATTCTATTGGGAATTAGCGGACTCTTAATGCCACATGCCGCTAAACCTACCAGCGACTTGCAGGAGATGTTGAAACCGTTGGGTGAACATCAATTCATCACCCACTTATCTTCACTGCTCATGGCGCTTGGATTCTGGGCGGCGTTGATTGGTATTACGGGAGTCAACCGTTCTATTATTACGGGTGGGACCGTTTGGGCGCGGCTGGGTTTTTATTTCACCTTGACAGGGACTGTTCTCTGGACGGTCAGCCTGTCTTTGGATATGGCGGTTGCCAGCGCAATCGCAAACTGGTTGGCCGCGCCAATTGTCAGTAAAGATGCGGCGTGGATGGTGGTCGCTTCGCTCTCCGCCCTCGGCCGGGGAATGGTCCCGATGACTTGGATCGTCTACTGGCTGGCTCTCACCCTGCTGAATGTCGCCATGATTCTCAGCGGTGCTTATCCCCGCTGGCTCGGCTGGGCCGGATTAATTGTGAGTATATCCGTGATCACTTTGGGCGTTATCCAGACTTTCACTCCGCGCTCGATCACGCTCACCCTGATCTTTTCGCTTCTCATGCTGTTGACCACATTGTGGGATCTGGCAACAGGTATCGGGATCGCACGAAAAGTGTGGTGACGAAATAGAGAAACAAATTTCTGTACATGCAAGGAGAAATATCATGCAAAAGTCAATGATCAACCAAAATAAAGACGCGATTTCCAAACGATTGTTTTACCGCGGCAAACAATGGCTGTATCGCGGGCAGAGACCGAGCTGGATCGCAAAATTCTTCAATCGAATGTGGGCAAACGCCGCGGCGAAAAAAGTGATGAACAACGGTCTCGTGGCATTGGAAGTGATCGGGCGAAAGTCCGGGCAAGTGGTTTCGTTTCCATTAGTTATGATGACTGTTGATGGGCAACGTTATCTTGCGTCCATGCTTGGTGAGTCGCAATGGGTACATAATGTGCGCGCCGCTGGCGGAAAAGCGGTTCTAAACAGCGGTGGTCGTCAAGACGTTCAACTCGAAGAGATTCCCGCCACCCAGCGCGCTCCTTTATTGAAGGCATACTTACATGCAGCACCGGGCGCGCGTCCACATGTGCTAGTGGATATGGATGCGCCACTGGCGGAATTCGAAAAGATCGCGGCGGAATATCCTGTCTTCCACGTTGTATCCAATCAAGAGAATAATAAGTAAGGAGTTTGACAATGAAAAAATTTATGAAATCGGCTGGTATTGTGCTCGGCGGACTGTTTGTACTAATTGCGCTTGCAGGCTTGGTACTGTATGCTATCGGCATGAAAAAACTTACGCGGATGTATCCGAACATCGCGGTTGAGACGATTAACGTTCCCACTGATACCGAAGCGATCGCACGTGGCGAACACGTCGCCACCATCTGGTCGTGCACCAAATGTCACGGCACTAACTTGAGCGGCACACTTATCACGAACGATCCGATCGAGGGAAGTATCCCAACCCTGGGAGTCATCACAGCCTCTAATCTGACTTCCGGTAATGGTGGTATTGCCGCTTCCTACACCGATATTGATTGGGTTCGCGCGATTCGACATGGAGTCAAACCGAACAGCCAAGTTGAAATCTATATGTATGCCTACTTCTCGACCATGAGCGATCAGGATTTGGGCGACTTAATCGCCTACCTGAAACAAGTTCCGCCGGTCGATTCGGATACTCCCGCGATGCGTTATGGCCCGATCATCCCTATTTTCCCTGCTCTTGGAATGTTTACACCAGCCGCAGAATTGATTGATCACAGCGCGCCGCATCCAGCGGACACAATACCGGGTACCACGAAAGAATACGGCAAATATCTTTCTGCGATTTGCACTGGATGCCATGACAACGACATTGGCAAGGTGGTGAAAAAATGGAAGCAGGGGGAATTTATCCACACGTTCAATAGTAGCGTTTTGCCTGATGGAAAACAACTCGGTCCAACTATGTCTTCGGACGCCTTCCGGAAGATGAACGATATGGAGTTAACCGCGCTGTGGCTTTACTTCACAAATGCCCAGCCATAATTTGCCGCTAAAACAGAACATGATCTACTTTCCCAATGACTAAGGGAGCGTGGATCTAAAAAGGAGAACAAGACATGTCACCTGCTATACCTAAACAGATTTCCGTTGCCAGCTTATGGACTGACGATGTGCCGGCCACCGTACGCTTTTACAATGAGGTGATCGGGCTGCGGTTATGTTCCTGTCAAACATTCCATATGGATCCACCCCACTTTGATGTGGGTGGCTCGTATCTGGCCATCCTGAATGGGAAATCGGTTCTTACTGAAGATTCGGAAACCTTCCCTGTGGTTGCGCTCGCTGTAGATGATCTGGACTCTGCTATCGAACGGCTCAAAGCTCACCACGTCGAATTACTGAAGGATGTACAGGAGGATCAGGCGTCGCGCTGGGTATTCTTCCGAGACCCCGGCGGCAACTTGATCGAGTTGGCTTATAGTTGAAGTAGCTGCGTAGTTACAACTTTGATAGGCTGTCCAATTAACAGCGAGTGAAATAACCTAAATATACAATATGGAGTTACAGGCTCATGAACACAAGTACGTCAATAAGCAAATCCCCTCCACTCTTTTTTCTGTTGGTTTTCGCCCTTTCGGTTCCCATCTCCTTGGCAGGCATTTTGTTCGATCTGGAACTCGCGCCGGGCCTGCCAGTGAGCGCAATCGTAGTGACCTTTTGCCCAATGATAGCGGCTTTGATTCTTGTTTTCAGGGAGAATAAGACCGCGGGCATGACCGAACTGCTGAAGAGAGCCTTCGACTTGAAACGCATCAAAGCGAAAGTTTGGTATATGCCCCTTATTCTGCTCATGCCTGTCGTAATGGCTTTGGAGTACGGATTGCTGCGCTTGATGGGTCGCCAATCCCAGCCCCACAATTCCCGATTCTGACTCTGCTAGCCATGTTCATTACATTTTTTATCGCATCACTGGGCGAGGAGTTGGGCTGGATGGGATAGGCCATTGACCCGATGCAGAATCGGTCGAACGCCTTTCAAGCCGGTATTCTTTTAGGATTGATTTGGGCCATCTGGCACTTTATCCCACTCGTTCAGGAAGGAAGGACACCAATGTGGATTGCCTGGTGGAGTCTTGCTACTGTAGCGCAACGAGTCATCATTGTCTGGCTGTACAACAACACAGGGAAGAGAGTCTTCATCGCGGCCGTGTATCACGCCATGATGAATCTCACCTGGCAATTGTTTCCAGTCAACGGCTCGTTTTACGATCCGCGCATGACAGCATTGATCGTCACTTGCGTGGCGACGATTGTCACATTCCTATGGAGACCTAAAACATTGGCTGATTATAGGTTTGCTCAATCAAGCGCAGCTACTTGAGTAAATCTTCCACAACCGCTTCGAGAGTCTTTTCTCTAGCGTCAGCGTGGATGGACTCGATCTGCATTGGAGTCAATTGCGCTTCCAATTCAGTACGAAGATGATCAACCCGGTTTTTGGTCTCTTGATCGCAGGCGGGATGGTTCAGGACGATCAAAAGCAACTCAAAGGCAGATTGCGTTTCTCCTCTCTTCGCCCGCAAACCTGCTATACCAACGAGCGCCTCCAGCACCACAGGCACGCCACGGATTTCAGCCGCGATGCGTAGTGACTCCCGCCAGATACGCTCGGCTTCAACATCGTTTCCCAGCGCGAAAAGACTTCGGCCCATCTGGGCCAGGCTTTGCCCGATATAGAAAAGCCCGCCCAATTCAGTAAAGGTGACTACTGCTTTGAGGAACAAGTCGGCTGCCCGCCGATGTTCGCCTTGCGCTTGGGCAACCGCGCCAAGCCCCTGAAAGGCATGGCCAAGGTTCCAGCGCGCTCCAACAGATGTATTCAGCTCAACGCTTTCCTCCAGCGCCTTGCGTGCTTCATCAAACCGACCGAGCGCCAATGCACTCTGCCCGAGGAAATTCAACCCATAAGCTATGAAGCGTGGATCACCCACTGCGCGCCACTCTGCCACCGCGGCCTGAAGCCGTGCGTGCTGGTCTCCGGGTTGGCCGGTCAACCTCGAGAAATTGGCATGTAGGGAAAGACTGGTCGCCGCGAAGACCCGATCTCCAACTGCCAACGCCTTTTCCCGCGCTTCCGCAACCAGTTCCAGTGCTCTCGCGTAATCGCCTGTCAAGGACATGACCACGCCGAGGTAGGTTATCGGCTCGGCTAGTAATCGCGTATCATTCAGTGGATATAAGATTTCCAGGCTACGCTCAAGCATCGCCTGCGCTTCCGCGTGCTGTCCCAGCCGAAAGGTAAGCAGGGCGCGATTGGTCAAGAGATGTCCCAGCGCGGCTTGGCTCGTTCGGTCGGCTGGTGAAGGTCCGTGTGCTGCTTCAAG
>DATGYJ010000271.1:0-36801 GCA_035298105.1 Anaerolineales bacterium | reverse complement strand
AACATGAAATGTGTGGTCTCGGTACACCCCGACGAACACGGGGCACTCGACCACCGAGGATTGCTGAAAGTTAAAAGTGTCAGGTAGCTAGAATTAAATCTAACATTTGAAATGAGGTTTTCTGTAGCGCGATATTCATGTCGCCAGAAAATTGAGACGGCAATTATGCCTAAAGCGAGATAAATCTCACGCTACCACTGACCCTTTTCTGTCAGAATAATTTGTAAAAAATACAACATCTCGCTCGTGTTGTGCGAAGCAGCGGTGCTCTTCCGCCCGGAGTTGAAGCGCTCTGCCCTCTTGTTGTACTTGCAGCCCCCAAAGGGGATGCTATTGAACTGCGGCCACAACGCGGATATTCCTTTCTCACGGCGAAACCATCCATCCGACTGGTTCAACATCCTCTCCGATTTGGGCAGCATAACTGTGTCCAAGATCAATTAAAACCACTCGCCTGATCTTGGTATCCTGTGGGTTTCGATTCACAACTAAGAGCTGCGTACTGTCAGGCGACCACATCGGGTCAGAAAGTGGAGTCGTTTCGTGATTGATAAATGGTCCTCCCATGACACAATAATTCGTCACCTCGCCCGTTTCAATATTCAAAACGGCCAAGCGGAAATCATCGAAACGACTGGGTTTCGCACCCATCCAAAATGCTAATCGTTTTCCATCCGGAGATAGATTGTAACCATCAAGGATGTTTATTTCTTGATAGGAGTCTAGGAAATGGGTTAATTGCCGGGCTTCTCCGTCACGGCTCACCGCAAAGAATTCATTCGCAGGTTTATAAAGTCGGTTGGGGTCTAGGTTGGTGGCGAGAATGAACTGCTTGCCGTCGGGGGTCCAAAGCGGGGTCTCTCCCCAATCATCCATGGTGATGATTCGGGTAATGAGCTTGCCAGCCTCGGTATCCCAAAGCGCAATTGGCCAGCCTTTGCCTTGGATCTGAGAACGGGATTCTGGGTAGATAACGCGTGTCAGCAAAGGATCGTAGATGGGAAATCCGCCCCCCGTAAACCGCCATCGCGGAATCGGCTTATTTGCAAACATCTCAGAATGCGGGTAATCCGTCTGCAGATCTTGACGTTCGTGAGTAAATGGATTCAGAAGGAACAATGAGGCAGATCCATTTTCCGGAAAGAAAAATCTGACCAAACGTTCATTGTCGAACCAGGTCCAGAGGAACGAATTTGTAGCTTGCGACCAGACCGGCCAGCCATCGGCAGTGGCAACCGCCGCAACCATAGTTGGGCTGTCCACTGTGGAGCGCATGTAGGCGATGTGCTTTCTATCGGGAGACACCTCAAATCCCCAGAGCCGCTCGTGCTTTCCACGTCGAAACCGGTAAACATTGTTGGTATCTTTATTGAGGAAATAGGCATCCGTGTTATCGTCATTATCGAATACAAGAGTTCCTTTCAATATGTAGTTTGCGGGAGGGCGGTCAGTGACATCCAGACATTGATACTTCATTGCCTCCGGTGAAGCGGTGGGCGTGACAACTTCTGTCTGGGTAGATGTTGGCGAGCTTGTTGGCGTGGACGATATTTGATATTCCGGTGTAACAGTCGAGATGACTGGGAGATTATTTCCAGTACTGCAACTTTCCAGAAGAAGGCAAGACAATAGAAAGGCCAGGAATCGTTTTGTCACGAATGTCTCCACAAAATAGGCTCTTCTGCGTTAGACTTATTGTGCCAGCAGTTGTTGAAGATTAACAATTAAACCAGACATATCATTCGCGTTCCCACTCCGCTACGCTTCGGGGACTGTAGTGAGCGGAGGCTTGAGAGTTCGTCGACACTTGCGCCCCCTGGCACCGTCCGCCAGGACAGGTGTGCGCGCAGTGCAGGTGAAAGCTAGATTTGCCTGATTCCGCCCGCTTCGACTACGCTCGACCTACACTCGCTCCGCTCAGCGCGAAGACCTTTATGTCGGAATAATTTCGAAAATTACATCGTTCTTGCCCGTTCTGCCATTTGTGTGCGCAGGATATGGGTATCTTTGTCGATCGTGAATAACGCACCCAGATAGAGGAAGAAACAGATCACCCAGGCCGTGATGGAAATCCAGAGAATGGCGTTGCCTTTACCGTACGCGACGGAAAAGATACCTGCCAGGAAAGGTGCTGCGACCGCGCCGATGTTCTCAATGAAATATTCCACCGCTTGCGCCGTGGAACGGACTTCCGGGACGGTAATATCATAGACGGTAGCGGTAACATTCGGGGAAGAAAGCGGCATGAAAATGGCTGTCAGGCACATCAGGATAAAGAACGCCGTTCGATCTTCTATGGGCGTTCGAATCGCAAAGAATAAAAAGAGGGCGCCGAGGATTACACCCACGCTGGAAACCAGAATACGGCCTTTGTTCGTGCGCTTGAAAAGCGCGTCACCCAAATAGCCGCCAATGAAGTACCCTCCGGCGAGGATGAGAATCACAGGCGCCATGGTCAGGAGGACACTGTTGTTGTCATAGCCGCGTTCGGTCATGAGATAACCGAAGAAGAAATAGGTGATCACATTCCAGGGGAAGACACCTGCAAAGCCTTGCAGGAAAATAAACCACATGGTGGGTTTTTTGAAAATCTCCCTGGCTTCCGCCCATGAAAAATGGAACTGGCCGATCTCCTCTTCGCCTTTCCCTTCGAATTCAGGTTCAGCTCTGCCGCGCGGCATTTCCCTTACTCCCCAGAAAATAAAGGCCGCAACGACCAATCCAAGGGAACCGGTGATGTAAAACGCCTGGCGCCAGCCACCGATCAGAGGCGCAATCATCAAGGCCATGATCATGCCCACCAGATAACCAAGCGGCTGGGCTAACTGGAGCAGACCATAGATCTTGCCGCGCAAGTGTGGACCAAAATAATCTGCCACTAGTGAATACAAACCCGGGTACGAAGAATCATCGATACCTGTAGAAGCGCGTGTGACCAAAAACGTGCGATAGGTCGGTGCGATGGCGCTGATCCAGGTCGTCGCGCCCCAAATGAAAGATGCCAACGCCAGCAGCCTGGCGCGTGCATACCGGTCATAGAGATAACCCCAGATGGGATATAAAAGCGTTCCAACCAGCAAAGCACCTGAGTTGACCAACCCCCACTCCCGGTCCGTAATATGAAATTGATCTTCGATCGTTTGCTGCATGGGACCGATCATCAAACGATCCGTCTGGTGCAGGAGCATGAAGAAGAAAAACACGATAACAACGAACCAGCGGTAACGGGAGCTTTGTGGCGACATGGGTACCTCTGTGATATTGGTTATTTATGATAGGAACAGGGGAGGGAGTAAAGAGTGTCAGGTGTCGGTGTTATGTCAGATGGCGCAAATCCTGCATTGAGGGGCGCCAAAGGCGCTCATGTTAGATCTCGGGATCATCTTCGTAAATGATTTGCTTGGCGAGTTCGCGCAATTCCTCCGCCTCATTTACTTTTGCAGAATCAAAGTATTGGGTAAGCAGATCCAGCGGGCTTAAACTGCTGATCGCCTGCCCCTGTGGGATGCGAACCCGTGCTTCCACCTTGGGTTTCTTGACCAGATGAAACTCGAAGGCCTGATCTGCATATTTTCGTAAGGCAGTTTCATCGATCAGCACATCCAGTTCCCTGGGATATTCGACGGTCAATCTGACAATGGCACCGGACATTTCCTTCTGCTTTGGCAAATTGAATGTCAGGAACTCGGTCACGTTCTCACTGGACTGTAGAATTGCCCGCCGTTCAATAAACGGGCGCGTCCCGTCGATTTTTCTCCAGTCAACGGTCGTCGCACCACATGTTACCTCTGCAATGACAAAGAACTTGTCATCCATGGCTTCACCAAAGTCAATCCGTTCGATGGAACCCGGGTAGATCACAGGTGGATGATAGCCTTCGTTCAAATCCTGTGGCTTATGGATGTGCCCCATTGCCACGTAATCCAGGCGCCTATCTTTGACAAGCGAGGTCGGCAGCACCAGGTCAGCGCCCAACATCACCATGCGCTCAGCGCCGAACAACGCTCCTTCTATTGAGGCATGCGCTGTCAGAATGAGCGGCAGACTTTTATCGGCTTCATTCACCCAATCTTCCACCAACTCAGAGATCCGGGTCTCGATCTTGGAGAAAACTTCCTTCGGGTCAGTTCCGCTCTCTTCGATGGATGCCATCAAACCCGAACGCGAGACCCAGGGCATGGCAATGATCTGAACAGGCACATCCCATAAATGCTCAGGCTTCAGGAACTCCGGCTTTTGCAGGACCCGCACATAAGGCACTTCCAGTGTGTCGAACTCCTGGATCGCATGTGCGCGCCCGCTGGCGGGTGACAGATCATGATTTCCGACCAGCAATAGTGTCGGGATTTTGGCACGCGATAAGCGAATAATCCGTTTTCCCCACTCACGCTGAAAGGTCGGCGCAGGCGAACGATCTTTATAGGCATCCCCCGCAAAGATGACCATATCTACTTTCTCCGAGATCGCCGCATCCACAATCGTATCCAGCGCCCGGAGAAAATCGAGCACACGCAAGGGCAGTCCGGTTTCAGGATCGTGCCTGCCGTAGTTAGCCATATCGATGTGGGCATCCGCGAAGTGGAGGAGTTTCATGATCTATGCTCCTTGCGCCGTGCTTGTGCCAGCGCTGGACCTGGTAGGTAATAATACGCCGCCGAGGACGGCGGCTCGAGCATGGAGGCTATTATGGCTGCATTCCCAAATCCTGCAGCGCCTGGGTGGCAGGCAGCCACTTGGGATGGATGTTCAATGCCGCCCGGTAATCTTTGACCGCCAGGTCAGTTTTGCCGGCCATGTAATACGCCTGTCCGCGCCAATACAGGGATTCTTCGAGCACAGGCTCGGCGATCGTATCATTCAGGGTCGTATTGGCCAGGTTGATCACATCGGAAAAGCGATTGGCATAGAAATACGCTTTATACGGTCCCGTCTGATACCACATCATACGATAGGGACGAACCGAATCATTGACATTCAAACCGGCATAGACGCTGAAGGCGTAATCGTATGCGACGGCAGCATCTACGTATTGCAGGAGCGCCACGTGACTTGTACCCACGTTGAACCAGGCAAAAAAGCGATCAATATCGGTGAGGGATTGTGTCTCCGTCTGCGCGACATCCAGGGCGTGCTGGCTCGCCCACTGTTCATCTGCGTAGGGACCGAGCAGGGTCAGGACCTGATTTTCCTTATCAACCGGATACACAACCACAAATACATAGTCGAAGGCGCGCCAACCTTCAATAAAGGTCGAATATTTGATATGGCGATTCGGTCCTGGGTTGGCGATCGGATCAGGCTGGTAAGTATCCTGATAAATAATCTCTTGCTTGGTCTCATCATAACCGGTGACAAAAGCGTAATGTCCCATCCAACCGTATTTGCCGTTGACATCCACCTCATAAATCCCTTTTTCAACGACGACCGGGAAACCCGCTGAGACCATCTTCTTGAGCAGGTCGATATCGCCGCCATAACGGATGACTGAGGTCATACCGGGTACATTGTCCGTGATGAAATCCTGAAATTCATATGGCATGACATTCTTATCTTTGTCGCTCGGCTTGACTGCTTTGCCAACCACATCGCGGTTCCCCTTCCAACCCCAGAACGTAAGCGCCATCGAGAAATTCGCAGGACCGCAATAATTGAGCCGCCCGTGCTGGTGCTCGTATTTGACTCCAGATAACATAACGGTAGCAGGCAGAGGCGTCTGAGTAGCCATTGGCGTGGGGCTGGGACCTGTTTGAGGAGTAGAGGTCGCGGCTGCGGAGGTGGCGCCCTGCGGAGTCATCTTCGCCTGGAGAGTCTGAATCATTTGGGTCACAGCCAAATTGATCTGTGTTTGTTGCGACGGTTGAAAGACCGCCTCCTCAGGCGGATTGATCATATATTTAATTTGTGTGCGCAAAGAGTCAAGCCGCCATGCCAGGCGGCTGTGAACTGGGGGAAGAAAGTAGAGACCAATCAGCACGAAGATGGAAACAGGAATGGCCCAAATACGATTAAAGCGGTTTTGCATGTGAAGATTATACTGCCCGCCCAATAGGGTGTAAACGAATGAATAAATGGTTTCTCAGCAAACTCTAATAATTGAAACAGTAACTTTGCAGGAAAATAGGCGACATTTTCTGAGAATACGTGAGGCTTAGCCTAAGGTTTATTTTCAAAAGGAGTCGTCATGCGAAAAAGCACAATTTTCATCTCTGCTGTTTTAACTACCTTCGCACTAGTTATGCTATATGGTGTCATCTCTGCCTACCGAGATACTACCACGAATGTGGCAGAAGCAGCTGTATTACCCACTACAACTTCCGCGCCTGAACCAACAGCGACAGATGCGCCGATCCAGGCTCCTACTCAAACGGCGGTGACACCCGAGCAAGCTGCCCAATTGGCTGCGCAGGTTGTGAGCAATAGTAATCTGCTGAGCGCGGAAAGTTCAAACTTCAACGGTGTGAATGCCTACCTGATCACTTTTGCAAACCACGATATTGTCTATGTCGGTCTCGATGGACAAATTCTCTCCGTGCAAGTTGCACCCGTGGTCGTGAATGTGGCAGCCCCCGTCCAGTCTAAGAAGAACAAAGGCAATGGCGGTGGTGGAGGCAGCACGCAGAGCAATCATGAATCTCATGAAGAGCACGACGATTAAGGAAAAAGATTATGCCTCCCAGACCAAATGCACGTAACTGGAACGATGTACAGACCGCGATTGCGACTGTTGCGATTGTCACCACACTCGGCATGTGGAATCTCTTCGCCACACCCGTAAAAACCAAAACGGTCCAGACGCAAGAACCTGTCATTCCGCCGACCGAGCCTCCGACTGAAGCTCCTACGGAACCTCCGGTTGCTGCCGACTCCGCAGCGATGCCGCAGGTAAAGATTATGTTCACACCCAATGCACCAGTAACCACCACTGTAGTTCAACAGAGCCAACAGACACAAACTCAAAAGAAGAAGAAAAAGAACAAGAGTAGCAATAGTTCCGGTGGTGGCGGTGGTGGAGCCGTGACACAAACAAGGAGTTCATAAGCGCAGCAATCCTATGGATAAGATGTTACACCGTCTCGAATTTCATGCCATGGGTTGTGAGATGCTCGCAGTCGTAGACCGTGAGCCTACGCCCTCCCTGCTTGCAGAAGTTCCGCAGTGGTTTGAAGAATGGGAGCAGATCCTCAGCCGCTTTCGTTACGACAGCGAACTGACGCGCCTCAACCAGACCCACGAACGACCCGTAACCGTGAGTGAAACACTCTGGGAGGTCTTTGGCGCCGCACAAAAAGCCGAACAAATGACAGACGGACTGGTCACACCCACCTTGCTGGATGCCATCGTCGAAGCCGGCTATGACCGTCCATTTGATGTATTGCCGCATCAAACCTCGTTCATCTCTGCTTCCGCCATCGTGAACTCTCGCCCACTGGCAACGATCATCGTTAACTCTTCCGCCCGAAGCATCACTTTGCCATCCGGCCTGGGACTCGATTTCGGCGGCGTCGCCAAAGGCTGGGCAGCTCATCAGGCCATGCAGCGGTTGCAGGCTGAAGGGCCTGCGCTGGTGAACGCCGGAGGGGATATCGCCATCAGTGGCCCGCGCTCGGATGGAAATCCCTGGCTGGTTGGCGTCACCGATCCATTCGAGCCAGATGAAGAAATTGAAATCCTGTCTCTAAATGCCTGCGGAGTCGCTACTTCGGGCAAAGATCGCCGGCGCTGGACGCGCAATGGCGTTCTGCAGCATCACATCATTGATCCACTCACAGGACAGCCAGCTGAAACGGATCTCCTGAGAGTAACAGTCGTTGCGCCGGATGTCATCCAGGCCGAAGCGGCGGCAAAGGCCGCCTTCATCCTTGGCAGTCGGGTCGGGCTTGAATGGATTGAATCACGCCCTGATTTTGCCGGCTTATTTATTCTTGACGACGGTCAGATGCTATCCAGCCAAAAGATGGAAAAGTATTTATCACAAATATGAATGGAGATAAAACATGCCGCCTACGCCTGCTGTAGAAAAAGAACTCAATGAATCATCCCTCGATATTCAATTTTTTCTCTTGATTATCCTTGCGATGATCATCGGCTTGCTTGCCGCGATTCTTCTGTTGCCGTCGTGGCTGCCCAATCTGGCGACTTCACTGGGAGGCCAAAGTCCGAAAGCCTACTGGTATCTGTCACGTGGCACCGCGTTCGTTTCGCTGAGTATTTTATGGATTTCCATGGCATTGGGTATTGGGATCTCCAACAAGATGGCTCGTGTCTGGCCGGGTGCACCCGCCGCATTTGCCGTGCATGAATATGTAAGTCTTTTAGGGCTGGCATTTGCATTATTTCATGCCCTGGTACTGCTCGGCGATCATTACATCAACTTTACCGTTGCGCAAATCTTCATGCCTTTTGCAACCGTGGGATATCGCCCTACCTGGGTTGGCATTGGGCAAATCGGGTTTTACGTTTGGCTGATTGTCGCGCTGAGTTTCTATGTCCGCTCGAGTATCGGGCAGAAAACATGGCGAGTGATCCATTATCTGAGTTTTGCCATGTATTTAATGGGATTGCTCCATGGTCTATTTAGCGGAACCGACAGCAATGCCAACTGGGCACAATGGTATTACTGGGTTTCGGGAGGCAGTCTACTGTTCCTGCTCATATACCGCATCACGAACCGCATCGCAGAAAAACTGGCTCCTCCACGAACCAGGCCGGTTGCCCAGATGCAGCGCTCAATATCCCCTGCTCCTGTAACAAAGCTTCAGCAAACCCTGGGTGATAACAAAATCAATGTTCGGATCTTTCATGAACCAACTGCAGAACCAATGTTTCCGGAATCCCATAGGAACTAAAACCTGTTCCGCCTGAATTTATATGTGTTGAAAATTTTGTGATTATTAAGGAAATATACAATGAACATGATCAAAGTGTCTGCCTCTTCACGGACAGCTGCTGTTGCAGGTGCCATTGCGGGTGTAGTTCGTGAACATCACCGAGCGGAGGTACAAGCAATCGGTGCGGGAGCGGTAAATCAGGCTATGAAAGCTCTTATTTTAGCGACTGGCTATCTGCGGCTCGATGGTATCCGGGTAAGCTGCGTGCCTGAATTCGCGGATGTAACAATTGAGAACAAGGTAAGAACTGCTATCAAACTTGTCATTGAACCGGAGCAGTTATCTAATATGGCGAAGGCAGCCTAGTTTCAAAAACAGGATATACGCATTCGGGGCCTTTCGTTCCCCACCTCAGATTTTTTTTCAGCTTACGGAGATCGATTATGACTCACATAATCACAAGTTTGTGTCTGCGCGACAATGGATGTATTGATGTATGTCCAGTGGAGTGCATCAACCCAGGCGAATCAGCAAAGCAATGGCCAACCTATTACATTGATCCGTCCACCTGCATCGATTGCGGCGCCTGTGTTCCGGAGTGTCCCTTCCATGCAATCTATCCCGAAGATGAGGTACCTTCTGCCTATGCAGCCAAGGGTGATGAAGTGATCAACCAGCTGGGCTTGAATGGGCACTACGAAAGTACCAATCATCGTAAGGAAAAAGTGATCCTTGAAACGACGAGAGCCCTCAATCGAGGCGAACTGGTAGATCTTCGAGAGGGCATCAAAGCTAACTACGACTTTTACAAATAGAATAACAAATAGAGAGGTTGGTCAAGGCTGCCGGCAGCCCCGACCAACCCGGATGATCCTATATTGCACTCTCTTGATTGAATTCCATCCCAAAGGTTGTGAGATCCTTGCCGCAGTGGATGAAAAACACGATCTCAAGCTTCAGAAATAGAAGAGATGGAGATTCAATTTACGCAAAAAACTGCTGAGAGCCTAGGGGCTCTCAGCAGTTTTTGTTTACTCTTTCACTTCACCTTCAATGACATCATCGCCGTTCGGTGGAGCGGACGGTCCACCTGGTGTTTCAGGTTGAGGCTGTCCCTGCGAGTAGAGCTGCTGGCTCAAAGCATGGAAAGCTTGTTCGACCTGTTCACTGGCCCGCTTGATGCGATTGAGGTCATCGCCCTGGGCAGCAGACTTGAGTTCATCAATCTTGCTTTGGATATTCTGCGCATCTGAGCTCTGAACTTTTTCACCCAGATCACGCAAAGCTTTTTCAGTTTGATAGACAAGGCTGTCGGCAGTATTCCGCGCGTCGATCAATTCACGGCGCTTCTTATCTTCGGCTTCATGCTGGCGGGATTCCTGCACCATGCGATCAATATCGGCCTTGTTCAGGTTGGTCGAAGCGGTGATGGTCACCTTCTGCTCTTTACCAGTCGCCTTGTCCTTGGCCGTGACATGTAGAATGCCGTTTGCATCAATATCAAAGGTCACTTCCACTTGAGGCACACCCCGCGGTGCCGGTGGAATTCCATCCAGGCGGAATCGCCCAAGCGACATGTTGTCGGCCGCCATGGGGCGTTCCCCTTGCAGCACATGGATGTCAACAGCCGTCTGGCTATCTGCAGCAGTGGAATAGACTTCGGTCTTGCGGACAGGGATGGTTGTGTTGCGTTCGATCATCTTGGTCATCACGCTACCCATTGTTTCCACACCCAGGGAAAGTGGGGTAACGTCGAGCAACAAAATGTCCTTGACATCGCCGCCGAGCACACCGCCTTGAATGGCAGCGCCGATGGAAACTACCTCATCTGGATTCACGCCTTTGTTCGGTTCCTTGCCGCCGGTCAACTTGCGGACAAGCTCCTGGGCCATCGGCATCCGTGTCGAACCACCGACAAGCACAACTTCATTGAGCTTGCTGGCGTCGATACCTGCATCTTTGAGGGCGGCTTCAAACGGCTTGCGGCAGCGCTCGAGCAAATCACTTGTCATCTGCTCGAATTTGGAACGCGTAAGTTTCAGCTGCAAATGTTTTGGACCGGTTGCATCGGCCGTGACATATGGAAGATTAATTTCGGTCTCCATCACGCTGGAGAGTTCGATCTTGGCTTTCTCCGCAGCCTCACGCAGACGTTGCAGCGCCTGACGATCGCTCCGCAAGTCAATACCCTGTTCCCGTTTGAATTCAGCCGCGGCCCAATTGACGATCTGCTGATCCCAGTCGTCGCCGCCCAGGTGGGTATCACCGTTCGTGGCTTTGACTTCGATCACGCCTTCGCCCACTTCCAGGATGGACACATCGAACGTGCCACCGCCGAGGTCGAAGACCAGGATGGTTTCATTCTTTTTCTTGTCGAGTCCATAAGCAAGCGCAGAGGCGGTCGGCTCATTGATGATGCGCAGGACTTCAAGCCCCGCGATCTTGCCCGCATCTTTGGTTGCCTGTCGCTGGCTGTCATTGAAATAAGCAGGGACGGTGATCACCGCCTGTGTGACAGGTTGACCCAGATATGCTTCTGCATCTGCTTTCAACTTGCCCAGGATCATTGCGCTGATTTCCTGAGGGGAATATTCACGCCCGGTCACCGGAATTTTCACGCGCACATCATTCGCCGGACCTGGAACCACTTCATAGGAAACCATCTTGCGTTCAACTTCGGTCTCGTCAAAGTGACGCCCGATGAACCGCTTGATGGAATAGACAGTATTTTCTGAGTTAACCACAGCTTGTCGCTTCGCGGTCTGGCCGACGAGGCGTTCGCCGTTTTTATTGAAGGCTACCACCGACGGACATAATCTGCCGCCCTCCGAGGTTGAGATTACGGTAGGCGTACCGCCTTCCATGACAGACACAACGGAGTTAGTTGTGCCGAGGTCAATGCCGATAATTTTTGCCATAGAGCTACTCCTTGCATTTAATTCTTTGCATAGCTGCTTCGAAGAACCACAACTACACAATTATTTTCTAACTTTCACATCTTACCCGCCTAATGCAAGAATAGTATTAACGAAGTATAGAAATTGAATTGGATTTGCTGCCCCCCTCCCAGCCTCCCCCAAATACGCAATAAAAACCCGGATAATTCGTCAAACATACGCTTGCGTATTTGGGGGAGGGTCACGGCTCACTGACCTTTACCCAATTAAACGCAGCTACCACAGGAGCATTTTGATAGGCGGAAGCAGCAATTCCAACCTTCCCCTCGGTGAGTCCATAATGGCTCACATCTGCACGGCGGATAACGTTTTGATTGACAAGAAGGGAGAGAGTGCTGCCTGAACAGATCAAGCCAACCTCCTGGGAGGCGCCGCTGGGTTGTATCGCAGTAGAGGCCCCGGAAAGGATTGGAAGATAATCCGCGATCCCGTTTGCCAGCCATTGACCGTAAAGCAGGTTATAGGTCCCATCCGTTGCAACATTATATTCGAGCCATCCGTTTTCTTCGCTGTAACGGCATACCAAACCGATCGAGGCTGGGCTGCCGGCCTGATTCATAAATTGGGCATCGATGCGTATATCGCCATAATCCTGTGCTCCATAAAGGACATACAACCAGGCGTAAGGAGCATCCATTTGAAGGATGAGATTGCTGTTTTCGTTTTTAACGTTCGGAGTGGCATCACTCCCGGCCTGGAGGATGACCCAACCCGCCAGTGAGGCGTCAAATTCATCGGTGAATAGGCGCGGGAATGGAGTCGCTGTAAACTCAAGGGTGGGAGTGGGCTGAGGGGTAACCGTAGCAGGCACAGGCGTGGGCGAAGCGGGAACCGTCGCGGTGGGGAAGAGAGAAGGTGCCAGTGTAGGCGTCGCCGGTTGGCAAGCGGTGATGAGGATGAGACATCCAATGAGGAGGAATTTTTTCATGCTGCTTATTAAAACACATTGCCAGCACCTTGTGCCGGCAATTCGAGTAACGCTGGCAGTTCTTCTATTTATTATTAATCGCAGTTCGGAATTCCCAGAAAACAGGGCATCAGTTACCCAGCAGTTGAACCGCTGGGCAGCCTTTGCAAGTTGTCTGAGACTCTCTTTGAGGCGTGCCAGATTGGCACTATTTCCTGTCCTGGTCTTTCGTTATAGATCCCGATCTTCCTCTCTCATCCTGGCGTGATCCTGTACTCATCCTGTACTGATCCTCTACTATTGTATTGATATCATAATATTGGTTCATCCCGGAAGTCACATAGCTGCTAACCCCTCCAGATAGACGAGACTCGCCCGTGAATGGTTCCCCAGTTGGAATCAGAGCTTAGATTCGGAGTTGTGCCAGCAGTGCAACTGCTGCACAAAACAGATGACTGTTCAGTTGAACACTGGGTAATCTGGGACTTAAAACACTTCGACCAGCACTATAATGCTGGTCGAAGTGTTGTGGAGATGGCGGGAATTGAACCCGCGTCCGAAAGATTCGACCCTCGGAACTCTACGAGCGTAGTCGGTCGAGGTTTGTCATCGCAGAGGTCTCATCCGACAGGAACTCTCTGCGACCAGCCGCTAGTCTTTCGCGCATTCAGCGGCGTCGTGCGCGGCACTCCACCATTGTCTCGCCCGGTCCGGCACCCGGCGGAGGAAGGTGACGGCGGACGCGTGACGCCTTAGCGCCACGGCTGTTATGTTGATCGCTTATGCAGCGAGGGGCATAGCAGCGTAGGAAGTGCGATTGGCACTTGATTGTTTGCGCTGAGTTTACGAGTTCGGCGCCTCTCGGCTCGCATTCCGGGACCAGCCTCTCCCGTCGAAGCCTGTCATCCCCGGAGTGGGACGGATTGACAACACCGTGCCTGTGGTTGGTGCAGGTGTCCGTCCTACCAAATCATTATAGCATATTCTGGTACACGCATTATCTTGCCCAACAAGCGGCTTTATGCTAGACTGTTGTCATATTATTTAAGGAATAATGCCTCCATGAGCGAAAAAATCCTCATCATCGACGACGATTTAGACACATTGCGGTTAGTGGGACTCATGCTCCAGCGTCAAGGATACCAGATCAGCGCCGCAACAAATGGACAACAGGGATTGGAGAAAGCATTTGAAGAGGACCCGGATTTGATTCTGCTGGATGTCATGATGCCTGATATGGATGGGTATGAAGTGACACGCCGCTTGCGGCAAAATCCCTCGACGCTGGAAACTCCCATTTTGATGTTCACAGCCAAGACTCAACTCGATGATAAAGTGATTGGTTTTGAAGTAGGTGCAAATGATTACCTGACCAAACCGACCCATCCATCTGAGTTACAAGCTCGCGTCAAGACGCTGCTCGCACGCTCCGGCGACAAGAAGACAGCTTTCGGCTCGGCCAAAGACGAAAATCGCGGTTATGTCATTGGGGTGCTTGGCGCCCGGGGTGGGCTTGGCACGACGACGATGGCAGTGAATTTGGGAGCTGGTTTGCAGGCACGCACAAAAGCAGAAGTGATCGTAGCGGAGATGCTGCCAGGACAGGGAACCTTGGCACTCGATGTCGGTGTGACAAGCTCTAAAGGGCTTGTGGATCTCTTGAGTGTCAATAAATTGAGTGAAATGACACGTGACAAGGTGCGCGAATCACTGGTTCAACATGGGTCAGGAATAAAGTTATTACTCGCCTCAGACCGTCCACGTGACATGCAATTGATCAATCAAATCGCCAATTATGAGGCGATTGTCAGGAAACTCGCTGCGCTAGCTCGCTTTGTTGTGCTTGATCTCGGCGTCGGCATCCAGCCCTTCGCCGAAAAAATCCTATCTCTTTGTGATGAGGTATTTATCGTGCTGGAAGGTGTACCAAACACCATCATCCATACGAAGGTTCTGATAGACGATATTATGGCGCTTGGGATTACCGAGAAAAACATCAAAGTGGTACTGAACAACCGCATTCGTTCGGATACTCAGCTGCCTTCCAGCCAGGTACAGACAAAACTGGAGCATGAGATCCTGAGCACACTCACGCCGGCTCCGGAACTGTTTGTGCAAGCCACTCGTATGCAGACTCCGGCGATCTTGTGTCAGCCTGAAAGCCTTACGGCGCGGCAGGTGGCAAAACTCGTGGAATTCGTCACAGAACAAGAGGCGCTTCCCAGATGACCGAACCCGCCAGTCCGGCACTCGCCTCCAGTGCGGCGATTGAGGACGCGGCGGTATTGATCCGCAAGGCAAACCGCGCAGTGGTGTTGACCGGTGCGGGGATATCAACGCCCTCCGGTATACCAGACTTCCGTTCGGAGGGATCAGGCTTGTGGTCCCGCGACGAGCCGATGGAAGTCGCCTCCTTAAGCACGTTTCGCACAGCTCCTGAACGCTTTTTCAACTGGTTCCAACCTCTTGCAAGTCAAATCTTCAACGCCCAGCCAAATGCTGCTCACCTGGCTCTGGCTGCATTTGAAATTGCCGGACATGTCTGCGCGATCATTACGCAGAACATTGACGCCCTGCACCAGAAAGCCGGCTCGAAAAATGTCATAGAAATGCATGGGTCATTGCGAACCGTTTCCTGCACGAACTGTTTCAAGCAATTTGAGTCAGGTCCCTTTCTTCAGCCCTATATTGAAACAGGCATTATCCCACAGTGCTTAAATTGCAATGGAATCCTCAAGCCAGATGTGATATTGTTTGGAGAACAATTGCCGCAATCTGCATGGTCTGGGGCCCAACGCGCAGCTCGTCAATGCGATTTGATGATTGTCGCCGGTTCCTCCCTGGAGGTCCTGCCCGTTGCCCGATTGCCAATGCAGGCACTTGACCGCGGCGCACATTTGATTATCATCAATAATACACCGACCTACTTAAATGTACGCGCAGACGTTGTCATTATGGATGACGTGGCCGTCACACTACCCGAAATTGCGAAACGAGTATTCCATGGCTGAGATCAAAACCCAAACATTGGATAGTTACCTGCGAGTGATCGAAATCTCGCGCGATCTGGCATCCACATTGGACCTCGACATTTTGCTGGATGACATTGTACGTGCCGCGGCAGATATTACCCGCGCCGAGGCTGCTTCCATTTTGCTATATGACGACACTGCGCGGCAACTCTACTTTCAAGTTGCCACCAACATCGACGAGCCTACCATGCGCGGACTCATCGTCCCGCTCGACAAAAGCATCGCAGGCTGGATCGTGACCAATCGCAAATCGGTGCGAATCGACGATGCTCACAAAGATGACCGGTTTTTCAGCGAGGTGGAGCAAACCATTGGTTATTCCACAAGGTCCATGCTGGGGATCCCTTTGATCACGAAGAACAAGGTCGTCGGCGTCCTGGAAGTACTCAACAAGAAAAAGGGCCGGTTCACCGACCCGGATGAATCGATGCTCTCGGTGCTCGGTGCGCAGGCTGCGGTTGCGATCGAGAATGCGCGTTTGTTCCAGCAATCAGACCTGATCGCGGAATTCGTCCATGAATTACGCACACCGCTCGCCTCGTTGAGCACCGCGACGTACTTGTTGCTCCGCCCCGAGATGTCGCGCGAACAACGCGACCAGATCGTCAACAACATACACACGGAAACGTTACGCTTGAATTCTCTGGCTTCCTCGTTCCTCGATTTAGCGCGTTTGGAATCAGGGCGGGTGCAATTCCGCAAGACGCGCTTCAGCGTAGCAGACCTGCTGTATGAATGTCGCGATGTGATGATGTCCAAAGCCCAGGAAACGAACATTCAAATCCGCGTGGATATTCCCAATGAAATGCCGCTGATGGAAGCTGATCGCGATAAGATCAAACAAGTATTGCTTAACCTGATCAGCAATGCAATCAAATACAACCGGCCGAACGGTTCCGTGATCATTAGCGGCACTTTCGATCCGTCTGATATATCCATTACCATCCAGGATACAGGGTTGGGCATCCCGGAAGAATCCATTCCTCACCTCTTCGAGAAATTTTATCGTGTCCGTGAACACGAGGGTAAGACGGGTGGCACAGGTCTGGGACTTTCGATTAGCAAACAGATCATCCAGGGGCACAATGGTCGCATCGAAGTAAAAAGCAAAATGGGTGTGGGTACGTCATTTACTCTTTACGTCCCCCGCTCGACCAGGACTATTCCCCGCAATAACGAAACAGCCTAAGCTTCAACCAACACTTTGAGCACGCCGGTCTCTGCGGCGCGCTCAAATGCTTTTAAGGCTTCATCCAATTTGAATTCATCGGCAATCAAAACAGTTGGATCAACCTGGCGCGCTTCCATCAAGCGCAACGCCGGTTCAAAAGGTCCGCAGCGCGAGCCGATGATGTTGATCTCATCTACGACAATGGAAGAGAAGTTGACGTTCATTTCGCCCTTATACGTGGATTTGAGGACCAACGTTCCGCGCGGACGGATTGCCCGCCGCGCCAAAGAAAAGCCGCTCGGCGACCCGGTCGCTTCCACCACGATATCCCATCTCCAGGGTTTGATCTCTTCTTCAGCAATGACCCTGATCCCGCGCCTCTTCAATAGATTCTGCTGGTGTTCATGACGCGCCACGACCCGCAGATCACAACCTGTGAGTGCCAGCGTTTGAGCGATAAGCTGACCCAGCCGTCCCGCGCCGATCAGTAAAATGCGATCCGTAGGCCTGACCTGGATCTGCTGCTGGATCTCCAGGGCTGCGGCGAGGGGTTCAGTGAAGACCGCCATCTCATCCGGGATGGAGTCGGGAACGTAATGCAGGTTGGCAATCGGTAAATTCGTAAATTGGGCGAAGACCCCATCGCGGTTGGCAATCCCCAAGACAGTACGATTCTCGCAATGAGTAGGGCGTCCATTCAGGCACTGCTCACATTGATTGCAGGCGACGTTGATCTCGCCTACCACACGATCGCCTACTCTTATACTCTCCCCTTCTTTTTCGCGCTGAGCGGAGGGTCGAGACGTCCCGTCGAGGCCCGCAGTCGAAGCGGGGTCGCGGGAAATCACTTCCCCGACAAACTCATGCCCCAGAACGCCCGTGTACGGGTAATAGCCCTTGACCAGTTCCAGGTCGGTGCTGCAAATGCCGGCTTTGCGAATTTTGATCAGCGCTTCGTCTGGTTTGTGCGGTTCAGGGATATCACGTAAAGAAATCTCATTGTTTTCTAACCACAATGCTTTCATCTTTACTCCTCCGAAACCACCCACCGATCCCGCCCATTATTCTTCGCCTGATAGAGAGCGGCATCTGCCCGGTTGAGCAATATTCCCCAATCTTCTTTATGTATTTTATATTGGGCAATCCCAATGCTGACAGTAAGAGCAATTTCCTGGTCGCCAGCTTTGATCAGTAATGACCGGAGATGCCTGCATAGTCGTTCTGCCTGTTCCGTCGCGGCTCTGAGCGTGCTATGCGGCAGGACGATCAGAAATTCTTCGCCGCCATAGCGCCCGATCGTATCGGGGTAACGGATATGGTCTCGCAGTTCACCGGCTAAGCTTCGCAACACAACATCACCCACAGTATGACCGTAGGTATCGTTGATGTTCTTGAAATGATCGATATCCAGCATCGAGACGGTCAGGGGAGTGCCGTAACGATCTGAAAAGATCACTTCACGCTGCAAGTCCCTGATGAGCTGCCGGCGGTTGGGAAGGAACGTCAAGGCATCGGTATGAGAAACTTCATCCGCCTGCGCAATGACCGCTTTTAGCTCTGTTTCTTTGATCGTGAGAATACGTTTGGTCCTTTGCAGCTCTGCGGTAACCGCTTCCAGGGTAGAAGCCAGGTCGACCTGTTCGGCAATCAACAGAATCCGTTGGCCCGGCATGGGGATTAAAAGACATAGGAAATTGTCATTCCGCTCTTCGCCGGCAAATTGTAGGGCGCCCTTCGTCCTGATGCGCTTTTGAAGAGTAGTCGAGAGTAATTGATCGAACAACGGTCCACTGGGAGGGGAAAGAAGATCCCTCAATTGTGCTTTATCGTGACGGATTCCTCGAAACAAGCCGAACGCCGGATTCCAGGAAAGCAGATTACCCTCCTTATCGAGCAATACCACCAACAAATTTGTGGCTTCAAGAAACGGTTCAACTCCGTATTCAGCAAACAATGCAGTCAATTCACTCAACTCTTTACGCTTCGCCTTAGCGCGCACCGCGCCTCCCAAATTGACGTTCGAGCATATCTACCGAAAGATGGATCATCGTCGGCCTGCCATGCGGACAAGTACGGGGTGAATCGCAGGCTTCCAGATCATTCAACAAAGCCCGTTGTTCTTCATTGGACAAGGCTTGTCCTGCCTTGACGGCCATCCGCTTACAGACACGCCCGGCCAGTTTGGCCTCGACCTCATTCTGCAACGGCGCCTCATCTTCCTCGAAATCTTCAACCAATGCGCGCAATGCCGCGGACGGGTCGCTTCCCATAAATAGGGCAGGCATGGCGCGCACCTGAAATGTATTGGGGCCAAATTCCTCCACGTCAAAGCCGAAATGCTGGAGAATTGGCAAATTGGTAATGAGCAAATTGGCAGATTGAGGCGGAACGGTCACTACCACCGGGGTCAATAAGGATTGGGATGGAATATTTTTCATCGCATGTTGTGTCATGAGCTTTTCAAACAAGACCCGCTCATGCGCAGCATGCTGGTCAATGAGGTACAAGCCATCGGGACCTTCGGCAACGAGATAGGTCGCGCCGATCTGGCCGATCAGGCGCAGGAGAGGAATACTGGCGATTTCAGATTGACGATTGACGGCACCGGCACTCGCGCCCGGTGCAAGTGTTTCCGATTGCGCTGACTGCTGATTGCCGGCTGAATACTGATCACTGGTTACTGGAAACTGGCTACTGTTCACTGGCAATTCTTCATCATGCCCAATCGTCCAATCCAGCCCGATATTCCTGGGCTGCTCGCTCGGCAGCGTGCGCGTGGTTCCCCAGAGCGATGGCGCGATGTTTGGGACAGGCGAATACGCCAATAATGCTCTGCGCACGGAACGCTGCACAAAACTAAAAACTCGATCCGGATTTCTGAAGCGCACCTCGGCCTTCGCAGGATGGACATTGACATCCACTTCCTCGGGCGAGATTTCCAGGAAAAGCGCGGTCAGTGGATAACGCCCCACCATGAGCAGAGTATGATAGGCCTGTAAGAGGGCTGTGCTGAGCGAAAGATCATGTACCCAGCGACCGTTCATGAAGAAGGTGATTTCCTTGCGGTTGGAACGGGTTAAAGAGGTAGGGCTGATAAACCCCGTGAGTCGGAAGCTCTCTTCTTCAGACTGGATTTCAAGCATTTGCTTCGCAACATCCACGCCGTACAACGCCGCCAGGATGGAACGCCGGTCACCATCTCCCGACGTTTGCAAAACAACATTTTTTCCTTCCGATAGCTTGAAGCGCTTGTCGGCATATGCCAGTGCATAGCGGGTGACCAATAAGTCAATCGCGCGGCGTTCGGTGGTATCACTTTTCAAAAATTTCAAACGGGCTGGGACGTTGTAGAACAGGTCCTCCACCCGTACCGTGGTGCCAACCGTGGTGCCAACCCTGGTAAGGTTGCCTGTTGTGGTCATGGCGCCGCCCTCCACACGCAAGCGAGCGCCTTCCTTTTCATTCTGCACCCGTGAGGTGATGGTCATCCGTGAAACCGAACCAATAGAGGCCAGAGCTTCACCGCGGAATCCAAGCGTGGAGATAGAAAAAAGATCGGCGGAGCGCAGCAATTTCGAGGTCGCGTGGCGTGAGACCGCAAGTTCCAATTCGTCAGAGGGGATCCCAGAGCCGTTATCTGCAACTTCAATCAGTTTCTTCCCTGCCTCTTCCACGGTGATCGTGATCGAACGCGCCTCAGCATCCAGAGAATTTTCCAACAATTCTTTGACGACAGAAGCAGGTCGCTCAATAACTTCGCCCGCTGCGATCTGTGATGCCACCTCGGGGGAAAGCAAACGGATGGGCATATTGGGATTATAACGCCTGAGAGATAGATAATAACTACAAGTCATCCCAAAATGTCACCCTGAGCCCTGCGACTCACCTCTCTGGCAGCGCCCGCGTAGAGAGTCATGCAGGGGAGCAACTTGTACGCAGCGGTCAGCGCGAGGCTCCCTTGCACCGGCCTCCTTCGGGAGAGTGCCAACAGTTAAGGTAGAATCGCCAAATGCGCTTTAGCACTTTATTCTTTGACCTCGATGACACGCTCTATCCCTCCTCCGCCGGTCTCTGGACCGCGATCAAGGAGCGGATGAATATCTTCATGCGTGAGCGGCTTGGCATCCCCGAAAAGGATATACCCATTTTGCGCGAGCAGTACTTCAAAATGTATGGAACGACCCTGCGCGGTTTACAGGAACGGCACAACGTGGATAAAGAGGACTTCCTGGCATTTGTACATGATCTGCCCCTCCAGGATTATTTGACCCCAAACCCGGTGGTGAGAAATGTCATCGCTTCATTGCCAACCCACAACTTGATCTTTACCAATGCCGACGTTCCTCATGCCCGGCGTGTCCTCACCGCGCTGCAACTCGACGATCTCTTTGAGACCATTGTGGACGTCAACGCGGTCACGCCATATTGTAAGCCCATGCCCGAATCCTTTGCGATCGCCATGGAGCTTGCCGATGAACCAGATCCGCGCAAATGCGTGATGATCGATGACTTACCGCGCACCACGCGCGCCGCCCTGAATGTGGGCATGGCGAGCCTGTTATATGGATGTAATGAATCCACGGAGGATGCCAGTGGGGTCTTCACAGACTGGAATCATCTACCCATTTTGTTGGGAGATTAATGCACACTAATCCTGGAAGGCTTCCCGCAGCGACAGGCGACATATTTGAAAATGATTCGTAAGGAGACTGAAAATGGGATCATCCCAGGCTGCGATTGGATTATTGATACTCATCCTCCTCATTGTTGGCATTAATTTCGTGATGTACGCTATCGCACGCGGCGCGGCAAAGGAAGGCAATTCGCGCTGGATCTCCTCCTTAAAGGATTCGTTGAGGAAACCCATGGATACACCAGCGAATAGATCCATGGATGAACTGAGGAAACGGGTGGAAGAGATTGAAAGGAAGAGGGACACCGAATAGTCTCTCGGAGCCAAACGGGGGTAAATTTTACAAACTATATACGCCGCTCATACGGTTTCGTAACAATTCATTCATCATGCATTAATCACCGCATAGTATCTTTAGTCTGTTTTTCGTTAATCCTTATGGAGGCATTTGTGAACAAAACGACCAAAACGATCCTGAGTTTACTGGTAGCAGGCATTCTACTAACCGGAGCGTTCTCCGGTGGTTTTGTTGTTGGGCATCTTATGCCCGCAAACGGTCGCTCACCCATTCTTAGTAATTTCTTCCCCTCCTCACCCAGCGTGCAACCCGGCCAGCAATCTGCTACTCCCAGCGACTTGCAGACGCTCTTCATCCCCTTTTGGGAAGCCTGGAATGTTGTCCATCAGCAATATGTGGATCAGCCTGTGAATGACCAGACCCTGATGCAGGGTGCCATCCGCGGCATGATGGACTCGTTGGGAGATAAGCAGACTTTCTACATGGAGCCGCAGCTCTATCAAAGTGAAACCTCTTCACTTCAGGGCCAGTATGAAGGCATTGGTGCCTACGTGGATACCGATGGTGATTATCTGACAATTGTCAGTCCGATCCAGGGTTCTCCTGCCGACAAGGCGGGCTTGAAGCCCGGGGATAAGATCATTGCAATTGACGGCAAAGATATGACGGGAACTGCCCCGGAGCAGGTCCGTTTAAAGGTGTTAGGTCCGAAGGGCTCAACAGTCACTTTAACAGTGTCCCGCGCCGGGCAGGCTGAGCCGCTGAAGTTCGTCATTACGCGTGATCAGATCACGATCCACAGTGCCGAAGGAAAAATGCTTAAGAACGATATCGCTTACGTGGATATCAATACATTCGGAGAACGCACCACCCAGGAGCTGCGCGGCACGCTGGATAACCTGCTAAAGCAAAACCCAAAAGGCATCATCATTGACTTGCGCAACGACCCGGGTGGATATTTGACTACAGCAGTGGAGGTGGGATCGGAGTTCATCGATAAAGGTGTCATTTTATATGAGCAATATGGCGACGGCCGGCGCGATACGCATAAGGCGCTCGGCAACGGGCGTGCGACCGAGATCCCGCTCGTTGTATTGATCAACGAAGGCTCCGCCTCCGCCTCCGAAATTCTGGCGGGCGCCTTGCAGGATTATGGACGCGCCAAACTTGTCGGGGTTAAGTCCTATGGCAAGGGTTCGGTACAAAACTGGGTGCCACTCTCCAACAACGAGGGTGCGGCGCGCGTGACGATTGCCAAATGGCTTACGCCGAAGGAACGCACCATCGATCACATTGGTTTGACGCCAGATGTGATCGTCGAAATGACACCCGAAGATTTTGCAGCGGGCCGGGATCCGCAACTGGATGCAGCGATGGAAACATTACTGGCGGTCCTGAACGGAAACCCCATTCCAACCTCACAGCCGACCTCCATCCCAGCTCCCACCCTCACGCCCGTGCCTCAGCACTGATTGGAATAAATTGGAAAGGAAGTGAACCATGTTTTTCTTTGATCCTACCTACCTTATCTTTATGATCCCTGCCTTTATTTTGATGGGCATCTCATCCTGGTATGTGCGTCATGCGTACAACAAGTGGGGACAGAGACGCGCCAGCAGTGGTCTCACAGGACATCAGGCGGCGCAACGCTTGATCTCCACCGGCAATCTGTATGGTGTGCAGGTCCAGGGCACGGCAGGACAGCTCACCGATCACTACGACCCGCGCAACAAAACGCTTTACCTTTCTCCCGGTGTTGCGAACAGCCCTTCCATAGCCTCAGTAGCAGTTGCCGCCCATGAACTCGGTCATGCGATGCAGGATGCTGAAGGTTATTTCCCCATGACCATTCGTTCTGCACTTGTGCCTGCTGTAAATATCGGCTCGAACCTGGGCTGGATTCTGATCATGGTGGGGTTGCTCTTGCGCAGTACAAACCTTGCCTGGCTGGGTGTGCTCGTCTTTTCAGGCGGCGCGTTATTTGCTCTGGCTACGTTGCCAGTAGAATTCAACGCTTCCGCACGCGCAAAAGAGTTGCTCTATGCCACCGGCATCATTCAAACAGAGGAGGAACGGCATGGCGTTAATCAAGTGCTGAACGCGGCTGCCCTGACTTATGTCGCCGGTCTGGTCACTGCTGTCTTGCAGTTACTCTATTTTGTCTTCCTGGTCGGAGGCATGGGCGGAAGACGCAGAAGTTAGCATCTCACGTCATTGCCAGGATCCGCCCTCTTCGCCCTGAGCGCAGACGAAGTGGAACACGAAGCGGGGCGAAGCAATTTCCTCTTAACGGGCGCTATCGGCAGCGACATTTCCTGCAATATCCAAACACCCGCGCAATGTTCGCGGGTGTTTGTGTATAATTTCCGCAATATGCGGAAAATCATATTCATTCTCGTACTCTTTCTGGGAGCCGCTTTTGTTTATCTAAGCTTCGGAGAAATTCAAAGCGTCTTACAAACGCTTCGACAGGGAAATTTCTGGTTCGTTCTGATCGCTCTTCTCATTCAACTGGGGTGGTTTGCCGTAGTTGGCCTGACATTTCGCGAACTTTACCATTTGCTTGGAGCAACAGAGACGATTTACAGGCTGGCGCTCATGTCTGCCGCAGCAGCCTTTGTCAACATTGTGGCTCCGAGTGCAGGCATGGGCGGCATGGCAGTTTTCATCCGCGGCGCCAGCCGCCGCGGACGTTCTGCAGGCAAAGCGACAGTGGCTAGCATGTTGTATATTTTTCTGGATTACATTGCTTTCTTGTGCGTCCTCACATTGGGATTAATTGTCCTTTTTCGCCGTAACGATCTCGCTCCCGCACAGCTCGCGGCTTCGTCGATTATTCTGGCAACCGCCATTGGGCTTGGCTTTTTGTTATATCTGGGCTCGCGTTCTGCCGAAGCGCTCGGCAACGTCCTGGCTGGGATGGCGCGGCTGGTCAACCGAGTTGCCGGACCTTTTCTCCACCGCGATTATCTCAGTGAAGCACGCGCCCATGAGTTCGCTCAGGATATGGCAACCGATCTTAAGTCTTTACCGGGAAAGTTCCGCAGCCTTGGCGTGCCTCTCTTGTATGCATTTGCGAACAAAAGTCTGTTAATGTGCGTCCTGTTGTCCATCTTTATCGCTTTTCGGGTTCCTTTCTCAGCGGGGACAATCATCGGCGGATTTGCCATTACCTATCTTTTCCTGATTGTTTCCCCAACTCCTTCGGGCGTGGGAATTGTCGAAGGCATCATGCCGCTGGCACTTTCCTCGCTTGGTGTTGAATGGAGTCAGGGTGTGGTCATCACGCTCGCTTATCGCGGCATTACGTTTTGGGTCCCTCTGGGGGTGGGAGCGATTGCGTTTCGAATGCTCGATAGAGAAAAAAAATAGCTCATGCCTCTCGCTGCTCTTTTGGATTTTTGGAAACGTGACCCCGATACTGCCCCCAATCTTGTCGCCTGGCGGACGCTGCCTCCACGTCCCGCGCAAACGTATCCTTTCCCGGGCGATCTGTCTGCTCCCGTCAAACAGACTCTGATCGCCTCCGGGATCCACACCCTCTATTCTCATCAACTCGAAGCATGGAGTTCTGCTCAGGCGGGCGAGAACATTATCCTTTCCACGGGTACAGCCAGCGGCAAGACACTCTCCTATAACCTGCCTGTCTTTGCTTCCCTGCTTCAGGATAACAATGCCCGCGCCTTATACCTCTTCCCCACCAAAGCCCTGGCGCAAGACCAACTCTCCAATCTCCAGTCTCTAATTACTGATCTCCAATTACTGAACGCTGCGATTTATGATGGAGATACACCTTCATCTGCACGCCCCGCCATCCGCAAGAACGCCCGCATCCTATTGAGCAATCCCGACATGCTCCATACAGGTATCCTGCCTCATCACACCAACTGGAGTGACTTCTTCACGAACTTGCGTTTTGTGGTCATTGACGAAGCCCATACCTATCGCGGTGTCTTCGGCTCGCATGTTGCCAATGTAATCCGCAGGCTCAAGCGAGTGGCGAATTTCTATGGTGCAAAGCCTCAATTCATCCTTGCTTCTGCAACGATCGGAAACCCGCAGGAGCTGGCAGAACACCTGATCGAGGAACCGGTACATCTCATCGATAACGACGGTTCCGGACGGGGACCGCGGCACTTTATCTTCTACAACCCGCCCATTACCGACCCGGCCCTCGGCTTGCGTAAATCGTCCCTGCTCGAAGGCGTGCGCCTGGCACACGATTTGCTTACGAGTAACGTTCAGTCGGTGGTCTTTGCGCGCTCGAGAAGAAGTGTCGAAATTGTCTTGCGCTATTTACAGGGAAATCAATCTGTAGACTCCAGCATCGAGTCACCCATGATCGATTACGATTTACTACCGAGTCTCCAGTCCGCTGTCCGTGGCTATCGCAGCGGTTATCTTCCCACGCAACGCCGCGAGATCGAAAAGGGACTCAGAGAAGGAACCGTAAAAACCGTCGTTGCTACCAACGCCCTTGAGTTGGGCATCGACATCGGTGGGCTGGGTGCGGCGATCCTGGTCGGCTACCCGGGAACCGTCGCTTCAGCAAGACAGCAAGCCGGTCGCGCCGGTCGGGGTCTCGAATCCGCAGCAGCCGTGCTGATTGCCTCGGCCAGCCCGCTTGACCAATTCCTGGCCCACCATCCCGAATACTTCTTCGAGCGCTCGCCGGAGCAGGCGCTGGTCAACCCGGACCATTTATTGATCCTGCTCGAGCATTTACGCTGCGCGATGTTTGAGTTGCCGTTCCAAAAAGGGGAAGGCTTCGGCAGGCTCTCCGGCGAAAACATTGAAGAGTATCTCCAATTCCTGCTTTCCAACAATGAAGCTCACCTCTCCAATGAAAAATATTATTGGATGGCAGATCAATATCCCGCTGCGAATATCTCGTTACGCTCCGCCTCGCCGCAAGCGGTTGTCTTGCAGGCAATGACCGAAGACCAAAGACCATTGACCGTGGGCACCGTGGATGGTGAAAGCGCCTTGTGGATGGTCCATCCCGGTGCGATCTATTTGCATGAAGCCCAATCGTTTTTTGTAAAAGACCTGAGCCTCGAAGAACACATCGCCTACTTGAAGCCCATCGAAAGCGATTATTACACCGAGCCGTTACAAGGCACAGAAGTCACTGTTCTTTCTACAAACACTCAAACAGCCGTCCTTGGCGGTGAGAAAGCCTGGGGCGAACTACAGGTCACCACCCAGGTGACTGGCTTCCGCAAACGCCGCTGGTACACCCATGAAAACCTGGGCGAAGAACCATTGGACTTGCCGCCCACCGATCTGATGACGACCGGCTATTGGGTTTCCCTCTCTGAAGAGACAGTGACACGCCTGCGTGAAGCCGGCGTTTGGACCAATGATCCAAACGACTACGGGCCTGAGTGGTCCAGGATCCGTGACCGTGTGCGAGCCCGTGATAAATACACATGTCAGGTTTGCGGCGCGGTGGAAACAAACCGCCAACATGATGTGCATCACAAGACGCCGTTTCGTGCGTTCTCCTCGTGGGCTGAAGCAAACCGGCTGGAGAATCTCACCACGCTCTGCCCCTCCTGCCATCATAAAGTGGAACAGAACGTCCGTATGCGCAGCGGGCTCGCCGGGCTGGCACATGTACTGGGCAACCTTGCCCCCCTATTCCTGATGTGCGATGCAGGAGATTTGGGTACACACATCGAACCTGTTGAAAATCAAGCCTTCGGCCAGCCAACGGTTGTTTTATACGATGCGATTCCCGCCGGGATCGGATTCAGCGAAAAACTGTTCGACATGCACGACGAGCTGATCGCACGTGCACTTGAACTCGTCAGCGAATGTCCCTGTGCAGACGGTTGTCCCTCCTGCGTTGGACCGGGGGGTGAGAACGGTTATGGAGGCAAGCAGGAAGCGCTGGAGATATTAAAAGAGCTGATTGGTGGCTCCTAGGCAGTCTTCATCCATCCTAGATCCATCCCTCATCGCGAAGAAGCCTCCCCTAGTTAATTCGTGAACTCCTACCTCTGTATTCTATTTACTGCAATAATTCGATAAGGTCCGGGCTCAGCTTTCTTCTCGTTCAGTGATTCCGTCAGCCTGATTGCCTCGTCCAGATCATCCAGCAAACAATATTCATTGACCTCCACTTCCTTGCACAACCAGTTACACGATAAAGGTGAACATTCATGCGAGTTGCCAGCTGAATAACTGACGATATCGAACCCGAGGAAATCTTTCTGATCCGGATTCTTTACCTGATATCCGAACGATTCTTCGGCCATGATTTCCTGCCATGTTTGTTGCTCTTCATCAAATTCCTTTTCATACAGTCCATAAAAAAGTAATTCAAATTCGTCCGGGATCTCCTCCTGATCAATAATGATATCCATATCTTGCGGGTCATTAAAAAACCAGTATTTATTGTGTTTCCAGTAGGGAATGTAATTCGTAAAATCTTTTGAAGCGCAGCCACTGACGGCATACAGTTTGGTCACCTGCGTACAGGGTAGCCATTCAGGTCTTGCTGCTATTTTTTTGTACATATAACCAGCCTGGATCATCCTGCCTCCTCGGGTAAACGGGAATACCGGGGGCCCAGCACGATCAAAAGTATGCTCGCGATCGAGTCGGTCATGAACACGATCAGTGCGATCCCAAGAACAGAACCATCCCGCGTTTCCGTTGCATCTGCTCCGAAAAGAAATTGATTACCGAAGAGCATCGCAAAGAGGAGAGGCAGCGGGAGCAGCCATGAACAAATGAAGACGAGCCAGCGTCTGCGATTTGCAATGGCTCGGAAAGCGGCAATGACGGGCGGCAGGCCGATCAGGAAGACGATGAATGCAACAAGGGGTCGGCTCGTTATCCCAAACCATTGCTCGGCAAGGATCAACTCATCCCCACGCCCGGTCAATGTCTGGATAAAGCGTAAGTGGGCGAAGCTGGCAAAGATCAGGGCATAGGCGAACAGCCGATATTTCGGCGAGCGCAGCAGGAACATCCCGAACCAGGCCAGCCCATAGGTCAATAAGGGTCCTGAAAGGGTCACAAGAGTGGGCAGAGCACAGGGTTCCCGGGTGATCGTCACGGTGAACGTCATGCTCCCGAACCCACCGCACAGCACTGCCCCAACGAGATGACGCGTCAATTGGTGGGCTTGATAGCACAGGAATGCGAGCAGCAGGAAGATCGCGATCTGAACTGGACGAGAAGGGATTCTAATCTTCATACACAATAGCATGAGTATAGGGCAAGTCGCCACCAAATCCAATAGTCTTTCACCCTACTTGTTCATTTCGCGCTGAACCGAGTGGTATCGCTGGTCGAGTAGATCAGCACTTTTCCAATCGTACACCCCCTCCAACTCTCCACGCTTCGGGACCACCCGAGCACTGCCCCAGGGCAAGTGTGGTGGCACTGACCGCCACGATGACAGTTGTTAGCAGATACCAGGCGCCTAAGCGAACATGGTTCAAACTCCTGGAAACCTAAACGGGGCCATTGGCGTTAATGAACCAAGGAGAGCACATGAAACCAAATTACTCACATAAATTGATCCTTGTAAGTTTTATCTTGCTTTTTATTCTCGCCTGTAATGTGTTTGCATCGATTCCTACTGCTACACCGGTTCCCCCAACTGCAACCCCAGTTCCTCTGAGCCAGCATGTGACACTCATCTCTGCCCCTTTCAACGAAACCAACCAGACGCCGCGTTATACGATCACTTCACAAACGCCGCAACTGGCGGGCAGCGACGATCCGCGCGTAGGTGCCTTTAATCAGCGCCTCAACGAACTCGTCACCAAGGAAGTAGATACATTCAGGCAGAGCTTCCTGCAGAACACCGCGCCACCTGTTACGGAAATGGGTAGTACTCTGGATGTGACCTACACGCTGGTGTCACAGATCGCCGACATTTGGAGCCTTAAACTCGACTTCTCGTTCTACTCAGATGGCGCAGCCCACCCCGGTCTTTACAGCCGTACGGTCAATTACGATCTTGGTCAGGGCAAGGAACTTGCGCTCGGCGATCTCTTCCTGCCCAATTCAAATTATCTCGAAGTAATCTCAAACTATTGCATCGCCGAACTCAGCAAACAACCCTTTTTTGAAGGTCCATTCCGGGAAGGCGCACAGCCCACCCCGGAAAATTACCGCAACTGGAACATTGCCAAAGATAGCCTGATGATCACCTTCGACGAGTACCAGGTTGCGCCCTATGCAGCAGGTCCACACACGATCAGCGTGCCCTACAGCACCTTGCAGGCGATCATCGATCCTCAGGGGCCCCTAGCCAAGGTTTCTCATTAGGCATCTTGAACAGCCCAGTTCCCCCTTGACGAGCCAGTTTCCCCAGCAGTTGTACTGCTGGGGAACTGAAAATGGGGATCATTTGTTGCTGGTGAAGTAACGAAATCCACATTTCCCCGTCTCGAATATAGAATCTTCGCCGTATAATTACAAAGTTTATTGGTAGCGAGCCAGGTTTGGAACCAACTCTTCCTCCCTTATCGTCGACAGGTACCGGCACGAACCTCCGTCTCGGAGGAGCGCGGTTGCCGTTTCTGCGCGCCGCCTTTATCCTTCTGGCGCTTGCAACGGTGATCTTCTTCAGCCTGGGGGTACCGCTTTCTTATCAGAGTTACATTGCCTCCATTCACCCGGATACTCTGGCAGCCTTAAAACAACTCGGATTAAGCACCCCGTTTTATGCAACGTACCAGGTGGCATTAGTGATCCTGCTGGCTATTGCTTTTGGCATAGCCGGTCTGATCATCGCCTGGAACAAGTCGGATGACTGGCTGGCGCTGCTGGTCGCGTTCACGTTGATCGGTCAGGGAGCGAACGCCTTCGACCCGCTGGCGCGCATGGGACGAGTTCCCGGATTTGAAATCCCGGTCCACTTTGTAGTTAGCATGGTTCTCATGGGGCTGCCGCTTTCCTGCTATCTTTTCCCCGATGGAAAGATCCAGAAACGCTGGATGCTGTATGTGGCAGGCCTCTGGTTCGTCTGGCTGATGGTCTCCGTATTCTGGCGATCTTTCCCGATCAACCTGTTCAACCGCGGCGGCAACGCCACATTGGTCTATCTGCTTTCATTGCTAGCGGTGCTGAGCACCGGCATTTATGCGCAGCTCTACCGCTACCGGCACACAACCAGCCCCATCAAGCGCGAGCAGCTCAAATGGATTGTCTTTGGGATTGCAGTCGGCATCTTCACCGGAGTTGGAGTCAACCTGTTTCTGACATTCTTTGAACTGACCCATCCACAGGCAGGGGCCCACCTCATCGTGGATATGGTCACTCAAACCTTGTCGGTGGTAGCACAGTTCACCGTCCCGGTGGCAGTCGTCTTTTCGATTCTAAAATATCGTCTCTACGATATTGAGCTGGTGATCAATCGCTCGATCATCTATGGTTCCCTGACCGTGGTGCTGGCTGCGGTCTTCGGGATCCTTCTTTTTGGCCTGCAAACAGCTTATCGGGCACTTACCCATCAAACCAATCCGCCCACAGTGGCCGTTGTTATCTCCACCATCGCGGTTTCCAGTATTTTTCAACCCACCAGAAAAGTCCTGCGCCGCTTCGTCAACCGCCGAATTTACGGCATGGATGTGGATTTCGAAGAGATCAAACGCCGGGAAGAAAAGATCGAGCAGATCGCGCATTTGCCTTCGCACGCAGTTACAAACGTGGGCGGCTATAAAAACCTGGAATTGATCGCACGGGGCGGCATGGGAGAAGTCTACAAAGCCCGGCATCCAAACCTGAACCGTACGGTCGCCATCAAAGTCTTATCTGCTTATTTCAAAGACGATCCCGGTTTCAACAAGCGTTTTGCCCGTGAAGCCAAGACTATGGCACAGTTGCGCCATCCGAACATCATCACCATCCATGATTTCGGCGATCAGGATGGACTTCCCTACATTGTGATGGAATATTTGACAGGTGATACGCTTTCCCAAATTCTGATGAAGCACGAGCGGCTCTCTCTTGAGGAATGCCTGCCCCTGCTCGAGGACCTTGCTTCTGCCCTCGACTATGCCCACCAGCAGGGAGTCATTCATCGCGACATCAAGCCGTCAAATGTGATCGTTGAGCCAATTACCACCCTGACAGCAGGGCGCACCCAACGCGCCATCCTGATGGACTTTGGCATCGCACGCTTCATCACCGAAAACACTGTCCTGACCGGAAGCGGCGACGTGCTGGGCACTGCCGATTACATTTCTCCCGAACAGATCCACGGCATCACCGAGTTGGATAGCCGCACAGATCAATACAGCTTTGCCGTCATGACCTATCAAATCCTAACGGGCAAACGGCCCTTCGAGCGCAATAACACCTGGGCAATGATCCGATCTCACCTGGAAGAACCACCACCTGACCCAAGAATCCATGTTTCCATGCCAGATATTACTGCCGAAGCAATTCTTAAAGCGCTCTCAAAGAAACCCGAGCAGCGCTTCTCCTCGGTGGGTGAGTTTGTTACTGCATTAAGGAAAGCCTGATTTTCTTAAAGAATAATTTCATACGGCACGCCGCGCACTTCCCACTCCTTGCCGCTTTCATCAGAGAGCAGGGGAATTCGGCCTGTGATCCACTCTTTTGCAGCCTGGAACTGGTTCTCAGGGATGTTGAAGGCAAAATGATAGGCTCCCTGGAAAGCAGCCGGGGCTTGCGTAAACAGCAAATCGGTGCCGCCTGCCTTCACTTCCAGGCCTGCAGAGTTCAAGTTTATGGGTAATTCAAGCACATGGGCGTAAAAATCGCCTTGGGCCTGTAAGTCCGCGGACAGTAACTCCAGCCTGGTAATATTTATCATCCTTTTCCTGCCCCTTTTTGACGACTGGATACTATTCACCCCTTACAGGTCCTACTCGCTACTCTTCCCTTAACCACCTTTTCACCGCCTGGCGTGGGTGCTGGTACTGAGCCATCTTGTCAAGCAGGACGTTCGGGTCGGCATCGCAAAACAAAACATCACGATGTTCCTTGAAAATAAAGCCTTCCTGCACAGCATGGTCAATCGCGGCCAGCAGGGGAGCATAATAGGCTCTAATGTTGAACAAACCCACCGGCTTCTCATGCGCGCCAGTTTGCGCCCAGGTAACCGTCTCAAATAGCTCGTCGAAGGTACCGAAACCACCAGGAAGAGCGATGTAACCCTCCGCCAGCTCGTGCATACGTGCTTTCCGGGCGTGCATCCCTTCCGCCACATCCATTTGTGTCAGGCCAATATGGGCAAGGGCCAGCGTATTCATCGAGGGGATGATCACACCGACAACTTCGCCACCCGCTTCGAGCACGGCATCGGCCACAGCCCCCATCAGTCCGGTCTTGCCGCCGCCGTAGATCAGCCGTATTCCTCTCTGAGCAAGTGTCCGTCCCATCCAACGCGCGCCAGTAATATAGTCCGCGTGAACTGCATCTGAAGATCCACAGAAAACACAAATTGACTTCATAATATCCATCCAGGGCTTTCGTTATGTGTTATAGTGAGTTTCGCTACACAAGAATGGGGCATTGGCGTACTTCTCTTTGTAATGAAACCTAATAATATTGTAACCGTCTTGTAAACAAATTCTAATCTTTTTCCTACGTGTACTCTTCCCCCTTTTTGGTAGAATACTACCCATAGATTTAGGAGAAAATTATGGCAGGTATGGAGCGTTTTACACAACGAGCGAGACGTGTCCTCAGCCTCGCACATCAAGAGGCCGAACAATCTCGCAACAATAATATCGGTACGGAACACCTTCTCCTTGGTTTAATGGATGAAGAAGGCGGGGTAGCGGGACGGGTCCTGCGCGAACTCGGTATGACGTCTGACCGGGTGCGCGAAGTGATCCGCCGCGTTACAACCAGCTCATCAAGTTTTGATCCCAATCGTGTTGAACTCGCGTCTGAGACACAACAAGTGCTTGAACATGCAGTGGATGAAGCGCGCCGGCTCGGTCATCACTATATCGGTACGGAGCATATCCTGCTGGGGCTTGTACGCGTCGATAGTACCGCGATGGAAGTGCTTCGCAGGCTTGGCGTGACTGCGGAGCAAATTCGCAGGCAAACTCGTCGTGTATTGAACGAGTCTGCCTCCTCCCCAACACCTGCCGGCGGAAGCCTGGCACGTGGTGCCGCCGCTGGTGCAAAGACCCCGCTGGTAGATCAGCTTGCGACCGACTTAACCACGAAAGCCGAGGAGAAAAAACTCGACCCCGTGATCGGTCGTCAAATGGAAATCGAGCGGGTAATCCAGATCCTTGCGCGCCGCACAAAGAACAACCCTGCTTTGATCGGCGAACCTGGCGTTGGCAAAACCGCCATCGTGGAAGGTCTCGCTCAGCGCATTGTCGAGGGCGATGTGCCCGCCCCGTTGATGAACAAGCGCCTATTGCAGCTTGACGTTGGTTCACTCGTGGCAGGCACAATGTATCGCGGTCAGTTTGAAGAAAGACTCAAACGCGTCATTGACGAGTTAAAGCAATCGGGCGCAATTTTATTTATTGATGAAGTTCATATGCTGGTAGGCGCAAGAGCAGCCGGTTCCTCGGTCGACGCGGCAAATATTCTCAAGCCGGCGTTGTCGCGCGGTGAATTACAGGTCATTGGCGCCACCACCATGGATGAGTACCGCAAGCACATTGAATCGGATGCGGCTCTTGAACGCCGCTTTCAACCGATTACGGTCGAAGAACCGTCGGAAGAAGAGACGATTGAGATCCTCAAGGGGATCCGGGCGGCGTACGAGGAACACCACCATCTCGTCATTTCAGATGAGGCGCTGGAAGCCGCTGCTCATTTATCCTCCCGCTATGTAACCGAGAGATTTCTCCCCGATAAAGCCATCGACTTGATCGATGAGTCATCCTCACGTGTGCGCATGTACAAGAGTGCCGCCGCAAAAGAGTCGAAGGATTTGTTCGGCCAATTAAGGCAGGCACGCCAGAACCGTTCCCTGGCACAGGAAGAAGGCAATAGCGAGGATGTAAAGGAATGGGAAGATCGTGAAATTGAGCTGGGCGAGCAGATTGAACGTCTGCGCACCGGCTGGGATCGGACCAATAGCCCAATTGTTTCTGCGGAAGATATTGCCGAAGTGGTGTCCATGTGGACGGGCGTTCCGCTCATGCAGCTGGCAGAGGAAGAGTCACAGCGCCTGCTCAAGATGGAAGATGAACTGCGCAAGAGTATCATCGGGCAGGAAGATGCCATCATAGCGATCTCACGTGCCGTCCGCCGTGCACGCGCCGGATTGAAAGATCCGAGGCGTCCGATTGGTTCGTTTATGTTCCTCGGTCCTACCGGCGTTGGCAAGACCGAACTCACCAAGACGCTGGCCAAATTCATGTTCGGCAGTGAAGATGCCGCGGTGCAGTTGGATATGTCCGAGTTTATGGAACGGCACACCGCCTCACGTTTGGTCGGCGCCCCTCCAGGATATATTGGTTATGAGGAGGCCGGTCAGTTAACAGAGGCATTGCGCCGCCGTCCTTATTCAATCGTTGTTTTTGATGAGGTTGAGAAGGCACATCCAGAAGTTCATAACATGCTGTTGCAGATCATGGAAGAGGGCCACCTCTCCGATGCCAAGGGCCGCAAAGTGGATTTCCGCAACGCCATCATCGTCATGACCTCCAACATCGGCGCAGATATGATCAAGAAGCAGTCCTCTCTCGGCTTTGCGCTCAAACGCGATGAAGTCTCTGAAGAGAAGGTCTCCTATGAGGATATGCGCAAGAAGTTGAGCGAATCCCTGAAGCGCGCATTCCGACCGGAATTTATCAATCGTTTGGATGCAGTGATCATCTTCCGCTCGCTCAATAAAGAGGATATCCAGAAGATCGTTTCACTCGAGCTCGATAAAGTCGCTGAGCGTCTCAAGGAGCACAACCTTGTGCTGACGGCGACACCAGCGGCGCTGGCAGCACTCGCTGACCAGGGCTATGACGCCGAATTCGGCGCCCGCCCGCTGCGGCGTGTCATCCAGCAAAGAGTGGAAGATCCCCTGTCTGACAGAGTGCTCGGCGGCGAATTCCAGGATGGAGATTCGGTGCTCGTGAACCTAAACTCAGAAGGCGAGATCAGCCTCGAACGAGATGGCGAGAAGGAAAAGGAACCGGAAGCGCCGGTCGTGTAAAAGAGTTCTCCTTGAAACAATGTTGTCCCGCAGTTCGATTTGCCAGGCAAATCGTGCGGGACAATTTTTTTCGTAATCCTTTGTTAATAATATTTTGTGATCTCAGATCGTCTATGGAGCGTAAAGAGACTTTAGAAAAGGAGTAATCGTATGAACACCAATCTTCAAACCGCAACACTGGCTGGGGGGTGCTTCTGGTGTTTGGAAGCTGTTTATGACGAGATCAAGGGAGTTGACTCGGTAGAGTCAGGTTATGCAGGCGGCCAGATGGACAATCCGACTTACCGCGCAGTCTGCAATGGCGATACAGGACATGCCGAAGTTGTGCAGATCCACTTTGACCCGAACGTCGTTTCCTACCGGGACCTGTTGAATGTATTCTTCGCCATTCATGATCCTACCACGCTGAACCGTCAGGGTGCGGATGTTGGCACTCAGTATCGTTCCGCCATCTTTTACCATGATGACGAGCAGAAGAAGGTCGCTGAGGAGCTGATCAGGGATTTGAATGCTCAGAAGATCTGGGATCGCCCCATCGTCACCGAAGTGACAAAGCTCGATAAGTTCTACCTGGCGGAAGACTACCACCAGGAATACTTTGCCCGGAACCCTTACCAGCCCTATTGTATGGCTGTGGTCTCACCCAAGGTGTCGAAGTTCCGCAAGCACTTCCTGGAGATGTTGAAGAAGCAGCCTGCGTAAATGATTTAGTCCCTAAGAGACTGTCTGAGAACTCTTAGGGACGAGCCAGGCGACGAAGCCCTAAACGGATCATCGCCACATAAATGAACGCTTCACTAGATTCGGCTAGGCGTTCATAATCACGAGCCAAGCGTCGGTTGCGAGAAATCCA
>DATGYJ010000270.1:0-2872 GCA_035298105.1 Anaerolineales bacterium | reverse complement strand
CCCTGGTGGGCGTGGCTCCCATGAACGCAGACACCGGCAAAAAGCGTGGTTACCGCAAAACCAAAGGCGGACGACCCGACGTGCGCCGGACCCTGTACATGGCGACCCTGACCGGCATCCGCTACAATCCCGTCCTCAAACCACATTATGACCAATTGGGCAAGCGAGGCAAGGAGAAGAAAGTCGCCCTCACGGCTTGTATGAGAAAGTTGCTCGTCATCCTCAACGCCATGATGCCGCAACCAGCAACCCTTTCGCTCTCGGGCTACGGCTTGAACCTGCCCTGCCTACAACCTAAAACACCACAACTGCTTTGACGTACAAGACAGTTGCTGCACGCTGTGCTGGGCAGCCTTTGAATATCAGACAGCACGACCTGTCCAAGGACCAACTCCCTCAATTCTGTCCACTCGAATTCGTGTGACATATCCGGGCGGGGGATTGTCCATTGGCGGGAATTTGACTCCGGGACCAATATACACGTAGGCCAACTTCTGGAGCAGTTCGGGTGCCCCACCTTCTTGGATACGAGCTTCACCATAGAGAACCGCGTACTCTGTCAATCCCATCGTGCTCTTCGTGGCTGTTTCCAGGGAGATCGCGACGCGGGGATCGCGCTCAATGTTTCTAACCTTCTTGTTCCTCGGTAAGTGTGCCGCGACCACTTCATCCCCGTCTAACCCAATCCAAACCAGCGTAACCTGCGGACTCCCATCGTGATTGAGAGTGACTAGGTGGGCATGACAACCGGATTGAATGAGATCTTTAATTTGCTGCGGAATTTCCATGGTGCTCTCTCCTATAAAGATCATTCATACACCGAATGGTCTTATAGCTGACACATTTTACTTCTAAGCGGTAGCCCAACCGTGTGCGTTACCCGTTGCGTTAGCACCCTGTAAAGGGCTGGTGGGCGGGACTAGGCAACGCCACTTTGACAGAATCAGCTTCAAGCCACACAAAGTACTTGAAAACGCGCAGACTTCCACCTGTCGGGTGCACGCTGTGTTGGGCTGCCTCTGACTGGAAACACCACACGGCAAAGCACTATGCGTATGCTTCAAACTCTTTACAAGACCTACTCGCAACCTATCGCTTTAAAGATATCGGCTATCTGCTCACTTGGGAAAAACAATCCCTGAATAGCTATTTTATTACCATTCTTATCCCAAACATTCCAAACTCTAAACAATTTTTCTGTCGTGGTTCGCAACCGAGTTTTCTCCTTGTCAAGCTCGCTTCGTAAAATAACTTTTCTTCCGCCGAGATTTGCTTGGCCTGATATCGAAACCTTGTCAATCTTGATGGCATACCAATCACGATTCAGACCAATGAGTAAAAAGGTCCATATTGCTGCACCAAAAGCAAAACTTAGAAAGAAAGATGAGTTATCGAGCCACTTATCTAGTCTGCCGTTCAATATCTCTGGGAGATAACTTGAAAACCATCCCAGAAACACTCCTGCTACCGAAACCACATAAACAGCCAAAAATAATAGCCAAACCGGCGGGTTATAAATCTGTTCGCTATCTGACTCATTCTGGAGATTTGACATATTTCTTTCCTGATAGTTCACCGAATGCAGCCCAACGGCTGGCGTTAGCGGTTGGCGGGTTAGAATCTGTCCAAAAAGCTGCACCGTACCCGCCAATCCGCGGCACGCGGTGTTGGGCTGCATTTACGGAAAAGCCTTCTTGTAGAAACTACAAAAAATCGTTCCGCTAAAAAATCCCGCAAAAATCACGGCAGTCACATAATCTAGAACGGACTCTGATACTAACCTTATTCCACATTTCATCAGTTGGCATTTTCAAGAATTGTGTCCACGACGCTTGAGAGGGGTGCCGTGGCATCGATTATGATTGCGTCCTTGGGAAGACCCTCTTTTGTCTCATGTTGTAATCGCGCAAAGGATTCCCCTTCACTTGCCGTTCCTCCCCACTCGTTTTCAGGTCGGGCGGCAAGACGCCGGTTCAGCGTATCCAGATCGATCTCAAGAACAAAAACTTCATCGAACAGACCGATGAAGCGGTCGGAATTCCTGGAACCGCCGCAAAAGAATGTTGCCGCATGGTTTTGATCGGCCACCAAAGCTCTGACCTTCTCAACGTCCCATATCCAAGTACGATGCTCGTCAGAGCTACCATCCACGGGCTCCCCAGTTTTTAGATCGCCCCAATAGGCCAACTCCTCATCGCCGTGGATGGCGTGGTAGCCGCGCCTTTGCAGCTCGTCGCAGACCGTAGTTTTACCGGCGCAGGAAACGCCGTCGATTAAGTAGTTCTTCACACCCATGTTTCGTTTCCAATAAGAGAGTCAATGATGCCCAACGGCTTGCGTTACCTGCCTGTGGGCGGGACGAGGCAAACCATTTTAACGGAACCAGCCTCAAGCCACGCAAACGGCCTGAAAACGCGGCGACTCCCACCCGTCGGGTGCACGCTGTGTTGGGCAGCATTTGCACTAATGATAATCCTCTAGGGGCCTCTTTAACCCTTGTGTAGACCTGACTGTATCCCAGCAAGCACTACTGGACCGTAGCCATGCTCCATCGCCACTGTAATAACAATACCAATCCTGAGTACTCCACCTTTTTCTAAACGAAAGCATATACTCGCGCGGCTTTTCTGCCGGGTGGGGTTCATACTTGTACCGGGAAGTGAGCCAACCTAGACTTAACTCGTCCATGCTGAGGGGGTAGTGTTGGAACTCAAGTTTATACCTTTCAAGTTCATAAATCAAAGGTTTGGCGTTGTTTGTGCCATCTTCAAAGGTTGGGCTGTTGAGTGCGAAATATTTATACCAAACGGGGCGTAACGCTGGCTCTAATTCAACGTAAATGGCCGCCATACACACCGCAAGGAAGATGATG
>DATGYJ010000269.1:0-11845 GCA_035298105.1 Anaerolineales bacterium | reverse complement strand
GGAGATCACGGCGCCCGTGAAATAGGCTGCCAGCAGCCCGCCCACCAGTGCAGACGGTAGTGTCAGGAAGCCGAGGATTCCCAGGCGCAGGTTTCTGAAAGATTCCCAAAGGATGAAGAACACACCCAGCGCCGCGGCAATCCCAAAGAGGAACAAACGGTTTGTGGCAGCCTGCCGCTCGGCATACTCACCGAGGACCACTGCCCGATATCCCAATGGCAATTGGATCTTATTGACGCGATCTTCAACGAGGTCCATGACGCCACCGAGATCACTCGACTTCACTTCGGCACCCACATCAATGCGGCGGGAAGCATTCTCACGATAGATCACACTCTGCGCCGGCCGAATGGCAATATCGGCGACCTCTCCCATTGCGACATGTCCGCCCCTGGGCGTATCGATCGGCAAATCACGAATGCTCGTCAAACTCGCACGTGCCGAGGGAATACTCCAGACGTTCACATCATAGGCTTTCCCATCCCTAAAGATATCACCGACTTCTTCTCCCGATAATAAGGTTGCGGATGCCCGGCGCACATCACCAGGTTTGAGGCCATACTTTTGAGCGGCTTCGAGATTCACGATCACTTGCACTTGAGGCACTTCGGATTGAAGCTGAATATTCAAATTCTCGATACCGGGGATGTCTTTCAAGGCTTCCTGTACTTCTTCAGCCTTGGCATGAATCACCTTCAAGTCTGATCCATAAATACGCACCACAAACGTTTGGCTGGACCCTGAGAGCACCTCGTCGATTCTTTCATTCAGGTAGGTCTCCACATTGTGGAAAAGACCGGGATATCTATTGATCACTCCCTCAATGGATTCAACTGTCTTGCCGTAGTCAGCATCAGGAGAGACACTGATCCAATTCTCGCCAAAGTTGACGCCGTTAAGCTCATCTGCCAGCAGGGCCTGCCCGATATGAGACCCAAAGTTACGAACACCCGGGATCGCCCGCAATTCATTACTGAGTCGCGTTGCGATGCGTTCCTCTTCGATCACAGAGCTGCCAGGCTTGGTGATCCAATGGATCAAAAAATCGCGCTCCTTGAAATGTGGAAACAATGATTCGCCAAGCGATGGCACCACGGCCACACCAATCAGCATCACCACACCGGTCGTGATGAACACCGGGCGAGGGTGACGGATGATCGGCCATAGTACCCGGTCGTAAACATGCTGAAGTCGTTTGACCAATGGTTGTTCACGGTGCTCAATGGGCACATTCGCCAGGAGCAGCAGGCACATGACCGGCGTGACCGTCAGGGCGACGAACATCGAGGCCAGCACTGCTAATCCGTACGAAACCGCCAGCGGCTGAAAAAACGCACCGGATACGCCGCCGATGAAAAAGATAGGGATCAGGACCACCGCGTCGATCAGCGTGGCATGGATGATCGCCTGGCGCACTTCCAGTGAAGCTTCGAGAACAATGCTGGCGGTTGACTTGGTACTCCCCTCCTGCCGATACTTACGCAGTCGCCGGACGATGTTTTCAACATCGATAATAGCATCGTCCACGACCACACCGATGGCGATCACAAATCCTGCCAGGATCATTGTATTGATCGTACCCCCTCTCAAGTAAAGTACAAGTGCGCCGGCCATTAGTGATAACGGGATAGCTACCAGGCTGATGACCGCGGTGCGCCACTCAAACAGAAAGGCGGCGAGTACTACCATCACCAGGATACAACCGATGAGCAATGCGCGGCCCAGGTTATCGAGTGCGACCTGAATAAAGTCGGCTGGCCTAAAGATGGTCGAGTCCATATCGACCCCGGGTAATCCCGGTCGCAGCTCGTCCAGTGCGGATTCGACTCCCCTCGTTACATCCAGTGTGTTCGCCCATGGGAACTTTTCGACCACCAGCATCAGCCCCGGACCGGAATTCACGACCGCATCGCCAAAGAGAGGCCAGGTATCCTCAACCACGTTCGCTACATCACCCAGGCGTAACGGTGTCCCATCGCTCTTTTTCTTGTTCCCAATTGGTACTTTTGCCAGGTCCGCTGCCGATTTGATCGGCAATACGGGTCGAATGCCGAGGCGCTGATTCGGTGTATCGATAAACCCACCGGTACCGATGACTGCGCCATCTGAAAACTGCAAGATCCCAACATCCAGGGCATCTGCCGTAGTCTCCATCACTTCATCTAACGAGACATTAGAAGCACGCATCTTTTCCGGATCGACTTGCACTTGTGGGATCCTGATCCGCTCACCCCAGATGGCGACATTGGCGACGCCGGGAACGCTCAACAAGCGGGCTCGGATCGTCCAATAGGAGATCATCGAAAGATCCATCAAGTCGACCGTCTTAGAGGAAACGCCAATCTTGAGAACGCGGCCGGTAGTGGATACGGGGGGCATAATGACAGGCGGAGCAGCCCAGGTTGGCAGCGTGTTGATTACCGTTGACAGGCGCTCTTCCACCAACTGACGCGCTTTCAGTTCATCGGTTCCAGGCTTAAACAGCATCTCGATTGACGAAAGGTCTGGGAGTGACTTGGAGCGCAGGAGGTCAAGACCCGGCAATCCATTCAGTGCCTGCTCTAATGGGACGGTGACAAGGGACTCCACTTCGTCCGCAGACAAACCCAGACAGGGGGTTTGAATTTCTACGCGCGGTGGTGCGAACTCGGGAAAGGCATCCACCGGCATTCTCGGAATCTGTGCAATGCCAAATACCATCATGATCGCGGCAACGGCAAGCACGATATACCGGAACTTCAGGCTCGAACCAACAATAGAACGTATCATAGCTGGCCTCGGCTAATCATTCTTCTTCAAACTCGGTCTCAGAGCCATACAATTCTTCAGCTCCGATTGTCACAACAGCGCTGCCAGAGGTTGGGCCCTTCGACAAGAACGCCTTATCGCCTTCGATACGATCGACGGTAATCGGCGAGCGCACGAATACAAGGGGTTTAGGGTTGGTATACACCCAGGTTTTGCCTTCCGTATCATAAAGTACTGCGGCATAAGGGATCGCGTCACCCTGAACTGGCGCTGTCTGGATGTCGAGCCGCTTGGCCGCATCCTCGGTCAACGTCACACGGGTAGGCTCGGGGCCTTTGAGATGCTCTACCTTGGCAGGTCCTTCTCCTGAGACCTCGACCGCCTCCGGACGCGGCCCACAAGCCGAAAGTAAAGATCCAGCAATAATCAATAAGGCAACGATTTTCAGATTAGTATGTTTCATGACTTCCTCCATTCATAAAGTTATCTTGCGGAATATTCATCGGCTGGTTGATCGGTGAACTACCGGGATCGATGTTTCTGCGACGGATCCAAACTAAACCAGCCATAAGCAATATCAACAGAATCGGGATCCCAACGGCAAACGGCAGAATGCCACCAGGATTGATCCTGACAAATCGGTTCACAATCACATGGATACCCATACTTGTCAGAGGATGACTACTAGCAGTCTGATTCACCGGAGCAGGGATCAGGACCATGTAGACCATGTAATCGCCGTCCAAAATAGTGTTGAGCACCCAGGATTGAGTGACCGAGTTTCCCGGGGTAAGTGGTGACACATACTGGGTACGCTCAGGCGACCAATCTTCCGGATCCACCACATCCCCACTTGCATCGAGGTTGATGATGTTCATCGCGATAATAAGAGGCGGCGAATCCGCAGAATCGTGGTTTGTTACCGTCGTATGGAATTCCACCTTATCTCCAGTCTTGGCGGTGGCAGAGGTCTTGTCAATGGTGATCTGAAGCCCTGCAGATTGCTGAAGGGCCTGCCCACGAACAGCGCTCAAGGAAAGCAAAAGGACAAGCAGGATGCTCAAAACAATACTGCTTTTCTTCCGCCGGAGCTTGATGGGAATCCCGGCATCAAGCCTTAAACGGGGAGCGGCATACAGGAAAAGCACCATGAAGATCAGTAATGCAAAGCCAATCCCCGACCACAGCAGAGGCATTAACTCCTGAACAGTACGGTTGCCCACGATCAATTTCTCCAGGAATTGAGCTGCTCCATCCAATGGATCCAACTGCTTGAGCAACTTTCCAAACATTCCCGTCTGAGCACCGCTGGGAAACTGAACCGGCAGCAGCAACAGCAGATAAACCGTCAAACTTGTGAACAAGCTGGTCCGGTTCGAGCCAGACCACAGACTCACCAGCATTGCGAAGCCGGTAAACGCCGGGGCAAGTAGACTCCCCACGATCGCACTCCACACAAGTGCAGTTCTCAGAATCTCATCGCCCTGCGACAGTACAACTACATAAGGGATGGCAATGACCATCGCCACTGGCCAGGGTGAAATAGAGGCCAGGAATTTGCCGATGACGATTTGTCGGCGCCTGGCAGGGGTCAGCAGGAGCGCTTCCAGAGTGGAGCGTTCCCGCTCACCGCTGAAACTATCTGCACCGATGACTAATGCAATGAACAGACCGACGGTGATTGCGCCCGATATCGTTAGATAAACCATTTCCCTGGGAGGAATGAGGCTCAGCTCATTATTCGAAGCGAAGATAAACGACGAGATTCCCAGATAGATGCTATAGAGGATAATGAGAGTAAGAGCTCTTCCCCATATCCATAACTCGTTAAGTTCCCTCCCAAAGACTAGCCACCAGGAGGGCAATGACCAATTTGCAGATTTGATCCGCGGTTCACTGAGAGGGCGCTTGTCACTCAGCTCTACAGTTGTATCGCTCATTCAATCGTCTCCTCCGTTAAGTGAAGGAATACATCCTGCAAACGTCCACCTGCGCCTTCGAAGCTTAGAATCGGAACTTTGGCACGAATCAGGTCTCCCAGAATTTGATTGTTGACATCATAGCTGGTAGAAGATGAGGTGTCGTTGGCTAAGTTTATGAGGTCTATTTGCAGCCAGCCTTCCATTTCTCCGATTTGAGTTATCTTTTTGATGATCGGCATGCCTTTCAAAACTTGACGAGCTTTTGTAAGCGAGGCAGGAGGGACTCGCAGGCGTAAAATACTTCGTAGGATGATATTTCGTTCGGTCCGACCGATCACGTCGCTGACAGAGCCTCTTGCGACAACATGACCCGCGTTTAAGATGACTACATCGTCACAGATGCCTTCAATCTCAGTCAGGAGGTGGCTGCATAAGATCACACCTGCATTTCTTTCTTTTGCAATGCGACGAACCAATGCCAGCAATTCCTGTTGACCTCGTGGATCCAGTCCGAGTGTTGGTTCATCCAGAAAGACCACCGCTGGATCATGAATGAGAGCCCGTGCAATACCAAGCCTTTGCCGCATGCCCCGGCTGTACGTTCCAACCAATGATTTCGCTCTTTGCTGCAAACCTACTTCTTCGAGCAAAGCTGCTGCCTGTCTTTTGGCATCCTGGGGCGAACGTCCATAGAGTTGACCGAAGTAAGCCAGGAAGTCAAATGCCGTGATTTGCTTGGGAAACCCTAAACTTTCAGGCAGCACGCCGATCCTAAGCCGGATTTTCTCCGCGAATTCAGAACCAATCCCCTCCACCTGGAAGTAACCTGCATCAGCCTCCAAAATCGTCGTGAGGATGCGGATGGCAGTCGTCTTCCCTGCTCCGTTCGGACCCAGGAAGCCCATAACACGCCCGGCTCTCAAGGAGAAGGATAATCCTCGCAGGGCCTGTCTTTTTCCGTAAGACTTTTGCAGATTGTCTGCCATGAGGATTTCAGATTGTGGATCCAGTGCTCTCTGACTGGTTTTTGGCACCATAGCGTAGATTCCTTTGTTGCCTAATCATCGGCGGCCGGAGCCGGGAAATCGGCTACAGGAACACTGACTAATTCGCGGTCTCGTTCTCGACTTGCTCCGTAACGCCAATATAAGGCGGGCAAAACGAATAGATTGAGCCACGTTGAGGTGGCCAAACTACCCAGAATGACAATCGCCATCGGCCGAATTATTTCAAGGCCAGGTACAGTCCCCACAATAAGAGTGGGAACCAATGCCAACCCCAGCGCGAGCGCCGTCATCAAAATAGGCGCCAATCGTTCGAGCGATCCATGTACAATCAGCTGCGGCTCAAAGGCCTCGCCGTCGTTGATCTCCAACTGGTGATAGCGATTGAATAAGATCATGCTATTGCGGAGTGTGATCCCAAACACGGTCAGGAAGCCAACTAATGAACCGAGGGAAAGGGCGCTGCCACTGAGATACACTGTCAACACACCACCAGCCAGAGCCATAGGTAGCGTCAATAGAACCACCAGGGCGAGCCGCCAGCTTGCGAACGATGACTCGAGGATCAGGAAAATTCCAAGTGCCAGGGCAGCCACAAAAATGAACATCCGCAGCCAGGCGCCCTGTGGATCCGCATATCCACCCAGCACTTCAGCATGGACCTCCATGGGAAGCTGTCCCTGCTTGAGGCGCGACTTAAGATCAGCCGCCACGGCACCAACGCTGCGTCCTTGTACGTCAATCCCAATGTCCACGTAACGTTTGACCTGGTCATGGCGAATGACACTTGGAGAAGAGACCACGCGCACAGTGGCAATGTCACCCAAACGTACACGCTTGCGGCTTGGCGTATCGATCAGCAGGTTGCGAATGTCGCTCAGGCTTTTGCGCGTATCGGGCGTGCTCCAGACCACCACATCGAAGACCTTCTGTTCCTGGAAAAGGCTGCCCACTTGCAGACCTGAGAACATAATGGCTGCCGCGCGGCGGACATCACCTGGCTTCAGCCCATAACTTCGGGCGGCTTCGAGGTTGACTTCAATTTCCAAGCCTGGCTCCTGAACTGGCAATTGTATGTTTGCGCCAGCCACACCACGGATGTCTGCGACCGCGGTCTTCACACTTTCAGCAGCACTACGCAAGTCTTTGTCGGTAGCTCCGTAAACTCTTACCACAAGCGATTTGTTCTTTTCTGCTGACACCTCACTCGAGAGTTCGTTCAGATAGGTATCCACCTTGTGATGGACGCCAGGATAGCCGTTAATCACCTTCTGGATAGCCGCCACGGTCTGGTCGTAATTTGCCGAATGATCCATACTCACCCACAACTCGGCTGAATTGATACCAACCACTTGATCTCCAAAGATGGCACGCCCCACTTGAACAGCAACATTGCTCACTCCAGGGATGGCTTGCAGCTCAGCACTGATTCGACCCGAAATACGGCTCATCTCAGGCTGTGAGGCGCCCGGCGCTCCCTCCAAATGAATGAGAAGGTCCCGTTCTTTAAAGGAAGGTAACAGGGTTTGCTTGAGCGACGGCAGCGCCGCAAGGCTGACGAGTGTCAGGACAAGGAGAACAATAAATGCGATCCGCCCGCGCTGGACCATCTGCGAGAGCACCGATTCATATCCACGCTGTAGCCACAGTACAAGCGGAGAGGCCCGGCGCTCAACCTTTTGCTCCCCAAGGACGATCAGGCACAAAGCAGGGGTGACAGTCAAGGTCACCAGCATAGAAGCTAACACCGCCAGTACGTAAGATAACGCCAGCGGTTGAAAGAACGCGCTTGCCAAACCTTTGATCAGAAAAGCTGAGGCAGCAGCCAGGAGCAGGATCACTAAAGAATAGAAAATTGGACCGCGCATTTCAAGCGCTGCATCGAGAATAACGCTGGCAATCGGTTTAAGATTGCCCTCTTTGCGATCCTGATGGAGCCGCAGCGATACATTTTCCACAAGGGTAATCGTGTCATCGATGATGACGCCCAGAGCAGCCACCAGACCGGCCAGGATCATGATGTTGAAGGTAATCCCACGCAGATAGAGCACATACACCGCGGCAACCAGCGCCAGTGGAATGGTGATCAGGCTGACGAACACTGTACGCCACTCGAAGAAGAAGGCGACCAGAACCAACAGAATAAGCAGGAATCCGATCAGCAGCGTGACGCCCAGGTTGCGGATCGCGGCCTCAATGAAGTCAGCTGGGCGAAAAATGGTCGAGTCTAGTTCCATACCAGAAAGACCCGGGCGTAGTTCTGAGAGGGCGTCTTCCACTCCCTTCGTTACCTCCAGAGTATTTGCACTCGGAAATTTCTGGATAATCAGCAGGAGGCCGGATCCCTTTTCTGTGAGCGCATCGCCGATGAGCGGCTGATGATCTTCCACCACGTTGGCGACATCGCCGATCACTACTCCCGGTGCTCCTTCGATTGGCACCTGAGCGAGCGTATTCGATGTAACAATTGGCGAGATATGCCGGATCCCCAGCCGTTGTTGAGTAGTATCGATGAACCCGCCGGTGCCTGGTGTGGAGGCTTCAACAAAACTCAAGGAGGAGACCCAGAGCGCATTGCCGGTTGTTTCCAGGACCTGGAGCAGGGAAACGTGACTATCTTCCAGACGTTTCGGGTCAACCTGCACTTGAATTTGCCGATCACGCTGGCCCCAGATGGCTACATTGGCCACACCGGGAACGCCCACCAGGCGCGGTGCGATCGTCCAACGGGCCAGCACCGACATCTCGACCAGAGATAACTTCTTGGAGGAAAGCCCAACGATCATAAACCGGCTCGCTGACGAAACAGGTTGAATCATTGTCGGTGGTTTTGACACATGCGGTAAGGCAAAGGCTTGTGTCATCCGCTCTGACACCATCTGCCGGGCACGATAGAGATCCGTTCCAGGCTTGAAGACGAGGAGGATGTCCGATAAGCCAGCAGCTGACTCGGAATGAATGCTGTCAAGCCAGGGCAACCCGTTGAGCAGATCCTGTTCCAACCCCAGGGTGATCAATTGCTCAACCTCCGCCGGAGAAAGCCCCAGCGCTTCGGTCTGGATTTCAACATAAGGGACTGAATACTCAGGCAGCACATCCACCGGCATCTGGCGAAGTTGGAGGACGCCGACAACCAGCAACGCCGCAGCAACCGCAACTGCCACGAATTGAAATTTCAGACTTGATCTGATAATCGAACGTATCATAGTTTGATTCTCCTTCTGAAATCAGTTTGAACACGAACTGAGCCAGACGATCTGGCATTAAGCAAACAAAAAACGCTTGCCACAGCCGACGCGGTTAAGGCAAGCGAAAATGAAACTTCTATACCAATAATGATAACTATGACGAACGCTATTAAGCTGTTCATAGCCGATTCCCTTTTCTATCGATAAATCAATAAAAGCTCAAACTTAGGTTTTTTTAAAGATGAACTAAATAACGCCTAATGATTAATTAAGATTATATGTATCGAAGTTGTATAAATTCTGTAGCAATTCTTAATGAATTCTTAATAAAAAGCATCTGGGTACCCATTCGACCTGAAATCACCGACAGCCAGAACAACCCATCCAGGAAAAACGAAAGGTTCTCTGAATCTTCATATTCAGAGAACCTTTGACTGGCTTGTCCATTCAACTACGGCAGGCCGGAAAGTTCAAGGACGAACGATATTACGCTCGGGTTGAGAGCCTTCCGTCAGATTTTATACCCAAGCTCCTGCTTTTCAAAAATGTATCCCATGCCATGGATTGTCAGGATGTAACGCGGGTTTTTCGTATCTTCCTCGATTTTCCTGCGAAGATGCGAAATGTACACATGGACATGATCCATGTTGCCCTGATATTCATCTCCCCAGACGTTGGCAAGGATCTTTTCAAACGTCAAGAGTTTGCCGCCATTGCGCGCTAAATAAACCAACAAACGGAACTCAATTGGAGTTAATTTGATTCGTTTACTATGGATCAGAACTTCATGCTTGTCAATATCGATACTCAAATACCCATCGTTGTAATTAAAAGGTGCTGTATCCCCGTTGGAGCGTTGCGTCCGGCGCATTACCGTCCTGGCACGGGCAAGTAAAATCTCGGGGTTGAATGGCTTTGAGAGGAAATCATCCGCCCCCACTTCCAGGCCCTGCAGCATTTCCTGCTCTTTATTCAGGGCCGTTAGCATGATGAGCGGAGCATTGGAGACCTGACGGATCCTTTGGCAGACATCGAAACCATTGTGCCCCGGCATCATGACATCCAGAATAATTAAGTCGGGATGGTGCAGAAAGAATTTGCTCACACCGTCCAGACCATCATGCGCCGTAACAACCTGAGCTCCTGCTTTTTTGAAGATCATGCTGACTAGCTGCAAGAGCTCGCTATCATCATCTACGATTAATACTTTACTGGCAATCATGATTCCTGTCTATGAATAAAAAACGACTATGTTAATTGAACTTTCATTTTAATCACCTGCTCTACAATAGTACAGGTGTATGGCAGTCAAATCTCACGTCAAAAAGTATCTCCAGAATGCGTCTAAAGTTGATGGAATGGCACGCTCCAAGTTAAAAGAAAACATCACGGTCGTTGGAATGGACGTTAGGCTACGATATTAACCGTGAGAGATGGCCTGTTGTTTGTGTATCAGGGAGGCTGCCGCCGCAAAGTCCTCTTTCCTTAACAGACCTCAAATTAAAAGCTTATGTCCGCACCATCAGGACGAAATCATTACAAAAAGGTAACAAAATTTGTCCAATTTGCTCGGTGAGAATTAATAATACATTGTACGCAAAACGTCCTGACGATCCCTTCCATCACAGGGCAAGCCTTCGGGAAGGTGGGCAATCTCAACTATTCCGATTAACATAAGTTGCCTAACAGATCTTCCCTGCTCGAGCCGCCGTCCACCTTCGGCACTCCCTTCGGTCGCGAGACGGCGGCGGGGGCATCGCCTGAATAATAACAAATCGTATTCTGAAGCAGCTAAAAGGGCAGGATGGCGAGCTAGATTTCCATTTCCATCATAACCCTCCCAAAAGACCTTAGCCGCGAATTCCTCGAATTAACGCGAAGAGGTTGGGACTTCGCACAAATTAGTGTAATTCGCGGCAGAAAAACTTACCCGATGACCCTCTCATAGGGGCATAACCCTGGTACCGCCCGTGATTTGCCTAGGGTGTGTATGCAAAATCAAAATGGCATGTCATTCTGAGGAGCCAGTGTTCTTTTGGCGACGAAGAATCTCGGATTTTGCCTTCAAATCGGCCAAGAACGGAGACTCTTCACTCTGCTCAGAGTGACATAACTCGAATTTGCATACAGGCTCTAGCAAATCAGGCACACCCACCTGCACTGCGTTCCGGCGCAAGTGTGTGCTGTTTACTCAGATCATGACCTACCCTTGTTTACCTACATCATACCCCACCCCAGCGACAGCGGTATTTTTGTGGCCAACAGGGTATTACGCGCTTCCGCGCACCCCCACCTATGACTAGGTCACGATGTGAGTAAACAGTACAACACCTGTCCTGGCGTACGGCGCCAGGGGGTGTGCCCCGCGCGCACACTTGCGCCTTGCGCTGAGGCGCAAGCCTCAAGCGCAGATAAGTGCAGCGGCGGCGGATATAGAGCTAGACTTCCATTATAGTCAGCTGCGCCGCTGGGCTGGCAGGTACCGATGTTACTGCAAGTTTTTGCTTTCTGACTTTACCACGCGTCGAAACTCCAGAGAACTCATCCCAAAGTTGATGAGAATCGCAAGTTGTAAGCCGGTTGCAGCAAGATAATGGAGGGCTTGTGCTTGGTGTGAGGCGTTGAGGCGAGATGGACCCTTTATTTCGATAATCATTTTGCCATCGATCACAAGATCTGCTTTATATACCCCTATTAAGTCGCCTTTATAAGTAACAGGTAATTCAACCTGATGACAAAATGGGATCCTGCGTAAGACTAATTCTTTTTCAAGCGCTGCTTGATAGACCGACTCGAGGAATCCTGGACCCAGAATCCTGTGCACCTCCATTGCTGCTCCAATGACTGCGAAGGATAGTTCCTTATAAAGTATTTCCGTCATAGCCATCCCCAAAGTGTTAGCCGCGAATTCCACGAATTTTGTCTTGGTCAGTACGATGTAGCACATTAACAACACCCTTACATGAGCCAGATCCGCTTGGCG
>DATGYJ010000268.1:0-4863 GCA_035298105.1 Anaerolineales bacterium | reverse complement strand
TCCACCTCCGGTGGATAGATGTTCAACCCGCCGCTGATGATCAAATCCTTGGAACGACCGCAGAGAGTTAAGTAGCCGTCGGGTTCACGGAAGCCCAGATCGCCGGTACGGAACCAGCCGTCGGCGGTGAAAGACCCGGCGGTCTTTTCAGGCTGCTTCCAATAACCCTTGAAAACATTCGGTCCGCGCAATTGCACTTCGCCGATCTCTCCATCGGGCAGCGCTTGATCCGTTTCAGGATTCACAACGCGCACTTCCACGCCGGGCAAAGGCAGCCCCACGGATCCAACCCGCCGCCCACCATTGAGTGGATTGGAGCAATTCATGCCGGTCTCAGTCATGCCATAACGTTCAAGCAGGGTGTAGCCAAAGATCCGCTGGAAGCCTGTGAACACTTCATCGGGCAAACGGTCTGACCCCGAGGTGATCAACCGCAGGTGAGACAGGTCAAAACTTCCGGCATTGGGCACATCCAGCAATCTCTGGTGAATGGTCGGGACTGCCATAAAAACGGTGCAGTGTTTCTCGACTAAAGTTGCAAGCACTTTACGTGCATCGAACTCTCGCATCAACAACGTGGTGGCGCCTGCGTGCAAGGCTCCGTGTAAGGCAACAAATAAGCCATGCACATGAAAGATCGGCAAGACATGCAGCAGTACATCATCAGGTTGCCATCCCCAAACTGTATGAAGCGCATCGAGATTAGAAGCTAAGTTCCCATGCGTGATCTCCGCACCTTTGGGGCGGCCCGTTGTGCCGCTGGTGTAGATGATGACAGCCGTTTCAGAGGGATCAGAGATTAGAGGAGTAGAGATTGGGGCTTGGTAATTGGTAATGAGCGAGTAGAATCGGTCAGGTTCATTAGGATCGAGGAAGATACATTTCTGCAATTCAGGTAAGCTAGAAAGAACCGGTTGTAAGCGCGCGGCATTTGTTTCGAGTGCAAAGAAGAAGCGTGCACCCGAGTCACTCAGGAAGTATTCGATCTCATCGGGCGGGTATGCCAGATTGAGCGGCAGCGTGATCGCTCCCAGCCGTACGGTTGCCAGGTGCAAAAGAATGAACTCAAGGCACTTGGAGAGCTGCAAAGCCACCCGGTCACCAGGCTTCAGCCCTAAGTCTTGTAAATAGCCCGCTGTATGTTGAACCAACTCATCCAATTCCGCGTACGTCACGTGCTGTAAGGGCGGGTCAATAAACTCCAACGCGACCTTGTCGGGATAGAGCTGGACGTTATCACTAAAAGACTTTAGAAAGGACATCGGTTACTCACCTTTAATGCTTCACTATACCTGTGCAACAGCTGCCCCAAAACCGATCATCGAAAGACGAAATTGTCGCATATTATTTTAGGGAAGGTACCTTATCTGAGTTGAATCTAACTTCAGTAAATCACGATTTTGGAGTCCAGGACTGCCCGTAGGGCGTGCTCCTGCCGTTTTTGGAGTGCAGGACGCCTCAAAAGGGGTGCGTCTCTGCTAATACGCCAGCACACCCCTACGGGGCGTGGCTGACTCCAAAGGCAAACCTGTGATTTACTGAACTTCAATGAAATACGCAATTGCCACCAATTTTAGCAGCATACTCGTCACCGTCCAATAAAAGTATACGCTCTGAGCGCCGTACTCGCCGCCGCGGACGGCGGCTGGAGCATAAATGCCAATTTTGTGCTTTTCAAATAGGGCAATATCCTGCAAGACAGCGAAAACCGGTTTATGGTAAAACACAGGCATGGAGTGATTATGCAGACGAAAGAATGGACGAAAATCTGGCATAACCCCCAGCTCGATGTTGGACTATTGCATGCTTATTATGTTCAACATGCCTATCCACGTCACAGCCATGATTATTATGTAATCACCCTCATTGAGCGAGGTCGCCAGTCTTTTACCCATAAAGGTACGAAATATCTCACCCCACCAGGCGGGATCATTTTGATCAATCCTGGCGAGGTCCATACCGGAGAAGCTGCGGATGAGCACGGTTTTGAGATGCGCTCCCTTTATCCCACTACCGCTCTGATGCAAACAGCAGCCTTTGAGTTGACGGGTCGCCAGCAGGCCCTGCCGTTTTTCAAGGAGGTCCGAGTAGATCAGCGCTGGGCGTCGAATAGTATTTTGTCTTTACACAAAGCGCTAACGCAAGGTGCAGGTACTTTAGAGCGTGAAACACGCCTGCTCTGGACCCTGGCTCAACTTATCCAGCGGTATGCCAACCTGTCTTCTACAGAAAAACCTGTGGGAAAAGAGAAAAAAGCGATCCGGCAGGCACGCAGTTATCTTGAAGAATGTTTTGCTGAGAGGATCACTCTCAATCAGTTAGCTCAACAAGTGGCGCTTAGCCCATACTACTTCCTGCGTGCTTTCCGCGCGGAAGCGGGTATGCCTCCTTACGAGTATTTGGAAAGTGTGCGCATTCGTCATGCCCAGCAGCTCATTGAAGCGGGCAAACCGTTAGCAGAAGTGGCAATTGAGGTTGGGTTTAGCAGTCAAAGCCAGTTGACGCGTCACTTCAAGAAGATTATCGGCGTCACGCCCGGCCAATACGCGCAACAAGTTCGAGATTGATCTTTATCTTATGATCACCAACTTAATCCCCGCAATCTCATACGTCTTGATATCGACCTTTACCCCCGGTCCCAGTAACATTTCGAGCGCTTCGCTGGCGGTCCTGCATGGCTATAGAAACACGCTGAAATACCAGCTGGGCCTGGCTGCTGGAGTTTTCCTGCTGATGTTATTAAGCGGCTGGCTCTCTACAACGATCTTAAAGTTCTTCCCGGCTTTTGAACCCATCATGCGCTATGTTGGTGCAGCTTATATTCTTTACCTCGCTTTTGGGATCCTAAAGGCCAGTTACACGTTCACGGAAACGGGCGGGGAGCCATTAGGGTTTGTGCATGGCTTTATTTTGCAGGTATTAAACCCGAAACTCACGGTTTATGCATTTACTTTGTTTTCTGCCTTCCTTGCTCCAATTACCGGAAACCTGGCATTTCTGATCCTGGCAGTAGTACTTTTGGCAGCGATCTCATTTTGTGCTACCTCAACTTGGGCTTTATTTGGAACAGCCATCAAAACCCGGCTGCGTAATCCCCGCTGGAACAGGATCATCAATATCGCTTTAGCTCTCTTGCTGGTTTATACCGCGATCGCGCTGTCCGGTCTGATCTGATTCGTGCTCAGGCTGCGAATGCCGTCTCCTCACATGAGATGAAGGGATGCCACAAGTCAGAGAAACTTTTTTCGGTTGGGTGACGTCTTTACAGAGTAGCGCCTGATTTGCTGAGCTTATTCATGAGACGAACGGTAAAAGTGGGAAATCCGGTCTCTTGCCGGGCAATTCAGAGCGTGCTCTAACCTTCTACCTCCCTGTTCGTTCCAATCATCCAAAGCTGATCCTGTACTAATCCTGTACTGATCCTGTACTGATCCCGTACTGTAGTGAAGCTACAGTTTTTGGCATCTCAGGGGAGTGGTTCAATTCCGCGTCTTACCAGGCTCAGCCAATGATAGCGAGAAGTTGATTTTGAATGCAGACACATTGTGTTTGTCTTAGCTGCTGAAGAACTCCACCAGCGCGGGAGCAATTGCTTCAGGCGCGACATTATGAGGCTGACCTTTCAGGGTGCGGCGTTGGGCATTAGGTAGTGTATCCGCGACCGCCTGCGCTGTGTTGCTTAGCCAGGGAGTCTCGCCACCGTCGAGGACGAGCGTGGGAACTGTCACGGTCCTCAGGCGTTCAGTTGGCATCGAGTAGTCTCCCATGATCGTGGCTTAATCAATCTTTTCAGAGTTTGCCCACTTGCCACCATCACCCCTTCGATATTCACTTTGAGTAAACGTCTTAGGCGAAACCGCCTGAGACAATGAAACTCTTTGGCTTCGCCAAACAGAGGCTCAACCCACAGACTTCGTTTGCGCATGGCTTTCAGATACGCTTCGGTTCTAGGCAAAACATCGGATTTAATAGCACGATGCCTATACATCCGATTGCTGCGATAGCATAATTTGATTGTAAAACGATAATAATATATTGACAAACGATAAATAGCCTGGTAGGATATGATTATCTAATACTGAGTGAGGTGTTATTTATGAAGCGAAGCTCAACAATATTTCTTCAGATAGTAATTGTGCTCATCGGCATTGGCGCTCTTGCTCTCCTGCTGTGGGAACCTCAAATCGAGGGCGTGAACGCCCACGCCACGAACTTTGAAATATACTTCAAAGATCCATTTCTGGCGCTTGTGTACATAGGGTCTATTCCTTTTTTCGTGGCACTCTATCAGGCGTTCAAGGTGTTGGGATATGCCGGACAGAATAAGATATTCTCGCCAGCGGCCGTAAAAGCTCTGCGGACTATAAAATATTGCGCGCTAGCCACCATTGGTTTTGTTGTGGTAGAAGAAATTTTCATCATGTTGAACCATGGTAGTGATGATCCTGCAGGCGGGGTTTTTATGGGCGCCCTCATCACCTTCGGCTCGATCGTGATTGCCACCGCAGCAGCCATGTTTGAACGGATTTTGCAAAATGCTGTGGATATAAAATCCGAGAACGACTTAACGGTATAAATGTCATGGCAATCATCATTAACATCGACGTCATGTTGGCAAAGCGGAAGATGAGCGTTACCGAGCTTGCCGAGAAAGTCGGCATCACGATGGCTAACATTTCCGTCTTGAAAAACGGCAAGGCAAAAGCGATTCGTTTATCAACGTTGGATGCGATTTGTAGAGCTTTAGATTGTCAGCCTGGAGACATTCTGGAATATAAAAAATAGAAAGATCTACTATGCAGTTTCATCCGACATTATGTTCTTTTCCTGCCTCAACTGATTCAAATTCATAGGGCAATTGCC
>DATGYJ010000267.1:0-23250 GCA_035298105.1 Anaerolineales bacterium | reverse complement strand
GGACTGCAAACGCCAACCCAGCAATAAAAAAGAATTGACCACCCGCGATGGCCGCCTCATAAATCTTTGGCTGGCTTAAGAGCCACAAGGCAGGATTAGCTAACCCGGCCAGCAATAAAGAGAGAATGAGAATCCATTTGGGGATCTGTGGAAAGAATCGCTCCCAGATGTTCATGATCAACAAGAATTCTGCCAGGAATATTCCGCATAGGAAGACAAATAAAAGATCAACCTCACCAATCTTTTCTGGTAACAATGGTCTGGCAACCGCAAGGAACAGTGATGGGGCAGGTCCCCAGTATAGATAAAACTTTCCGTTATACAGGGTTAGATCCAGCGGCGCCTTAATGCCAACTCGTGTGGCTGGATCATAAGGATTAGGTAGTTGCAGGAGAGCGGGGTCGGGCTTGAGTGGCAGGAAAAGGTTACCTGCTCTGAACGATGTGGCTAATAGTGAGTAATAGCTGGAACTTAAATTATGGCTGGCGCTCATAAACCAGAAATAAATTCCCACCACAACCAGCAGCGCGGGAAATGTAAAAAGATCTGTGTCGGTTGTTTTATTGCGAGCAGCGGATTGTCTGCTGATCACCCAGGGGATGAGTGCAACCACCAGCCCAAAGGTCAGGAGGGCGATCCGACCCTTACCCCAGCCGGGGTTCGAATCCAACCCAAGTTGATTGGCAAAGACCGCTGTCCCAAAGATCAGTATGCTGATAATCAAAAAGATAGAAACATTTGCCGTTTTTTGCATTGTTCGATGCGGGTCCTGTTGTCATTCGCTTAAGCTGCAGGGAAAATAGTTATGTTCATCCGATTTGAATAACCACCTCAGACCGCCGATTCACTTTCAATGGGTTGTACTTTGTTGTTTTTATATCGCATAAAGTTCAAGATGGTCACCAGCACGAGAATGAGAAACAGAGAGGGAAAGATGTTGTTCAGGAAATGGGGCCTGTAGTTGTAAGGGATGAGCGTGGAAGAATATGCAATCGAGATCCCCAATATCGACAGGCTTGAGATAAGTTTGTGCCAGGCATTCTTCATTTCTGAGATGCCGCATAGGAACAGCAATAATGGCACGGGCAGAATGGAGAGAGTGTAATCATAACTGATCGGAAGGATCATAGCACCAATTGTACAGGTAATTAAAAGATAGGGATCTACGCCGGCCTCTTTTCTCGAGTGGAAGATTATTAAGGCAGAAATAAAGATAAGGATGTACACCAGAATCAGGAATGCTTCTATCCAACCCGAATTATGTCTCAACACTCTTAATGTCTCAAAGCTGATCAACCCTAAACCGTCTTGTTTGACCATGCTGATAAACGAAGAGATCGAATGATTCCATGGTCCGATCCAGCTGGGATTAACAATCTGGGCTGTGACCGAGCGGATGAAATCCCAGAATATCTGGTATCCCATGGCAAAGAAAAGCAGGAGATTGAACAACCCAATCCCAACAAATCTCAAGGCGAGATTTTTCCAACCCTGCCAATCGTCAACGAACATGACAATAAATATCGCGGGATAGAGCTTCAATTGAACCGAGAGGGAAAATAATAAGTATGCAATGAGCCGATATTTCCGATGATAATGAAAGATATAGATCGAAGCCATACAGAGCAGAAACGTAAAGACATTGTATTGCCCACGTTCTATTTCAAACTGAAGCCCATACGAGAACAGTCCGGTGATAAACAGAAATAAAGCCAGGGAAAGATTTTTTTTGTCGATGACTTTTAGCGGCAGCAATAAAGTCAGAAGACAATAATTGAATAGGGTAAATAAAACAAACAGCCGATATAGTCTGAGATAATCTTTGATAAGCAATAATGGGGTAAAAATAATATAAGTCAGGGGCGGGTAGAACTGGACTTGATAGGGTGATTGATTTGTAGCAACCCAGGCCTTGATCTGGTCGATCATTACGATCAGGTCATTCCCAATCGGGTTTAGATTGGGGATATAACGGGTGAAATAATTCATCCGCAGGTTCGGGTTCAAGAAGATGGGCGTTATAAACAACAGGGTATAGACCAAAAGAAAGCCAAGCAATACCCAGGTGAGCGTGGAAAAGTTGAGCATTTGGTCAGCGTAGTTACGAATTTGTCTCCCGAGCTGGATTTCGTCAGGTTTGTCTGCCAGGCTTAACCAAAGGCCGCATAAAATGATCATTACAGAAATTTCAACAACGAATATCTGGATCGATCGAATGTCGGCCATTCCCTGGAGTAGAAAACCAGCCACTACAGCCGATAGTAACCCTAATGCGCCTGCGATGATCAGTCCCCCACCAATTTTTTTAACAGCCATGTGATAGCCCGCCCTCCTTAAACAAATTTTATGCGCCGAGCTGCGAAAGTGACCATGCGCAATAACAACACACCATGTTTCCAACGTGAGATATTGGTGGAACCATAAGTTCTTTCGCGATAACGGATTGGCAGATCAATGATCTTGCGGTTGAGTTTGGCGGCACCAAAGATCAGGTCATAGTCGCCGAATGGATCGAAGTCCCCGAAGTAGGAACGGTTGGCGGCAATCTGCTCATAATCTCTTTTCCAGAGGACCTTTGTGCCGCAGAGAGTATCTTTAATAGGCTGTCCCAGCAGCCAGGCGAAAGCCATGCTGAAAAATTTGTTGCCGAGAAAGTTGAGCGTGCGCATGGCTTCTTTTTCCATTGGATAGACGAGCCGGACACCGTTGACAAAGTCACCCTTTCCCGAAACCAGGGCTTCATAGAAACGCGGCAGGTCTTCAGGAGGCACGGTCAGGTCAGCATCCAGGATCATCAGTACCTCACCTTTGGCCGCGGAGAAACCCAGTCGTACCGCGTCAGCTTTGCCGATGCCCGTTTGTCGCAGGAGCCGGCTGGGGGTGGAGGGATGCGAAGCGATCTCCCGTTCGATGGCCGCGTAGGTATCATCCTTTGAATGTCCCTCGACGAAAACAAGTTCAGTCCCGCCTCCCATTTGAGGTACCCGTTCAAAAATGGATTTGATGTTACCGGCTTCGTTGCGCGCGGGGATAATGACGGAGACCATCGGTTCTTCTGCCCGTTGCGGTGCAGGACGTGCGATCACAAAGTTCGAAAGAGCCATTTCATAAAAGGGCCACAAGCGGACCAGAAAGCGGTTCGCAAATCCGCCGAGAGGCAGTGGCCAAAGAATTTCCTGGGTAGAACGGATTGTTTCGAAATTGGCTAATTGCAGCAAAATATTCATATCGTCGCGGGTCAGCCAATTTTGATAAAGGTTTGGGCTGGCGAGGTTGAGCGCACGGGCGATACTGAGCGGGAGCTGCCATAACCTGCTATAAAAATTAAAGATGATACGCGTGTGGGACATACAAAGAGGTTTGATTTCTTCGAGCACACGTTGTACATCCCATAAATCATTGACAAGATCTGACATGATGATGACATCGAATTTTTCTTTGAGTTCGCTGAGGTCGTGTGCGTCGGCGTGGATGAATTCAAAATGCGGATGGAGTTTCCTGGCACGACAGATCATTTCTTCAGAGAAATCGATCCCGACCCCTCGCCTGGGCTTGAGCGCGGCCAGCAGATTTCCTTCTGCACAGCCCACCTCGAGGATATTCTGATTGGGGCTGACCTGAAAACGATAAATCTCCTGAAGGCGGCGATGATACCAGATACCCATGCCGCGCCAGGAATCGTGTTTGCGGGCAATCGAATCCCAATGAGCAATGCGGGCCCGCTGGTAGGTTATCGCAGACGGGTCGGAGAACGAAGTAGGTTTCATAGTTGTTGATTGTACGTGGAGAAGGAAGGATTGAAAAGCCCTCCAAACTGGATCATCCAGGCTTTCTCACATTCCGGATGGGCCTCGATTTTATCCACTCGTCCCTGCTCCTGGCTGCGAACTTGAATCAGCATTCGTGGAGACACTGGCACCAGGCTGCGCAGGCATAACCAAGTAATCGGCGACGGAGCACTTCGATTGCGTACGGCGCTAAGGCGCCAGTCAGCGCGAGGGCGGCGTAAGCGAGTTTTGCACCAGAAACTGAGTTAGCGCCTATGAACAAAACCACCCCCCAGATATAGGCATGACCAAAGTACTAAACCCCGGTGTTTCCCTGAAAATATGAATTCGCTCTGAATTCGCTGATCCTTCGCTCATCCTTCGCTCTGAACCTGCTGCCAAAATATCCCCCAAATATGGGAGGTGTGTTTTTTGTAATTGTATGGACTGGAGACCTTGCGATCGAGTCCTGACGGGGTCAGGGGACCATCGCCGAACAGTAGTAACTGAACCATTCCTGAGTCAAGGATTTGTACCGGTGTGCGCTGGTTTATAATTTGCAGCATATTTTCTCCAATACCCGAAATAAGCTCCTGGGAGATATTCGCGGATTTTTCTGATGCTGAATCGAAAGCGTACTGCACTTGTTTTTCAGTTGAACCTGGCTTTGACCTTTGTAGAGGGCTTGCTGGTCTTGTGGTCTTTTGTCAAGGAACCCAGCGAGCCTGGTTCCTCGGTCTTCTTCGGCTTTTCTTATTTGCGTTTGATCCTGATACTAGGGGTCTTTTCCTTGTTACTGGCGATCCTGGTTCTGCTATTCGGCTCATTTATGAACTCCAGGCGAGCCCAGGCAAGTGAGAAGTTTCTAGCTGCGCTGGCTCATCAAAAAGGAATATTCTGGATACTCACCCTGTGGATGGTATTGTTGTACACTTTGTTATTTTCCTCAGAACAATACTTAGGCTTTCTGGCATCTTATCGGGAACGGTTGTTCCCAATTCTGTTATGGTTTGCTGTCTTATCGATCCAATTTAGTTTGGTTATTCTCTATCTTCGGGGGATGAATCCGGAGATCTTGCACAATCATCGGGATATCCTGATATCCGCATCGCTCTTACTCCTTTCGTTTGCGTTCCTGGTGCTTATTGTCAAATTAACCCGCGTGGGCCTGACCCCCGATCGTGTGTACTGGCAGGGACCCGGGGCCCCGCTTCTATTGCAGCAAGTTTTGCTGGCCGCTTTTGCAGGCGTGTTGTTTTATTTGTTTCTAGAGGTCACCAGATTTGGACGATCAACACGACTCGATCTGATTGTATTCCTGAGTCTGTGGGGAATAGCCTGCCTCATTTGGTTGACTCAGCCGGCAAAACTAACGTGGTTCTCTTTAGAACCAACGGCGCCCAACTATCAAAGTTATCCGTTCAGCGACGCGCTTGTATATGACCATACAGCGCGAGAGTTCCTGATTGGCAGGCCGATCCCCACTGACTTTTGGTCAAAGCCGCTTTATTCGTTGTTTCTTGCCGTGCTGCACCTGTTCTCCGGCGGAAACTATACATTTTTAGTGTCATTACAGGTAATTATTCTGGCGATTATCCCGGCTGTTGCATATTTGCTCACCGCGCGCCTGGGTTCCAGACCTGCCGGAGTGGTCCTGGCACTATTACTGACCCTCCGTGAACATAACGCGTTGGCGCTTTCCAATGTAATTCAAGTCTCTCATGTAAAGTTGTTATTGAGCGATGTCTTTGCAATGGGCTTCATGGTCCTATTGTTCTGGCTGTTCTTTCATTGGCTGGAAAAACCGGGAGAACGTCGTGTAACGCCTCTGGTTTTTGGGGGAGTACTTAGTCTGTTGGTTCTCACTCGAGGTCATCCGATTCTGCTTCTGCCATTTATGCTTTGCGCGGTCCTGCTTGTCCCGTTTCCCCGCTCCTCCTTACGGTGGGAGGCGATTGTACTGACCTTTCTGGGCTTCCTCATTCCTTTATTACCGTGGTTTTGGCGTAATTATGAACTGACAGGAAAACTTGCTTTTCAATATCCGGTCTCTCCTTATAGCGCTCAAATGTCGACGGTATATAGTTTTGCACCCAGTGTATTAGACCCCCAAAATTCGCCTCCGAGATATCCGGGCGAATCAGATTTTGTATATTACGACCGGCTGCAAAAACAGGCATTCACATTCGTAGTGCAGCATCCTGATCAGGTGGCAAAATTTATATCGGCTCATTACTTTCACAATTCGATTTTTAGTTATATCTATTTGCCTTATTCATTTCAAATTGAAAATATAAAAGAGTATGTAAATAAAGAGCCTTTCTGGGGTAATTGGACGGGAGAGTTATCTTTTCAGGGCTGGATATTACTTTTGATTAATATCGGTATGATAGCCCTTGGGTTTGGATATTTGTGGAAAAAACATAAACACCTGGCGTTTGTCCCTCTATTCTTTGGAATGGGCTATAACTTTAGCGTCTCGGTTGGCAGGCTGTCTGGCTGGCGTTTTATCCTTCCGGCAGACTGGATCACTCTCATCTATTATTCAATTGGATTAATGGAGTTTTATTATGTGCTCCGATCTCTTGCGAACCAGGAGGCTGATCCTGATCGTCAGGAAGTTGAAACACGGCATAGCGTTCAGGCTTTAAGACGATCTTCTTTTATAGGGTTTGCACTGTTTTTCCTGGCGATTGGCCTCGTCCTCACAACCGGACAGGGGCTGTTTTCCCAACGATATCCGGAGAAGACCGTGCTGCAATTAAAAGAAGACTATAGCAGAATCACAAGTCCATTACCGGCATTTGTCTCCGGCAGTCGTTTGGATGATTTTCTGAAAACCCAGGGTGCCGTTATTGCGTATGGGCAGGCGCTCAATCCTTCTTTTTTTACAGCCGACAAAGATAGGGAGAACGGAGCCTGGTCGGTTTATTATTTCTGGCCCAGCTATAAACCGAAGCCGTTCTCTCGTATTGTTTTCAACTTAAATGGACCCAAGTCCGCCGGTGTGATCCTGCCGCTGGCCTCTCCGCCAGCCAGGTTCCCGGACGGGTCGGATGTAATCGTTATAGGTTGTTTGGCTGAATCTGGTGAGATCAATGCGTTGTCAGTTCTCGTCCTGGGTGCGGCACCTATTTCCTACACCAGTGAACCATTTCCAGCACCTGCCTGTCCTTTTTCTGAACCGTATTAAATTAAGCTCGTATTGATATCCATCCATATGATCTGTTCAACCGTAACTTACCGATCAGCGCCTGTGCTATACTCCCATAATGTACATAACATCTTATCTCCCGCTCCAGGTAAGACTCAACCTGGCTTGTTTATGAATCCATGAACGGACAAATTCGCTCTTCCATCAAGCCTGGCATGACGGTGCTTATAGTCTTGAAGCAGGATCAATCTACCGGTAAATTGACCAGGGGAGTGGTAAAGGATATTCTTACAAAATCCCCGACGCACCCTCATGGCATTAAGGTCCGTTTGGAGGGTGGGGCGGTTGGACGTGTGAAAGAGATTGTAGAAGAAGGGCTGGGATGAGTACTTTTTTGAATTCAGATTGGATGCAGAAGAGGAAATATGGAAGCATCGAGAATAAAGTTGTTGAGCTGGTTCATAATCCTGACGTTGAGCATTGGATGTGTTCCTTCTCTCTCTACACCCACTCCCATTCCCCCGCTTGACCCGAATGCCATCAATCTGATCATTGGGCAGACTGCTGAGGCCGCAGCGGCGCAAACGTTGGCTGCCATGCCACCCTCTACCATTACGCCGACCATTACACTTACTCCGCGAAGCACATTTACTCCCGAGCCTACCTTCACCCCGATCGGGACTTTTAGCATTCCCAGTCCTACTCCCGTAACGAGTTTTCTATATTATCGCGTCAAGCACGATAACCAACTTGCCAGCAATAATTACAAATCGCGCACCTTTGATGAGAATTCGGAAGATATTCGCGATCAAACGCCTGAAACTGTGCCGCTGTTTGTATTGCCGAAGCTCGGCTCCGGTACCGCACGGACGAAAGTGGATGGCGCCTGGGAAATTTTTATCGATACTCTGAACGAGAACGATCCAGTTAAATTAAGATATTTGAAGTCAGACAGTACAGCGTTGTTCAACACGGCCGGTTTTCCCCAATTACAAAGCCTGACGATGGGTGGGAATATTATCAGATTAGATGCAGTCCAGAACGGATGGGGAAGAGTTGTGACGATGGATTACGGCAGCCCACCGAACGCCGCAGAAGTTAATTATGTAACCCGACCTGACCTGATCCATAAATTTGTGGTTGTCGGGTGGAAGAGATCTACGAAAACCACCATCTGGGTCAATCCTCCAAAAGGAGATCTATACTGGCCTTTGGTAACCAGGCGCACAGTTTGGATTCAAATGGAAAGAGTCGAACCATTTCCCATTTTGCCAATGACCGTCACTGCCAACAGCGATCTGTATATCCAACCAGAGCCGGGACCGAAGATCGAGCAGACCAAAATTCAATTATCTGCTGGAGAGTCTGCCCAGGTCATTGCATATTATCCATCTGGTTCCAATGTCTGGGGGAGAGTGCAGAGGGGCTGGATCCCTCTCCTCATATACCCGCACTATTTGACATCCTGGACGATGGAAACGATGTCGCCGCCTCCTTAATGAAAAGGAGTAAGTTGTGTTCCTGGGAAAAAGTCTCTTAACTTTTGGAACGCAAAATCTGTTTAGGAGAAATGCATGTCTGATTTAATACCTCGTCCTGTTCGCTATGTTGTCTTTCACAAGCCAGGCTCAAAATGGCAATATGGAGTGGATTTTCGGGAACAGGCTGGCGTCGGGGATCATGTGGGACATTATTTGAAGCTTCATGAACAGGGAAAACTTGAGCTGGGTGGCCCATTCCTTTTACAGGATGCCGGCGGCATGATGGTTGCTACCAAAGACGTTTCACAAGAGGAACTTGAGGCGTTTGCCGCGGCTGATCCTGCCGTACAAGCTGGTTTGCTGATCTATGAGATCCGCCCAAGGTTGACAGCCATGGAGCATACATAAACGAAACGAGGCAGACATGATACGAAAATTAGCACATCTCAACTTTGTCACCAATGATCTTGAACGGATCATCGACTTCTATGTCAATAAACTTGGCATGAAGGTCAAATTTACACTGGATAATAAGGAAGGCAAGCCATTTGGATATTATTTCGCCTGTGGTGATACGACCTTCCTTGAATTCTTCGATCAGGTTATGGCAGCTGAAATGTGGGGTGGAGAAGTAGGGGAGCTAAACATAGGCAGGCGTTATAAACATTTTTGCCTCGAGGTCACCGGCCTGGATGAATTCTGCCAGACTCTGAAAAGCAAAGGAGTAGCAGTTTCTGAGATTTCACTCGGCATGGACAATTCACGCCAGGCATGGATCGCTGATCCTGATGGGAATGCCATTGAGTTAATGGAGTATGGACCTGCCAGCCTGCAGCTGGTTGGATAAGGAATTTCTATGTATAAGCCAAACCCTCAATCCGAATTCAGGGTCAAGTTTGACTTCCGCGTGGACTTTACAAACGGTGGCCATGTAGAAGGTCATGATTTTCTGCTCGACCTGGACGGGAATGCCGTCTCGGATGATGAGCTAAAGGAAATGATCGTTGAGTCTATGAATTTGGCTAAGGCGGGTGAGGTCAAGATCTTCAAAAAGACAATTGTCCGACGCGGCGAGCATGACGATGCGTAGGAGCAGATGTTTGAAGGACTGCTCCAATCGCTTTCAATTTCATGTCGTAGTTTATTAGCAGACCAGGAAATGCCGATTCATGACGCAGTTAAATACTCAAGGAAATGGAGGTCTCCAAATGATCAGTAGAATTTGGCATGGATATACCACACCTGAAAACGCAGATATTTATGAAGCCCTTCTCAAAGAGGAAATTTTTGTCGGCATCCGTAACCGGCATATTCCAGGGTTCAAAGAAATTCAGTTGTTTCGCCGCAATTTCGGGAAGGAGGTGGAGTTTATTACGGTTATGTGGTTTGACTCGCTTGAATCTGTGCGGGAATTTGCCGGAGATGATTACGAGGTGGCGGTTGTGCCTCCCAAGGCGAGAACAGTACTATCGCACTTTGATGATCGATCCCAGCATTATGAGGTCAGGGAAAGATTGGCAGGAATATAAGCGTCTCTCCAGGACTTCGGCAGGGAGGGGATCATTCGTTTGGACACGAATAGTGAACTCTTAATCATTGTCTCGAAATAACAAACGGAAGACGATGGGCCTCTGGCAAAATGTAGTTTTGCCAGAGGCCGGTTATGTTCGCTAAACTGAATGCACTTGTCAACTCATTAGCGGACAATCACTGCGTCTATTGATCCATTCGTGCTGGAACTGGTGGTTACAAAGACGAGTTTCAGGGTATGCTGTCCAAGGGGGAACTGTCCAGGATAATCCCAGCGTACCTGGTAGGTACTCACATCGCGCCTCTCATCGATTGTTGCCACTAAAGTACCATCCACATAGACATTCATTTTTCGATAACTGGGACCGCCCTTGTAAACGACACTGAAGGATTGTCCCGTAAATTTGAAAGTTACGGATGAATTGTTCGTCGCTGTTCGTGCAAACGATCCTCCAACGGCTGCTGATTTAATCTCTTCTGCCCAACCGGTTGAGTAGACAAAGGCACTGTTTTTGTTATCGTAGGTTGTCCCTTGCGATGACGGAGCTGACTGTTGCGTGGCCTGCGGCTGTGCGGTCGATGTGGCCGCAGGCTGAGTCGGAATGCTCGTGGAAGTACTCGTCGGCGATATCAAAGTAGGAGTAGGTGGGATGGATGTGGATGTAACAGTCGGCGAGATAGATTGCGCCGTGACGGTGGGCGCAATGATAGTTGGTGTTGACGGCACCTGTGTATTGGTTGGTTGTATTGCAGCGGGAGTCGGGGTGGCTGTTGTTTGAGATGTTGTAGAGAGCATGCCATTACTGAATTGGATCGCGCCGATATCAAATGCGGGTCCGCGCTGCCTGGCGAAAAAGTCGTTGGCAATACCGATGTCTGCGGCGCCTGCGGCAGCCGGAGATGAACTCGATGGGCGGAAGCTCTCCGGTGTATATCCCGGGGTACTTACGAATTTGGGGTCTCCCAATTTATCGGTTGCACTCCGTAATGTGGTAGCAGGCAGGACCTTCCACAAGTTGTTTTGGAACGTCAGCCCAACAGGGTTATCGATCGAGGTGAGCTTATCCTGTGCCTGCCAGATAATATTGTTCGCAATCAAAGAACCAGATTGGGCACTTTCATAGACAATCGCGAGCGCCGAGTTTAGGCTGCCGTAGAGGGTATTATAGGCAATGGTCGCATTTTTCAGCCCGCCGCCGGTAAGCCTGTCATCGGCGCCGTTATAGCGCACTCCATGTTTACAAAACGCGACGATGTTGTTGAGCACCTTCGCATTCTTGAGCCGCGCTCCCCAGCCGTCGAAGTATTCTTCGCCCATACTGATACCCGCCGCCGGCAAGCCATCCCGCTCGTAGCCACTGTTTGGCGTGCAATAGACGAAATTCCTTTCGATCAGCGCGTTCTCTGAATTTGTGTAAATATTGACCGAGAAGTTATCATAGACCGTATTGCCACGAATGGTGATGTTCGTCCCGCGTGTTCCCAGGCCTTCGCCATAATTGTTGTAGACGATGTTGCCCTGGATCAAAACATTGTCAGTTACACGGACTTTAATTCCGGATGGCCATCCACTGGAAGCAGTGCGGCTGGCGTTTGAGAGAGCCGCATGATACACACGACTATTTAGGATCTTGATCTGGGAGGAGTTATTTGTCTGAATACCATGACTCGCACATTCATGTATGAGCAAGCCATCCACAGTCAGATTACTTCCTACCAGATTGACACAGATATCGCCGGAATTCCTTACCTCCAGGCCGCCGACGGTAACATACGAGGCATTCACGCTGACGCCCATTGTCACCGCGTTTTTCATGTCGATTACAACTGTGCCACTCAATGGTTTGACGGTAATCCATGCGCTGCTGCTGCCGCTCTTTGAAATTTTCAATTGTTCGTTGTACACCCCCGCATAAATATTGAGCGTGCTTCCCGCACTTAACATAGAGTTTGCTTTTGCAAATGTCTTGAATGGGGCGGAGGAGGTTCCGGGGTTGGCATCATTTCCAGTAGGTGATACGTAGTAGACGCTTCCAGCCGCCTGCGTATGGATTGCGTTCCCCAGGATCATGACAAGAACCATGATCAGACTTGCAATTCGATAGATTGTTTTGTTCATCGTTTTCTCCTGTGTGAAGCAATGACTGATTAAGACATTGCCTGGTGTTCATGAATGATGGTGTTGATTGATAACGTTTCGAACTGGTTGAGAACGAAAACGATGATCGGATGAACAATTTCCTATCTTATGCACGACGAAATAAAAAGTAATAGGAGCAGAGTACTGAAATCGTTGTCAGTTCTGTAAACGCATTACTTAGGTCATGCTTGAGATAAGTTGTTTATGAAAAATTTGGAGTAGTATTGCAAATGAATAACAAAATTTGTCTAGGATTCCCGAATAATAAAAAGTGGAGCTGAGTTCAGCTCCACTTTTTATTGACTGTTTTTTCTATTTCTTTTTGACTCGACTTTTACACTGGTTATTGCCCTCTACTTATTGGGAGTCATCTTTTGAGATTTCCACCAAGAAGATTTTTTAATCGATCAATGTATGAAAGGAATCGCGGCGGTATAAATATCCAGCTTGCTCAAAGCGCCATCCGGGTTGTTCCCGGTGCTGTTCGAATTGTCCGACCAGGATGGATGAGCCACGCCGCCATAGAACGACAGTCCGTCATAATCTCCGTAATCAATGCCGTTGCCCGAGACCTGCGAATTAGAGGTGCCTGCGCTGATCTGGAAATTCGGCGTGAAGGCTGTGCCATTGGCACTGAATGAGCCCCAGAATTGCGCATCCGTATTGGGCAGTCCATCGGTGTCTCCAGAGCCGCCGGCTCCGAGGTCCGCCCGTGAGTCATACCAGGTCACCGCGATGTTCCCGGTTGTTTGGTCGAGCGAAATCTTGGGCATGAACTGGCTGTTGGCCGTGTTATCGTCGTTGACCCTTACACCGGCACTCCAGGTAGAGCCATTATCGTCGGAGTAGCGGACATAGACGTTCGTATCATCACTCTCATTCTTCTCTTCCTTAGTGTAGACAAGATAAACACGTCCATTGTGTGGACCGCCGCTTCTATCCCAGGCCAGGCCTGATTCCGCGTCGACAGAGCGATCGGGCTGCGGCGGGATAAAGTCAAAGCCGCCGATGTGCGTAGCAGTCACAAAGATGCGATCGCCAAAGCCGGCGGGTCCCAATCCGTCTGGATCGAGATTGACGAAAACCTTGCCTCCGCCTTGTCCGCTTTCAGTGAGGTTGCAGACCTGCATGACTTGCCCGTCGGGTCCAATGGCGATATCCCCATACGTGCAATTATTGGTCCCGGGAGCAACCTCTCCAGGGATGAATGCTCCAACTTGCCCCAGACCGCTGACGGGAGCGCCAGTGGCAAAGATAGGCCCGCCCGCATTAAAGGTCACCCAGACTTCACCGTTGCCGGCAGTGATGGTCGGCTGGTCAACGAAGCGGAAAAGTCCCCGACTATCGCCGGGTGTTTTCTTTCCGGGCGCTTTGGGGGGCGCATCAATGTTAGCGATGACACTGAACGTCAGGCCTCCATCGGTGCTGAGTGCGACCGGGACGACATTCTCCGTATTATAGAGATATGTCATAAAGAGATTTCCAAATTCGTCGAATGAGAGGCTGGGGTCACAGCATGTATCCCCGAAGACATCGTTGCCTTCGCCAACGATGCGACGCGTCCAGGTTAAGCCTCCATCGAAAGAAGTTGCAAGGAACATTCCACTTACCCCTTCGGCAATGTTGGTGAATATCACAATGTTGTTTGGGTTCGTGGGGTTGACTGCAATTGCCTCTTCCGACTCATTCCCCGGACGTTGGCTGACATCGATATTTGGAGCTATGGGCGCGTTCAGACTATTCCTGGCACTCGCTTTCCCCACTGCTGATAGTGCTATGAGCACGATCAGAGTAACGATAAGATTAGAGACACGAACAATAGACCGCATATAAAACTCCTTGATTGTGGAAAAGCGATATATTGCTGCTTCGTTGTTCGATTTTGGATATCGCCTGGGAACGGGAATGACATCTATCATTCCCTGACGAGGAAAAGCCAGTAAAATGGCTGATCGTAAAAAGATTATAGAGCGATTCGGTTTGAAATACAACAGGCTGTATGGGGGAATCTTGGTCGTGCTATACTCGTGGACGATGAATCTCCTGCGAGCTTTGAAACATCGTCCGTTCGCCTTGCTGTGGACAGGTCAAACCACCTCGCGGCTGGGGGATAGCCTTTATCGTATTGCACTTTCATGGTGGGTATTGGAGAAGACAGGTTCTGCGATCGCAATGGGCACAGTATTGATCTTTTCGCAGATCCCTCTGTTATTGTTCGTACTGATTGGCGGGGTGGTTGTAGATCGCCTGCCCCGCATCCGCATTATGTTTACATCGGATACATTGAGCGGATTGGTGATCGCATTTGTCGCTGTTTTTGCATGGCTCGATATTTTGCAGATCTGGCATATTTACATCGCGAGCATGCTCTTCGGTTTTGTGGAAGCGTTTTTCTTTCCCGCCTATCAAGCAGTGATTCCGCAGCTTACTCCACCGGAATTCTTGACCAGTGCAAACTCGCTAAATGGATTAAGCCAGCGTATCACCGGGATCGTGGGCCCCACATTAGGTGCAGCCCTGGTCGCCGCAGGCGGGACGTCGATCACGTTTGGACTGGACGCACTCTCTTTCTTCATTTCCGCTTTTTGTGTGCTGCCGATCCTGCGCTCGAACTTTGATCAGACTCACAGGCAGCCAGAAATGGTTGAAACGATGAGCAAACAAACGCCCGCTCTGGGTACAACCGAAGGGCGTGTCGAAGCAGGAGCAGAACGATCAGTCAAAAAGACACTGAAACAGGGCTTCACCGATCTGCTGGAAGGGTTCAGACTTGTTACTCGAATACCATGGATTTGGATCAATATCTTGCTCTTTGGGGTTTTCAACATTATGGAGGCGGGCACGCGCGCAGTAGCACTGCCGTTCCTTGTAAAAGAAGATCTGGGTGCCGATGTGGGGCTGCTCGGCTTGCTGGGTTCCGCCTCCTCTCTTGGATTTGTGATTGGCATGCTCTGGTTTGGCCAATACGTTCGTCTGCACCGGCGCGGCCTGCTTGGATATCTTTCAATTATGATGACCGGGGTCGTGTTGCTGCCGTTCGCGTTCAAATTCCCAATCCCCATTCTGCTCCTTTCGATGTTGATCAGCGGGTTTTCCATCTCTGTTTTTGCGCTGATCTGGACCCACACGTTGCAGGAAATGGTGCCTGGTGACATGCTGGGGCGGGTATCTTCCATCGATGCATTGGGTTCATTCGTTTTGTTACCGGTGGGTTTTGCTCTGGTAGGCTGGGCAACTGATCTGCTGGGGGCACCACATGTGTTTTTGATTGGTGGTCTCGGGATTATCGTGTTAGTGTTTCTCGGTTTAGCTCACCCGGCAATTCGCAACCTGGATTAAATATGCAAATACTTTTCTTTTTTATCTTTCCAATTTTGGGCTATCTGTTCGGTTCGCTGCCGTTTTCCATTTGGGTAACACGTTTTGTGAAAGGTGTTGATATCCGTGCGGCAGGCTCGGGTCATGCCACGACGACCAACACCATCCGACAGGCCGGCTTTGGTTGGGGTGCGCTAGTTGGAATCCTTGATGTCGCCAAAGGATTTATTCCTACACTGCTGGCTATCAAGTATTCAAGCGAAACCTGGATTGTTGCTCTTACTGCTGCCCTCGCGGTGGTAGGTCATTGCTGGCCTCTCTTCGCGCAATTTCGCGGTGGAATGGGCATAGCAACGTTCGGTGGCGCCCTTTTTGCTGCGAACTGGTTTTCAGCGGTTATTGGACTGGGTCTATTGGTGACTCTTTTATTTACATTCCGTCATGGCGCGCGTGCCAGTGTATTCACGGGAATTCTCCTGGCCCCGCTATTCTGGATCGTCCATTTGCGCGGCATGGAGATATGGATTGCCCTGGCATGCGGCCTCGTGATCGCTTATCGTTTCCTGATCGATTGGAATCGCAAATATCGGGAACTTTGGCTGGATCGGGAGAAAGCCGGGCAATGAAACTAGGCGTCCTCACAGACTCAACCTGTGATATCCCACAATTCCTGGCCGAACAACATGAGCTTGAAGTTGTTCCCTGTGTATTGATTATTGGGGGAAAAGAATATGTGGACGAGAAGGGAATTACGCGCGAAGAGTTTTACAAGCGCCTGCCCACGCTCCAGTCGCAGCCGACAACTGCCGCACCTTCGATTGGTGATTTCTCTACCCGCTACGAGTCCTTCCTGAGGCGCGGCTATGACCATATCCTCTCCATCCATGCGGCTGGCGCGCTGACATCCATCCTGAATATTGCACGGCAGGCCGCCAATGAGTTCCCGGGTCGAGTCACCTGTGTGGATAGCACTTCCCTTTCGCTGGGACTTGGTTTTCAGGTGCTCGCGGCAGCTGAAGCCGCCGAAATGGGATTGCCAGCCGCCCTGGCAGCCATCGAATCGGCACGCAAGCGACTGCATGTCTCTGCCGCACTGGATAGCATGGAATACCTCAAACGCAGCGGACGCGTCCCGGCGACAGTCGCCATGCTGGGCAGTATCCTGCATATCAAACCATTGATCGAATTGACGAATGGGGAGGTCAAGGCGATCGGCGCGGTGCGCACGAATAGTCAGGCCAGCGAACGCATGTCCAGGTTTTTGCTAGAGGGTGGCTCATTGGAAAGACTGGCGATTTTGCATACAGGTGCTGAGCCACGCGCTAAAGGATTCCTAAGCCAGTTAATGCAGAGAGCCAGCCAGGCGGTGCCGCGCGATATTCTGATCGTCAATGTAACCACAGTCATCGGCACGCATGTTGGTCCGAATGGGTTGGGATTTGCGGCGCTGAGGAAGTAAATGGGTGACATTGCCTCGCAGGCTAAAGCGGGGGTGCGTATGCCTATCTCTCCCCATGATAAAATTATAGTATGCAGCCTTCATTAGAAAAACTACGTAAATTCTTCCGTCTCGAACATGAGAACGGATACAGCAACAGTGCCATTATCGGTGGACTCGCCAAAATGCTCGATTATTGGGAAGGCGAAGCCCGCGCAGATAATATCCAGGAGGAAGTGATCCAGGCTGTTGTACAGCGACTCCGCTCCTATGACGGGCTTAGCCCCCAGTCACGTGCCGATGCACTAAAAGGTTTGTGGAAGCGGATCGGGGAAACGTATCCGGAAGCCCAGCAAAGGCCGCGCGGCGTTCCAAATCGGCGCCCAGAGCCTGTCGAAGCACACCGCCCTGTGACCGAAGAGAACGCCGAGGGGCCAGCCGAAGTAGTACTTCAGGAGTCCCGTCCTATTCAGCCTGAAACGCCAAAGCAGGAACGTTACCAACGCCCTGCGCCGCCACCGCGTTCTGAGACCACGCCTGGCGCCAAAACGTCCGCGACCCCTGCCGCCCTCGATGCAAAACTGACCGTCCTGCAGGGCGTGGGACCTCGTCATGCAGAGACATTAAGCAAGCTTGGTTTACAAACGCTCGGCGATATGCTCTATTACTATCCTCGCCGCTACGACGATTATTCACGACTCAAACCCATCAAAGATTTGTTTAATGGGGAACAGGTGACGGTGATTGGTACTATCCAAAGTGTGCAATCGCGTCCGATCCGCGGTGGTAAAGCTACGATCCTGGAAACGATCATCAGCGACGGAACCGCCGGATTGCGTTTGTCATTCTTCAATCAACCCTGGCTGGCGAATCGCTTTAAACCCGGAGATGCAATTTCTGTTTCCGGCAAGGTGGATCAATATCTGGGGCGCCTTGTGATGAGCAGCCCGGACTGGGAACCGATTGAAGTGGAAAACCTGCACACCAACCGGATCGTGCCGGTTTATTCGTTGACCGAGCGCATTACACAAAAGTGGCTGCGCAATGTCATGAAGCAGGTTGTCGAGTACTGGGCTCCCAGGGTTGTCGATGCGCTGCCCGACAGCACCCGGTCCTCGGCGCGCCTGATGACGTTGTCTGAGGCGTTATTGCAGGTTCATTTTCCCGATTCGCAGGAAAAACTTAAAGCTGCGCGTGAACGACTGGCTTTCGACGAGATCTTCTATCTGCAAATGGGAGTGCTGCGCCAAAAGAGCGATTGGAAATCTGTAGAGGCGAAGCGGTTCCCGGTCTCAGACGAATGGCTGGATGCGCGTATAAAGAGCCTGCCCTTCACCCTGACCTCTGCGCAGCAAAACGCTCTCAAAGACATCCGGGCAGACCTTGACTCTGGCAAGCCCATGAATCGACTCTTGCAGGGTGATGTGGGGTCAGGCAAAACCGTAGTCGCAGCTTTAGCTGCAGGCATCATCAGCGCCAACGGCTCGCAGGCCGCGATCATGGCGCCTACGTCTATTTTGGCAGAACAGCATTATCGCAACTTCGCGCGTTTGCTAACAGGTGAAAATGGGATTCTGCAAGAAGGCCAGATCCGTTTGCTAGTTGGTGACACGCCTGAGGCTGAGAAAGAAGTAATTCGAGCAGGCCTGGCAGATGGCTCGATCAAAATTGTGATTGGGACTCATGCGATCCTGGAAGAGCCGGTGGCATTCCAGGAATTGCAGTTTGCGGTTATCGATGAACAACATCGCTTCGGTGTGGAGCAGCGTGCCGCATTGCGTACGAAAGGGACCAATCCGCACTTGCTGGTGATGACCGCAACGCCTATTCCGCGTTCACTGGCATTGACGCTGTATGGTGATCTGGACCTGTCCGTCATTGATGAGATGCCTGCAGGACGAAGACCTGTCAACACCTATATCCTTAGGCCGCAGGAACGTGAGCGTGCCTTTACGTTATTGCGCGGACAGATCAGGGATGGCAAACAGGCCTTCATCATTTATCCGTTGATCGAGGAGAGTGATAAGATCGAGGCGCGCGCGGCAGTAGATGATTACGAGACTCTTTCCAAGGACGTTTTCCCGGACCTGAAATTGGGTTTGCTGCATGGACGTATGCGTCCGCCGGAAAAAGATGAGACCATGCTCAAGTTCCGTGATAAAAAATATAACATTCTCGTTTCGACAACTGTCATCGAAGTAGGGGTGGATGTACCGAATGCAACCGTGATGCTCATCGAAGGCGCAGACAGGTTCGGTTTGGCGCAGCTCCATCAATTGCGTGGACGCGTCGGGCGCGGTTCAGATCAATCTTATTGTTTGTTGATCCCCACCCATGAAGACGCGGCCGAGAACGAGCGTTTGCAAGCCATGTCCGAGTCAAATGATGGCTTTGTGTTGGCAGAGCGCGACCTGCAGCAACGTGGGCCGGGTGAATTTTTAGGAACCCGCCAATCGGGTTACTCGAGCGGGTTGCGCATGGCAAGTATTACGGACGTGAAGTTGATCGAGAAGGCCCGTGTGCAGGCCCAAAAGTTATTTGAGCGCGATCCTTATTTGAACCAGCCAGAACACGCCTTGCTGGCAGAAGCATTTGGCAGATTCTGGGGAGATGGCAAAGGTGATGTTAGCTAGAGCGTTGGGTAGTTCAATCGTTTGGAAGTTCGATGGTCGTTTCGCCGTTAGTCAAATAGTCAAAGATGGCTAAACGACGCGAGGTTGTTCAATGACTATGAAATTACAAGGCAAAGGGCAAAAGAGTAAAATGGTCACAGCATTGTTCCCGGGGACGTTCGATCCTATTCATTACGGTCATATTGATATTGCCTCACGCGCTTCACGTCTGTTCGATGAAGTGGTGATGGCGGTGTATGATAAGCCATTGAAGTCATTGATGTTCTCACCTGATGAACGTATGGAACTCGTCAGGCAGGCATTCAACGGCAACCCAAAGATCAAGGTGACAGGCTATAGCGGCCTCACGGTGGAGTATGCCCACCAAATGGATGTGCATGTGATCGTGCGCGGCTTGCGCGTGTTCTCCGATTTTGAGTTTGAGTTCCGCAGCGTGCTGGCAAACCGGAGTCTCGCCAGCGATATCGAGACGGTCGCGCTTTTCACCGCCGAGGAGCATATGTTCCTTTCCTCGAGTACAGTCAAGGAGATCGCTTCTCTGGGAGGCGATGTTTCCAGCATGGTCCCACCGCATGTTAATGAGGCATTGAAAAACAAAGTAATGAGTTTGGGCGATGGCCATGCACTTCCGAATGCGTTACGTGATTAAAAATGCGATAGAATTAGAGTCATCCGTTCCACGGAGGCCTGTATGGATATTCTGCAACTAATCGACCGGCTGGAAGAGTTGTTCAATGAGAGCAAAGCCATCCCACTGACTCGTAATGTGATGGTAGATGAAGACCGCATGCTCGATATTATCGACCAGATGCGTATTGCCATCCCGGAGGAGGTGAAGAAGGCACAACAACTCCTCGGTCAACGAGACCGCGTGCTGGCACAGGCACAGGAAGAAGCCAACCGCACTCTTGAGATTGCCCGCCAAAAAGCCGATCAACTTGTGGGGAAAGATATGATTGCTCAGGAGGCTCAGCGCCGTGCGGATCAAATCCTGACACAAGCCCGTACAGAGGCGGATGGTATCCGCGCAGATGCAGATGATTACGTGATTGACTCCCTGACGCAGCTCCAGGCGGAGTTAGAGCGGATTTCTAATCAGGTAAATAATGGCCTCCGGACTGTCAAGGATGAGCAAGCCAGGCGTGCGCCCAGTTCATCGCCGATCTCTCAACCGGTCGATAAATAGATTTGTGACAATGAAAACCACCCCGCTCTCGAGCGGGGTGGTTTGTTTGGTGAAACAACTTATGGCGTTGGTGTTGCTGTATCAGTAGGGAACAGCGTGGGTGTATCGGTGGGAGTGGCAGGGACAGGTGTATCCGTTGGGACCTCGGTGGATGGGAAGGGAGTGGGCGTTTCACTCGGTGGCGTCGGCGTAGGCAGATTGAGGGTCAAAGTAACCCGGCGCTCTGCAAAGTTATCCTCTCCGTTCGAGAGGTAAAGACGCAGGGTAACCTTATTGTCCGTAATTCCCTGCAAATTCCACGTGTAAATCAGGGAAGAGTTTGGAAATCCGTTCGTTCCTTGGGCAAGGGGATTCCATTCAGATGGGTCTTGACCTGTGCCGTATTCGAGACGCCAGCCGCTAAAACCGCCATTTTTGACGTCAATGACCCCATTGATCGGCACTGTTGTATCAGTGATGACCGTGCCATCATTGAGATTGCTGAACTCCAGCACCGGATGCGGATCGGAGGCGCTACACTCACGATCCGGTGCAAAGAAAGGGTTGCGTGGCAGATCATGCGCTTCCAGCCAGTCACGTCCTGCCCCTGTCCGCAGCCATTTGCGGCCCCACTCGTCCTGAACATTCATTACCAATTCATCTTTGACGAAATCTTTGCAGGCATCGCCGGCGATGAGTCCTGTCCACGTATCTAGATTGACGCGGCGTATTAGATCCTGTGAGGCAGGTAGCGGCGGCTGGTCGCTCGCGAAGAACTCATTGCGCTGGCCGCCACGGCACCACTGCGAAGGCTCGGTCCCTGAAATAGCACAGATCGCCTTTTCTGTGATGCCGGGGGGAATAGAAAAGGACGTTGGTGTGCCGCCGCTGACGATTGGTACGGCATACTGCATAAACGACGACCAAATTGGCGCCGCACCGGTTAAACCGGTTGTATTGACCATAGGTGTGTAATCGGCATTCCCAACCCAAACACCGGTGACAAGGTCAGGAGTGTAGCCAAGAGTCCAGTTATCGCGAAAGTCGTTGGTGGTGCCAGTCTTCGCGGCAACCTGGAATGGCAGGTTCAAGAGTGAGTTGCGACCGAACATCCATGACCGCGCCTCATTATCGGAAAGAATGGATGAGATCAGGAACGCGTGCTCAGGGCGAATCACTTGTTCGGCTTGAGGCGGCTGATACTCATAAACGGTCTTGCCCTGGAAATCCACAATCTTCAAGATTGCTACAGGCGGGACTCTTTTCCCACCGTTGGCGAACACTGAGTAAGCAGAAGTCAACTCCAATAAACTGACATCGCCGCCTCCAAGCGTCAGGGACAAGCCGTAATCTGGTCTTGTCAAACTGGTGATACCCAGCCGTTCAGCCATCGCGACCATGCCATCTTTTTGAGGGGTATTTGGATCATCGTAGATACGGACAAAATTCAATGTCTTCACGGCAGGCATATTGAATGAGTTCGAAAGCGCTGTACGAACTGTGACAGGTCCGTGGAAATTCCCATCGTAGTTGACAGGACGATAGGGCTCGCGGGTATCATTCGGGTCACCGGAAGGTGGAAACTCGCTGGGTACGTCCCAGATCAATGTGGCGGGCGTCCAGCCCTTTTCGAATGCCGCGACATAATTGATGGGTTTGATGGATGAGCCTGGCTGGCGAGTGGGGCTGTCTGCCATGTTGATCTGGCCTGAGATTGCTTCATTGTTGAAATCCGGGGAGCCAACCATAGCCAGGATTTCACCTGTTGAAGGTTTGATGGCAACCAGTGCACCGTTGTGGGCGTTCTTATCGGTGAGCAGTGACACTTGTTCTGTGACCAGCCTCTGAGCCTCATCTTGGAGCGTCGGGTCAAGCGTGGTGTAAACGATGAAGCCCGAGCGATAGATCGTTTGTGCATCATAGGTCTTTTCCAATTCCGAGCGGACGAAATTGACCCAATGCGGATAACGAGCGTTCATGCTCGGTGGATTGAACGGGTGCTCCTTGATTTCATTAGCGGCACTTGCTGCGGCAATCTCATCCACACAAATGGGCACCTCGCTGTTACTGACCTTGATACATCCATTCACTTGACTCAGTCCGTACATCAACACGAGAACCTGCTGTTGGCGCGCGAGTGTTACCTCACGGTTTGTATAAATGTCATAGACTGAGGGAGATTGCGGCAAACCTGCCAGGAAGGAGGCTTCAGCCAAGTCTAATTGATTGGCGGTCTTGCCGAAATAGGTTTCGGAAGCGGCTTCGATGCCATAAGCCAGATTGCCATAATAAATTTCATTGAGATACAGTTCGAGAATCTGATCTTTGGAGTAACGCCGCGTGATCTCCGCTGCAAGGATGATCTCGCGCGCTTTGCGTGAGTATGTCCGCTGGGCACGCTCTTCGGGAGAGAGCAATAAAGCACGTGCCAGTTGCTGGGTAATAGTCGAGGCACCGCCGCCTTGCCCATTACTTCGATAGTTTTCCCAAAGTGCACGAACAATGGCTCCTACATCAAAGCCTGGGTGGTTATAAAAGTCCTTGTCTTCAGTAGAAATCGTCGCCGCGACCAGTACCGGGGAGATCCGGTCGAGGGTGACATAGGTCCGGCGTCCTGCACTGGG
>DATGYJ010000266.1:0-9535 GCA_035298105.1 Anaerolineales bacterium | reverse complement strand
TCTTAGTATTTCAGTGTCTCTGTGATGCGAAAAAGGCATCACTATGATTCTCGATTCATTCAAATTGGATGGAAAAGTTGCGCTCGTCACGGGCGCAGCACAGGGGCTAGGTCAAGGCATGGCGATTGCACTTGCCGAAGCAGGGGCAGATATTGCGAGTTTGGATCGCACAGGTTGTGAAGGGACCTGTGAAGGTGTCCGTGCATTGGGGAGGAAATACCACGAGTCTATCGTAGATTTGCGCGAGGCAAATGTCGATGACCTGAAAAAACTCGTCGAACAAGTCGTCAATGAATTCGGCCGGGTTGATATTCTGGTCAACAACGCCGGGACAATCCGCAGGACCCCTGCGGTTGATTTTTCCGAAACGGATTGGGATGATGTGATGCAGATCAACCTCAAGGCAGCTTTCTTTTTGTCGCAAGCTGTGGCACGCATTATGATCGCACAAGGGACGGGGAAGATCATCAATATCGCCTCCATGCTTTCGTTCCAGGGCGGCATTCTTGTTCCCTCCTATACCGCTGCAAAAAGCGGATTGGCCGGGATCACACGGGCGCTTGCCAACGAATGGGCACGCCACCATATCAACGTCAACGCGATTGCACCCGGGTATATGGCAACCGATAACACCGCTGCATTGCGCGCCGACCGCAATCGTTCCAACGCCATCCTTGAGCGCATTCCTGCAGGGCGTTGGGGCACGCCGGATGATATCAAGGGCCTGGTCGTTTTTCTTTCCTCCTCCGCCTCCGATTATCTGAATGGAGCGATCATCCCTGTGGATGGCGGTTGGCTGGCTCGCTGAGGAGAATCAATGGTGTTCTATAATTACATCCAAACCCCCAAAAGTCTTTTTCTTAAGAAAGGATGTGTATGATGGAATACCGAATGCTGGGTCGCTCTGGAGTATTGGTCTCGCCGCTATGTTTGGGAGCCATGAACTTCGGTGGTCCAACCACCGAAGAAGATTCTTTTGCAATTATGCAGAAAGCCGCGGACGGCGGCATCAACTTCTTCGATACTGCGAATGTATATAACCAGGGCGAGAGCGAGAGAATCACAGGAAAGTTTTTGAAAGAGAACCGGTTACGTGAACGGATCGTGTTAGCTACCAAGGTTTTTGGGCGTACGGGCGATTTGCCAAACGAAGGCGGCGGGACCCGCTACCACATCATCAGAGCCTGCGAAGATTCGCTTCAACGCCTGCAGACCGATCACATTGATCTTTACCAGCTCCACCGTCCGCCTCTGACGCATCCCCAGGATGAAACCCTGCGAGCCTTCGATGATCTGATCCACGCGGGAAAGGTCCGGTATATCGGTTGTTCCACGCATCCGGCCTGGATGGTAATGGAAGCTCTGTCGATCAGCGAACGCTATGGATTGAATCGCTACGTGAGTGAGCAGCCTCCCTACAACTTGCTGGACCGCCGCATCGAGAATGAACTTGTCCCATTATGCCAAAAATATGGCCTGGCCATTCTTCCGTGGTCACCTTTAGCGATGGGTATATTGGCGGGGCGCTACAGCCAAACAGGCAATTACCCGGAAGATTCACGTGCCCACCGCTGGGATAGCAGTACGATGAAAGCACGGATCACCCAGCGCGGAATAGAAGTAGGTCAGGCAGTCAGCAGGATGGCTCAGGAACGCGGATTGACGGCTTCGCAATTGTCCTTGCTGTGGACAAAAGATCAACCGGGCGTCACCGCCCCGATCATTGGCCCGCGCACGCTGGCGCATCTGGAAGACGCCCTGGTCATTCTGGATAAAAGTCTAAATGAAGCTGATCGTCCTCTCTTCGATGAACTCGTGCACCCTGGTACCGCGGTAGCCGATTTTCACAATTCAAATGATTGGATGAAGGCTCGCATCATTTCCTGAAATATATGCTGGTACTAAATGACGAAGTTTTTTCTGCACTCAGACCGCTATTTCTCTGCAGACCCCCGCACAAGTAAAGTTGCGCGCGAACTATACGATCGCGTTGCGTCGCTGCCACTGATCTGCCCGCACGGGCATGTGGACCCGCGCCTTTTTGCTGACCCGCAGGCAACCTTTGGATCACCCGCCGACCTGTTCATCATCCCCGATCACTATGTCACGCGCATGCTGTACTCGCAAGGGATACCCCTTGAGTCTTTAGGCTTATCCCCCTCGCCCACGGGGAGAGGGGCTAGGGGTGAGGGGGGCGAGCCTCGCCAGATCTGGCGGCTCTTCTGCGAAAACTTTCATCTGTTGCGCGGCACACCCAGTGGAATTTGGTTGAGAGATGAGCTAATCACTGTCTTTGGCCAGGAAGAAAAACCAGGCAAATCCAATGCCGACCGGTTGTTTGAGACCCTCTCTGAAAAACTTGTGTCTCCCGAGTTTTCTCCTCGCAAGCTCTTCGAGCGCTTTAACATCGCGGTCCTTTGCACCACCGACGCGGCCACAGATACGCTTGAACAGCATCAAGCCATCCGCCAGAATGGATGGCCCGGACGCATTCTTCCAACCTTCCGCCCCGATGGGGTAGTCAATCTCGAGGCGCCCAATTGGCGCAGGGACATCGACAAACTCAGCGAAGTCAGCGGTGTGGAGATTGTGGATTACAAGTCATATATACGTGCACTGGAACAGAGGCGGACTTTCTTCAAATCCATGGGCGCGACTGCCACAGATCACGCTGCGCTGATCCCTGCCACTGCTGAATTGACTTCCTCCGAAGCTGACGCCATCGTCCAGCGCGCTCTCAAGGGACAGTCTAAGCCCAACGACGCAGCGCGTTTTACTGCTCACATGTTGGTGGAAATGGCCCGCATGAGCATTGAAGATGGCTTGGTGATGCAGTTACACCCTGGTTCGTTCCGCAATCACAACGAGATCGTCTTCCAAAAGTTCGGCCTGGATAAAGGCGCAGATATCCCCATCCAAACTGAGTACACCCGCAACCTGCTGCCGCTTCTCAACAAATACGGCAACGATTCACGCCTCATGTTGATCCTGTTCACCCTTGATGAAACAGCTTATGGGCGCGAACTTGCTCCACTGGCCGGGCATTACCCTGCCCTCAAGCTTGGTCCACCCTGGTGGTTCTTCGATAGCTTGAACGGCATGGCACGTTACTTCGATCAGGTGATGGAGACAGCCGGCATCTACAACACGGTTGGCTTCAACGACGATACGCGGGCTTTTTGTTCCATCCCTGCCCGGCACGACGTCTGGCGGCGTGCCTCGGCAAACTGGCTGGCAGGATTGGTCGTCCGGCACATGATTGACATGGAAGATGCGGATGAAATGATTCAGGAATTGGCAATCGGCCTGGCGAAACGCGCCTATAAACTTTAGGGCGGGCACAAGACCCGCCCCTACGGGATGTCGAATATGCTTTCCTCTCTTGGCTTATCACCCTCCTTTGGCTTTGGCGACCGGCTTGGTCTGGCTACGCCAGGTCACATTGCGGCGGTACGCGGCACCAAGTTTGCACCGATCTTTGCCCAACAATCTGTTCGTGAGAATGCCCGCACAGGACGAACTCCCCAACAGGTGATGGACGATGCACAGCGCGCAGTCGAGCAGGCCAAATGGGATGCGCCTTGGGGTGCGGACGCCGACCATTTGAAAACACTGGAAGACCTGCCTCCTTTTGTCGCAGCAGGTTATACCTTTTTCACCGTTGACCCCGGCGAATATGTGGATAACGAAACAGATAGTGATTCGATTGAGGTATTAAAACAAAAAGTCACAGGGTTCAGCTGGGATGAACTCTCGACGTTATATTTGAATCAGAACGTTGAGCAGCCCTGGGGTCAGTTCAACGAGGAATCGTTGCTGCGTGCCACTGTGAAATACGGGAGAGCCATCCAGCACGCAGCCGCGCTGTTCAATCGCCTCGGCCAAATGAAAGCTGACTTTGATTTTGAAGTATCGGTGGATGAGACCGATGCACCCACGACGCCACTCGAACATTTCTTTATCGCCAGTGAGTTGAGGCGTTTGGGCGTACGCTTCACGTCCCTTGCGCCGCGCTTTATCGGTCGCTTCGAAAAGGGTGTGGACTATATTGGTGATCTGAACGCATTGGATCTTGAACTTGCAAAGCATGCAGCCGTGACGGCGCACTTTGGAACCTGTAAACTGAGTTTGCACTCGGGTTCAGATAAGTTCAGTGTCTATCCGTTGATCGCGAAACATTGGGGCGAGCGCATTCATGTCAAGACCGCCGGGACCAGCTATCTCGAAGCGCTGCGAGTGCTCGCAGAACACGAACCTGATCTATTCCGGAAGATTTATTCGCTTGGACGCGAACGTTATGAAACAGACCGGCGCACATATCATGTCTCGGCAAAATTGGAGAGCTTGCCGGCCACAAACGATCTGCCTTCCCTATTAGATGATTTCCATGCCCGTGAAGTGCTGCACGTCACATTTGGCTCTGCACTGGTCCATTTTGGCACGCAAATCAAATCATCGCTCGTAAGACATGCCGATGCCTATCGCAGGGGTTTAGAAGCGCATTTTAGAAAGCATTTGGAATTATTGAAGTAGAAACTGGACCGCGTGCAAATCAAGGAGGTGGTGAGGGAATAACCTGGATCACAATCTGTACTGGGGAAGAACTGAACAATCTAGCGAACATTATGAAAGGAGTTAGGACCATGCGATTCGCAAAATTGAGCGTCATATTAATCTTGTTGATCGCTTTTGCTATCACAAGTACGCCTGCCTCAGCAACTCAAACGGATCTCGGACGAGAGACGCTTCAGCCGCAGGATGGCTGGGCAGCGTTTTCGACTGGAACAACCGGAGGGTCAGAGGCAATGCCCTCTCAGGTGTATGTGGTTACAAATCGTGCGGAATTGATCGCCGCGCTTAATAATGGAGTGTTCTCCTCCACCTCACCCTCCAATCCATCCAATGAACCAAAGATCATCTATGTGGATGGAACCATTGATATGAATGTGGATGACAACAATCAGTCACTAACCTGTGAAGATTACTACCGCAACGGTTACACATTGGAAGCCTTCCTGGCGGCCTATGACCCGGCGGTTTGGGGAAGAGTGGCGCCAAGCGGGCCACTGGAAGCCGCCCGCCTGATCTCGCGTGACGCACAACAAGCACGCGTCCGAATCAGGATTGGCTCCAACACCACCATCGTTGGAGTAGACAAGCACGCAACGATCCGTGGTGGTTGGTTCGATATCCGAGGCAGCACGACCGCTAACCGCACCAACATCATCATCCGCAATCTCACCTTCGAAGATACCTATGATTGCTTCCCGGAATGGTCGCCTACGGATGGGGCGCTGGGATCATGGAACGCATTGTATGACTCCATCTCGCTACGCAATACCGACCATGTCTGGGTTGACCATAACACATTCATAGACCGTGACACAGCCGATAGTGGGCTTCCTGAGTACCTTGGTGTTCTGTACCAGGTACACGATGGGCAGTTGGATATCACCAATGCCTCTGATTTTGTGACCGTCTCCTGGAACCGCTTTGAGGATCACGACAAGGTCATGCTGATTGGCTCATCCGACAGCGCAACTGCGGATCGAGGCAAACTGCGTGTCACGTTGCATCACAATCTATTCGAAGACCTGGGCCAGCGGGTGCCGCGTGTCCGTTATGGTCAGGTACACGTCTACAATAACTACTATAAGATCAGCAACGCCGAAAACTATGTCTATAGTTGGGGCGCAGGCATCGAGTCGGCTATTTATGCGGAAGGCAATTTCTTCTGGGTGAACCCGAGTACTGGTATCACACCCGATCAATTCATCGAACGATTCAATGGCACGGCGGTCTACGAGACGAACACGCTCCTGAACTCGCCCTCTCAATCGGGCCACCAGGCGCTTGATGTGCTTGCAGCCTACAATGAAGGGAATGACCCGGACCTTGCGAGTGAGGTAGGTTGGGTACCAACTCTCTTCGTTGATTTGCTGGAAACACAGGATGTTTTGCCAGCAGTTGAGGCAGGCGCAGGACCTTTTAATTGGTGATCGTAGTCGGTGATATGATGTGAATGTAGACAATCGTGAAGCAGAGAGAGGCTGCAAGCTCCTCTGCTTCACCGGCCTTACTCCCTTGAGGAAATGAATGAATCTGGAACAACTGGCTTCGCTATATGATTTTACAGATTGCACTGTCGTCGTCACAGGGGGAGCAGGTGTGCTGGGCAGTGAAATCGCGTGCGCACTGGTGGGGTGCAATGCGAATGTTGTGATCCTTGATCGGGATGTTGAACTCGCGAAAAGAGTAATCGAGCGTTTTCCAAAAGCCACCACAGGGCATGCCGTACGAGTTTACGGGGATGTGCTGAATATTGAAACTTTACAGCAGGCGCATGAAACGATCAAAGCCGAGTTCAAAACCGTGGATGTCCTGATCAATGCCGCAGGTGGAAACCACCCATCGGCAACCACCTCTGCGGATTTATCTTTTTTCGATCTACCCATCGATGCCCTGCGGCATGTCGGCGATTTGAATTTGCTGGGTACCATCCTGCCGTGCCAGGTGTTTGGACGCGCAATGGCGGAACGTGGGGAAGGCGTGATCCTCAATATCTCTTCGATGAACGCGCTTCGCCCACTTACCCGCATCCCGGCGTATTCCGCCGCAAAGGCAGCCGTCACCAATTTCACGCAGTGGCTGGCGGTCCATATGGCGCAGAATTATTCGCCGCGCATTCGTGTCAACGCCATTGCGCCCGGATTCTTCGTGGGAGAGCAAAACCGGCGCTTGCTGTTGAACGAGGATGGGACTTTGACCCCCCGCGGACAGACCATCCTTGCTCATACTCCAATGAACCGCTTCGGGATCCCCGAAGATTTGTTCGGTGCCACGCTTTGGTTGATCTCGCCGGCCGCTTCGTTCGTGACCGGAGTTGTGATCCCCATCGATGGCGGTTTTTCGGCGTTTGGTGGTGTGTAAATTATTTGCTCTGCCGGATTTGGCAATCCAGACAAGCGCTCGATATACAATTACGAAAATAATATGATCGATTCACAAGCAACCTCCTCTCCCAATCAACTGCTTTCAGAAGACCACATTCTTGAGACCTTACACAAAGGACTCGCTGGAAAATTTCACAATCAACGCGTGCTAGTTTTGATCCCTGACCACACGCGTTCCCTGCCTTTACCTTTTCTATTCCGTTCCGTGATAGAAATCCTGCGTGACACAAAACAGCTCGACTTCATGGTCGCGCTGGGAACACACCCGCCGCTAAGTGACGAGAGTCTTAACAGACTGGTTGGAATTACTTCTGAAGAACGAAATAGCACATTCAAACACATCGGCCTGCTCAATCATGAATGGAATACCCCTTCAGCACTCACGTCACTCGGTCTGATCGAACAGGACGAGATCAGGCATATTGCCGGAGAAAGCTGGCATTCGTCCCTGCCGGACGAAGTCAATATCCGCATCAATAAGTCCGCATTGGAATACGACCACATTATCATTCTTGGTCCGACTTTTCCGCATGAAGTGGTTGGGTTTTCTGGCGGGGCAAAATATCTCTTCCCCGGCATCTCGGGCGCAGACATGATCAACGCCACGCATTGGCTCGGCGCGCTGGCGGGCGTAGTGGGCACCATTGGAATCAAAGAGACGCCTGTGCGAGCGATGATCCATGCGGCCGCGGCACGCTTGAAAACGCCAGTAACTCTGATCGCGTTGGTGGTGGAAGGTCACGGGTTGAGTGGCCTGTTTATCGGCGACCACTTGTCGGCCTGGAGTGAAGCGGCTGACCTCTCGGGGGCACGCCATATCCGCTGGGTGGATCAACCGTTTCAGAGGGTCCTTTCGTGCGCGCCCGCCATGTATGATGAATTATGGACCGCGGCGAAGGCGATGTATAAACTTGAACCCGCTGTTGCCGTGGGCGGTGAAGTCGTCATTTATGCACCGCATTTGGAAACGGTCAGTCGTGTGCATGGAAAGTATATTTATAAAGTTGGTTATCATATCCTGCCCTATTTCCTGAAGGATTGGGAGCGGTTCAAACATTTCCCGCTGGGTGTGCTGGCGCATAGCACGCATTTGCGCGGTTCCGGTGTAATGGAAAATGGAGTTGAAAAGCCAAATGTCAGAGTGACATTGGCGAGTAAAATACCTGCAGAAGATTGTGCGCGGCTCAATCTGGGTTATCTGGATCCAGCGAAGATCAGTACGGATGAATGGAACGGCAAAGAAGCAGAAGGCGTTTTGTATGTGCCCAAGGCGGGAGAAATTCTCTATCGAGTGAAATGATGCCAATTCGTTTTCTCATCGTGATGGGCGTGTCAGGTTGTGGGAAGACAACCGTCGGCAAAGCTCTGGCAAGCCATTTAGGGTGGGATTTCTATGACGGCGATGATTTTCATCCACCTGAAAATATCGCCAAAATGGCAAGCGGCATTCCGTTAGATGATTCAGACCGTGCACCCTGGCTGAAGGCGCTTCATGATCTGATCTCGGCCTCTCTGAAGGCGGATCGCCCCGGGATACTGGCGTGTTCTGCACTCAAGGAGGCGTATCGCCGACGATTGCTGGATGGCAACGAAGATGTGCAAATCATTTATCTCAAAGGCAGTTATGATTTGATCTGGTCGCGGATGTCCGCCCGTAAGGAACATTATATGAAGCCGCACATGCTTCAAAGTCAGTTTGAGGCCCTCGAAGAGCCAACAAATGCATTGACCATTGACATATCCATGTCGGTGGGCGAGATTGTGCAAGAGATCTTGAAATATATGGAGTAGTACATTGAATATTGGAATCCTTGGCCTGGGCATCATGGGGCGCAGTCTGGCGTTGAACTTTGAACGCCATGGATATTCCGTGGCCGGTTACGATGTAAACCCGAAAACTGGCAAGTCTCTTTCCACGGAAAAGAATATCAAAGTATTTAATTCACTGAAAGAGCTGGCTGCGAACCTGGATAAGCCACGCTGCATCCTGATGATGGTTCCCGCAGGGGAGCCTGTCGACAAAGCGATCCTGTCGATCAGGCCCTACCTTGAAGCAGGCGATATTATTATTGACGGCGGCAATTCTTTCTTTAAGGACACTGAGCAGCGGATCGAAGATCTGAAGGAGGACCGGATCCGCTTTATCGGGATGGGCGTATCGGGCGGGGAGAGTGGGGCACTGTGGGGACCCAGCCTCATGCCGGGCGGTACAGAGTCTGCCTGGGGGCAGGTGAGGCCCATGCTGGAGGCCATCTCAGCCAAGGCAGACGACGGAGTCCCGTGTGTGGCCTGGATGGGCAAAGGCGGGGCAGGGCATTACGTTAAGATGGTGCATAATGGGATTGAATACGGCGATATGCAGCTGATCGCGGAAATCTATGATCTGCTGCAGCGCGGCGCGGGTATTTCAGACGCTGAACTGGCGGAGATTTTTTCTGAATGGAATGAACACGATCTGAAATCCTATTTGATCGAGATCACAGCAAATATCTTGAGGCGGTTGGACGAAGAGACGGGTAAACCGCTCGTGGACCTGATCCTGGATGAAGCCGAGCAAAAAGGCACAGGCAGGTGGGCAAGCC
>DATGYJ010000265.1:0-8007 GCA_035298105.1 Anaerolineales bacterium | reverse complement strand
GACCTTTGGAATACCGCCAATTTCGTCAATAATCACTTGAAGTCCAGAGATTACCTCAGATGCGGCATCTGCCTCATGTTCATTAGCAAACCACTGTGGGTGGATAATATCTGGAATTGCCGCATCTTGTGTCTGTTTGCACATATCAAGAAGATCGCCAACAGTTAAGCTTAGTATCTGCTCAAGTTCACGACGGAATCTTTCTTCTTCACGCTTCGCGCTAATTACCATCTTCTTATCATGATCAACATAATTAAGGACTGTAAACAAGTTATATACAAATTCCGATTCAGTTGGCAGACTGTTCCGAATTACTCCATCAAATCCTTTAATACCCTGCAATAAGTACTTGGACCATTCATGCCGTCGGTTAATGTCCGAATCCAGCAAAGGGTTTGCAGATATGATGTAACGTCGAGGTAACTGAGTTTCATCAATCATCCCCACAAGATGCGATGCCAAGCCAAAAACGGAGATATTCGACTGCCGAGACGCAACTCGAATCGGAATACGCACATTACATTCTTGAGCACTTTTTACCAATTCACTCAACGCTTCTACAGCACCTCGGGAATCAACGAGCTGAGGTTCAGATAATGCAATTCCATCACCAAACAATAAGGATTCCAACAATTCGCTTTTACTACTAAGCAGCCTGATCTCCGGCTCCCGAATTGACTGACCAAAACGGGTCGAATCAAGACTTTCGAGATATCGAAAACTTGCAAATGACTGCCATGGATAACGCTGGTAGTCTACTAATTCAAAGGGTAAGGTTCTCGCCCTAGCTGGTCTAATCTGAAGTCCGGATTTCTTCGCTTGTAAGGTCAACGCGGCGCGTAATTTGGAATACCCACCAATCTCAAAATAGTCAACCCAATGCAAATTTCGAAGCTTTCGCGGAACCACACACTCATCAAGCCGTGTAGGGATCAGGAATATTGTATCGTCTAAAGGCTGCTTCCGAGCAAGATCAATGGCAATTCGTATTTCGGTTTGAGCAAAACCTTTTCTATTAACAGAATTGTTTGACAAGCAAACAATAATGATATCAACTTCTTCCAAGATTTCCTGGATTTTCGATTCCCAATCCTGACCAGGCACCAAACTTTTCTCATCAAACCAGACATCGAAGCCATCATCTGTTAAGAGCTGCTCCAGTTCTCTTACAATCTGCTTGTCCAATGATGAATGGCACAAAAAAACTTTTAACGGGCGCCCTCTTGTATGCGTATTCATCCTCATCTCCAGCTACAACGACTGTTTGGATTGTTTGACAATTTTACTCAATGAGTACGCCCACAGTGAAAACCAATCACTAAACCTTCCCTGCAGGACAAGTTTATCCAGGTCATCTAAAGAAATCCATCTATTTTCGCTAATTCCTTCTCGTGTGTCTACTCGAATCTCCTGGCTTGGGAGTATATTGACAAGATAGGCACATAATCCCCCATTACCATTTTTAATTTCGGCAAGTAACTCCAAATGCGCGTCCTTCACCCTAAGCTCTTCCTCGAGTTCATTTAAAGCATTTTCTTCCGCTGTTTTGTTTGGATCTCCAAATCCTCGTGGAAATTCCCAACTCCATCCACGTTCTTCATGACGGAATCTCTTAATCAACAATACTTGATTCTCTTTGACACACATTAAAATAACACCAAACCCACCATCTTGAACTTTGCGATCAATTTGGCGAATATATCCCCAAACAAATCCACCAGGAAATTCGACCATATCACGTACTGTCCAAAACCATTCGTCTTCCGATAGGACACCGATGTCAATCCAGTGCCCAGGATGACCATTAGCTCGTAATTCTGCCCGAATACGCTTTTGCTCAGCAAGAATTCGTTCGGGGTCCTTAATAATCTTGATCTCGCCTGGCTCATCGGTATTTCTGAAAAGTTCTGGTCGCTCTTGCATTAACTCAAGATACATCTTGAAAGAATCCATTTATGTTATCCTTTGTTAGTTGACTAAATAGATAATGGACTTTCAAAATCCATAATATCATTCGTTCTTTTCTTAGTAAACCGTCACATAAATCGAAGCAACCCAACTTTTAGTTTTTTGGCGTGCTTTGCTCTTTCATCTGGTGGCATGAATTTCTTCTCTTGATAGGTGGGATAAAACTGGTCGTTCAGATACCTGGGCGTTACATGCACATGGTAATGCCAAACATCCTGATAGCCAGCAGGTTCATTATGTTGACGAATTGATATGCCATCGCAAGCATACACATTTTTCATTGCTAAACTAATCAGGCGCGCAACGCGATGAATTTCTTGAGCGTAATGGTCAGGTAAATCGAAAATGTTTTCAAAGTGTTCATTTGGAACAACGATAGTGTTTCCATGGTTGCGCGGCCATTGCTGGGAACCAATGAAGGCAGTAACAGACTGGTCTTGATAAATAATATCACTCCTGATGGAATAAATATGTTCGTTTTCGATACCCTGAACAAGCAAGCAAAACGGACATAAATAGTTTTCAGGAGCATGGTTGTACATTTTGGTCTCCTATCCACCTCAAAAAGTCAATTTATTGGCGACTCCCACAATCCCGCTTCCTTCCCGACAAACCATCTCTCCACCGCATCCGCGCCAAAGATATCCAGCGGCAGCTCATCAAAGGCGCACAAATACCAACCCGCCTTTTCCAACTGCGGGTTGCTCATTTCCTTACACGTGAGTTCTTCGCGGATACGACGCAATATCCCACCTCGGGACGTGTTACTTAGAGGTCGATTTTCGGCTTCAAAGCTTTTTCTTCGGGCTTGGGCTTTGAACCGATTTCCACCAACTGCACCTGAACCTGATAACGCTTCTCGCCGATTTCGATTTTGCCCATTCCAAAGAAACCCCTTGAACCGGTCTTAAAGAGCTTTTCAGCGGCGGTAAGAATCCCAACTATCTTTTCATTTTCCTTGATTTCAACTGAGAGCATGGGAGTTCTCCTCTTCGATTTTCTGGTTTGAATCTATCATTATTCCCAGGATCATGATCTCTCCGGTGAATTGAAGCATCGATCATTTCGTTGCGCGTGAGTTCTTCAGAGACATGAAGTGTGTGGGGTATATCTGATCCCCTTTGGGTTGAATGTCTGGATACTCTACGTCAAGGATACAGGAAAAAGCTTGATTAAACAAGCTGGAATTTGTTGCATTTTGCCACTTCGAAGCGAGAATGCCACGTCTATGCCTCCCTCATTCTTCCTTCATCCAACCTTCAGCGCGTCAAACGCAAGTACTCTTGGACGGATTTCAGCACTGGGTTTTTCCTTTTCCCTACTCCCATTTTACTTTTCCCGGCTCTCCTGCTTCCACAACTCCTTCATCTCAGCGCTTCTCTCGAGTAGATCCGCCAGCCTGCCTTCCGCTTCCACACGCCCATCTTTGAGCACGATGATGTGATCCGCGCGCCGCAATAATGGACGGCGGTGTGAGACGACCAGGCAGGTCTTTCCCTCTTCAGCGAAGATGCGCTCCCAGAGTTGGCGCTCGGTCTCCACATCCAGTGCGCTGGAAAGGTCGTCGAAGACCAGTAATTCTGGCTCACGGATGAACATACGCGCCGCGGCAGCACGCTGCATCTGTCCGCCCGAAAGCTTGACGCCGCGTGCCCCGACCATCGTCTCAAGGTCATCGTCCAGTTCCTGAAGGTCATGATCCATCACGGCCAGCCTGGTCGAAAGATAGATGTCATCATCATGGCGGTCGAGCCCAAGCAGGATATTATTACGCAGGGTATTGCTGAAGAGCCGCGGCACCTGCGCAGTATAGGAACAGCGTGGCGGGATAAAGAAATCACCGGGTGAAGTGATCGCGACACCGTTCCAACGGATCTCACCGGCTTCTACTGGAAGCAATCCCAACAAGGCCCGCAGCAGAGTCGTTTTCCCCGAACCGATCCGCCCTGTGATCACGGTCAGGGTGCCGCGTTTGAGGCTTAGGTTCACGCCCTCGATCCCGTTCTTCGAATTGGGATAGTGGAACGTCAGGTTAACAGCAGCCAGCTCATTCAAGCGGTCCGAAGCGGTCTTTGTCGGATAAGTAACGTCCGGGAGCGGACCATTCAGATCCACGGGGCTGTGCTGGATAAGCGCGTCGAGCGGCGCGTTCTCCATCAAACGGTACATACGCTGCACAGAAACGTCTAATTGCTTGTAGCGCGCGGCCAGCATCCCGGCAAAGGTAGTCAGGTCGCCCATGCTTTGCAGGAGATAAACGAATAGTGAAAAATCGCCCAGCGTAAAGCTGCCCGCCCGCATCGATTGACCGACGAGGATCAGGATCACGCCAGTACCCAGCGTGGATGTGTTGCGATAGATGGACTGAAGCACCGCGTCGAACAGCTTCTCACGGACAGTCAAGATACGGCGCTCTTCATTCAGCGTTTCAAAGTGATTGATGACATTCTTCTCAGCCGTAGCAACCTTGACTGCCTGCAGTGCGCCAAAGAACTCACCGATAAAACCGCTGACATCTCCAGCTGCTGAGCGGGAGGCACGGCGATAATGTTCGATGCGCTTGGTTGCGATGTTCGCTACAATCCCAACCACCAGCAGCGGGGCCAGCGACATCACGGTGACCCAAAGACTGATCCGCGCCATTAGAACGATCGAGACCACGATGATGACAAGGCCAATGCCGATATCGTTGATGAGGATCACGAACAACGGGATCTCATTGACGTCGTTTTTGAAACGGCTGATGGCTTCGCCGGGCGAATCAGGCAAAGGCGAGGCACCCGGGCGTTGCAGAATGTGCCGGAGCAAGTTCTTACGCAGCAGGGCAGGGATATCTGCAAAGATTGGAACATCCGCATAGTAGAAACCATAGGTTGAGATGATCCGTCCCAGCCAGGTCCCAAGCGTAAACGCGATAATCGCCCAAATGCCAAACGTTAAGGGCGCCGCGCCGGTCAGCATATCGAAGAAGGCTTTGATGATCAACGCGGGAGCGATCTGCCAGCAAAAGCGGATCAATGCAACGCACACCAGGTCTATGAACCACAGCCAGGGGCGAAAGCGCAGCATTTCCCAGATCACACGCCAGGCAGGCAGAGCAGGGACTTTTTGAGTGAATGAAATTTCGGTCATACTATTCCTCTTATGTCGTTGCGAGGGCAGGGTTTCGACGCTATGGCGTCGAAACCCTGCCCGAAGCAATCTCCTACTTGATGGGGGTTGCTTCCTCGCAGGACGCTCCGCAGTCCTTGCAGGATGCTGCGCAATCGTCGGGAACGCTTCGACTGCGCTCGACAAACACTCGCTCCGCTCAGCGCGAGGCACCCTCCGCGTAACGACATGTTCACGCTAGCACTTCCTCCAAACCGGTCTGCAGCAACTGATAAAAGCGTGAATTGGGATCCGCTGCCAGGATCTTGCGGTCGCCATACTCACTGACGCTGCCAGCCTCGAGGATCATGATCTCACCAGCACGCTGAACCGTTCCCAAACGATGGGCAATGATAATCGCCGTGCGGTTCCGGAGCAGTTTGTCAATGGCCCGCTCGAACCGCTGCTCCGTGGCGGGATCAAGGCGAGAGGAGGCCTCATCCAGAATGACGAGACCTGGATCCCGCAGAAAGACACGCGTGAACGCCAGCAACTGCGCTTCGCCCGCAGATAACGAGCGGCTGCCGGTATCTAATTCTGTATCCAGGCCCTTCGGTAGACTTCGGTACCAATCGCCCAGGTCTAATTCCCGGAGAGTATCCAAAATCTGCTCATCCGGAATCGAACGGTCGAAAAAGGTCAGGTTATCACGAATGCTGGCGCGAAAGAGCTGCACATCCTGGGTAACGATCGCAATATTGCGGCGCAGGGTTTCCAGGTGCAAAGTGCGCAAATCCGTTCCATTGATCTCAATGCATCCGGACTTCGGATCATACAAGCGAAAGATCAGACGGGCGAGCGTGGTCTTGCCGCTGCCCGTACGACCCAGCAATCCCAGCACGGAGCCTGGTTTCAATTCAAGCGACAGATTTTTTAATACTGAGTCGTTTCCGTTGTATGAAAAGGTCACATCCTTGAAAGCTAGCTCAAGTGGGCGCGCCGGAATATCCACACCAGTCCCGTCAAGCACTTCGGATTTGAAGTTGCGGAATTCGGTCAGCCGCTCGACACAGGCACCGATGGTCTGGAAGCTCTCGACCTCATGCGTCATTGCCCAGAACGGTTCATCCAAAAGATTGATGTAGTTCACAAATAAATATACGGTACCGATAGTCACCAAACCAGCCGTGAAGAGCCAATATCTGGAAATGATTGCAAGCAGTGTACCCGTCGTGAGCGCAAGCCCCATCGCATTTTCAATGATCCAGCGCTTGAAGCCTGCTCTACGGTTATGGGTAAAAATGATACTTTGATGGCGGAATAACTCACGAATGGAGTAATCCACTGCTCCGCTCGAGCGGATGTCTTCCGTGCCGGCCAGTTGTTCCTCAAGGAAGCCATACAACTCCGCTTCCGCTTGTCGCCGCGCCTTTTGATGAGGCACCGCAATATCCTTAAGACGCCCAAGCACGAGAATGGTAGCAAGTGAGAAAATCGTAAATGCCAAACCTGCCCGCCAATCCTCGCGAAATAAGGCAGCCAGGACGCCGATCAGCAGTAATCCATTGCTCACCAGGTTGAGCGCAAATTGCGAGAAGAACGTGGCCAGTTCGGTTACGTCACCGTCAATGTGCTCAATCAATTCACCGGGGGTGTGATCATTGTGGAAGCGCATGTCAAGATTAAGCGCATGCCAGGCAAGTTCTGCCCGCAGGGCATTGGTAGCGGTCCATGCAACATTTTCGCCGAGGTAAGTCACAATGACAGAAATCACTTGTTGGAAGATTGCAGCGCCAATGAAAGCCAGCGCGGTCAGGGTGAGCGCTTGCAAGGCTTGTCCAGCCAGGGCCGAATCGATAAAATTGCGCATGATCTGGGGTGCAAGGATGCGCAGGCCAATACTGGTGAACAACAACATCACGAGCAGAATGAAACGCCCCTTCTGCGGGCGGATGTGCTGCGAGAGAAGATCCCAATAAGCTTTGAAAGGAAGAGTCATAAAATAATCCGGTTCGCGCCAGGCGGAGTGAGATGGTGTTCTTCGCCTGAGCGCAGTGTCCGCAGGGCAGCTTACGCCTCCTACGGTCAGCGCGAGGGCTTTGACATAAAAAAAGCCACGGTGCACTTCTGCACCGTGGCATAAAGACACAGGCAATGACCGCTAGCGGTCAACGGGCGCACTCCGAAAAGATATTTGGTTGTGACTGCGATCAGCAACAATCAATCGAACCATGGAATGCGCTCCTTTCTTTAGGATTTTCTTACACGTGAAGCACACGCGCGAAGCGCAGTGTGGAGAAAGGCAGTTTACATCAGGAGAGGAACAGTGTCAAGACAAATTTTCGAGACCACAATCCTAGCACCCTTATCGTGGGCAGCCGCTTGATGCGTAATTTATTCATCAAGCGCGGCGAACCGGCTTTTCAACGTATTGTAGATATAGTTTTCCCACAAGAGCTCAATATCCGCTTCTTTGTAATCATGATTGCAGAAGGTTTGAAGGATCACCCGTCCCTCGAAATAGGAAGCGATCACGCCATAGTCACTATTCCGATTCTGATACATGCCCGCCAGCAGAGTCGCTTCGCTTGCATCACCGACCATTGTATATTTCAACCCTATGCCATCTAATGTATTCTTGATCCATAACCCGATGTAGGGTGTGTCTTCGTAGACCAGGATCTTGGAAGCATTATTTCCTTATGAAATCGGCAACCAGGATAATCGGGTGAATCGCCTCCACGTCAGTTCCCTGTCGGATTTGCATCCGGCATGCCGCGCCAGAGGCAACGACACTCGGTTTCCGATTTTCGATTGGCGATTTTCGATCGACCGATTCACGACTCTCGGTTCTCAACTCCCTGATCTTTGGGAACACTTTCAACTCACCCACCTTCATCGATAGTTCGTAATGTTCAGCTTCGTAACCGAATGTCCCTGCCATACCAC
>DATGYJ010000264.1:0-6356 GCA_035298105.1 Anaerolineales bacterium | reverse complement strand
GATGGATTCGTCGTTATCCCTGTTAGGGATTGATGTTGGGAAACTCTGGAAAGCATTTCCAGCTTCGCTGGCACATCTGGCTGGCGAGATCTGTGCCCGGCTCGGAGTGAAGAAGGTTTTTAAACCCAGTGACATTCCTCTACTCGAGGAGATTTATAGCGGTCCGAAATACGGGGCTCCCTCAGCGGTGTGCCTGTCGGCAATCCGGCGGCTGGCACGCCTGGAAGGGGTTTTGCTCGACCCCGTCTATACCGGCAAAGCCTTCGCCGGACTGTTGGACCTGGTCGAGCAGCGAAGGCTGGGAACGAAGGAGCCGATTATTTTCCTGCATACGGGCGGTTTACCAGCCCTGTTTGCCTTCGAGAACTATGAGTGATCACCCCAAACCATAAAATCCATTTGAGTTACACGGCTGAGTATGTCGCCTATGGGAAAAGGTATAATGTTTTTACTGGAAAAGAAGATTTTTCTCTTTAGAGGTATTGGGGTTACGATGGTGAATGAACACAGAGCATGTCAAGCGCACTTGTTTCAACTAAGCTTCATATTCCACGCATTCGGGCGAATCGTGTTGTACGCCCGCGTCTGATGGAACAATTGCTCTCAAGTTTGAGGTGTCCGGGCAGCTTCGTTTTGCTGTCTGGTCCGGCAGGGTTTGGCAAGACCACCCTCCTGAGTGAATTTGCGGTTCATCTCAAGCAGCCGGTCGCATGGGTTTCTCTTGACGAAGCAGATAATGACCCGATCCGGTTCTGGACTTATCTGATCACTGCCTGCCAATCTGTCCAACACGAGATTGGGGAAGCTGCCTTAGCCTTGCTTCAGACCCCTCAGGTTCTGCCCGCTGAAACTCTTCCGACAATTCTCATCAACGACCTAGTCAGGTTGGGCACCGAACTGGTATTAGTGCTTGATGACTACCAGACAATCCAAAACCAGGATATCCATACAGCGCTCTTTTTCTTACTTGATCATTTGCCGGACCAGTTACACCTTGTGATTTCCACGCGCCTTGATCCGCCCTGGCCACTGGCCCGTTTTCGGGCCCGGGATCAGTTAGTAGAGATCCGCGCTGCGGATTTGCGCTTTAATACTGAAGAGACAACCGCATTTCTCAACCAGGTTATGGATCTGAAACTCTCCAACGACGATGTGACTGCACTCGTAGCACGCACAGAAGGTTGGATCGCCAGTCTACAACTGGCCGGGATCTCGATGAAGGGGCGGAGTGACGTTACCCAATTCATCCGGACCTTCACAGGGAGCCATCTCTTCGTGGCAGAATACCTGCTGGAAGAGGTTCTGGAGCGCCAGCCAGAAGAGGTGAAGTCCTTCCTATTGCGAACGTCTATCCTCGAGCGGCTGAATGGAAGCTTGTGTGCGGCCGTCAGTGGACTGGCAAATAGCCAGGCTCTGTTAAGGGATTTATACCAGGCGAACCTTTTCGTGATTCCCCTGGATGATGAAGGCTTGTGGTTCCGCTATCATCACCTTTTTGCGGATTTGCTCCGAGCACGGCTCGGGCAGGTATTCTCGACCGAGGAGATCCAAGCCTTGCACCGCCGGGCAGCAGCCTGGTATGAAGAAGCGGACCTGACAAATGAGGCGATTGAGCAAGCTCTGGCAGCCCACGATGATGCACATGCCGTGCAGCTCGTGGAAAAGACCGCCTTGCCGATGATTATGAAGGCGTATTTCAAGACAGTGGAAGATTGGCTGCAGAGGATCTCACCGGAATACCTGAATAAAAGCCGGCGAGCCAACATGGCGTTCGCCTGGATGCATCTTCTGCGGCGTAATTTCGCTAGGGCCACGCCACATCTGGAGCGGCTGCAAGTGCTATTTGCGCCTGAGCAGGGGGATGAAATAGAGGCTTCGCTTCAGGGGGAGTGGCTCGCGCTTCAGGCCATGCTGCTAATTACGCAGGGAAAGGTAGCAGAGAGCCGGGAACTGGGAGCCCAGGCGCTGAAAATCCTTCCGGAAGATGAAACGGAGATACGCAGCCTGATCTACATGGGCTTAGCCGATGCATCCCTGCAAATGCTTGACTATGAGCGGGCGACCGAAGCGTGTGAGCTGATCATCCGGCAAAGCCGTACAATTGGCGATCTCGCCTCGGAGGTGTTTGGCCTATCCTATTTGGGACGAATGGTTCTCCAGCAGGGCAGGCTGCATGCTGCCTACGAGATTGCTGCTCAAGCCCTCCAGCGACTTGAGCGTACCGCTTCCTTCTCTCCCTTCAGCGCAACATTATATGGGGAATTGGCGCAGGTCTATTACTACTGGCATCAACTCGAAGAGGCGCGCGGGTATTTTTCGCACTCGGTACAGTGGAGCACGCTGGGCGGCTTCAGCGATGCCGAGATCTATCATAGCGTTTTCCTTTCGCGCCTGTTCCAGATGGAAGGAGATCTACAAGCATCTCTCCAAGAGCTCGAGAAAGCGCTCGATCTCATGCGAACAGCCGCACCTGCTCTCGTGACGGAAGAGGTGATCTCTCAGCAGGTGAGCATCTATCTGGCCACGGATCGGCTTACGGCAGCCCAAGCGGCGCTCAAAGCCTACGGATTTACTTTTGAGGCCGGATTTTCCTATCCCGAGCTGGCACCAGACGCCAGCATTCCGCACCCCACCGGCCTGCTCTACAACAGTGCCCTGCGGACCCTCTTGTACCGGGCAGGGAGAACGGGTGAGCAGCCGGCTTTGAGGTATGGCATTGAGCTCGCCGGTCTTGTGATGAAGGGATCGCTGCGTTGCCGTCACCTGCCAATCGCGCTGCAAACGCTTTTGTTGCGAGCGCAGTTACATACAGCCTGTGGAGATCGTAAAGCCGGGCTGGCCGATGTGGCCCAGGCGCTGGAGCTCGCCGAGTCGGAAAGCTTTATCAGCCCATTTGTCGAAGAGGGGCCGGTTATTGCTGAGGCGCTGAAGACCCTCCTGAGTCGTAACTTCCCGACAACGATCCGCACGGACTATATCCAGTCTATCCTCGGCGCGTTCCCTAAAACACAAACAGCCCGACAGAGACCCGGCAGGCAATCTGGTCCAGGTCCGCACACAATTGGAGATGCGATGCCAGTGGATGAATTCCTGGATCCGGTCGAACCGTTGACACCCCGGGAACAGGAAGTCTTGCAGTATATCGCCGCGGGTCATTCAAATCAGCAGATCGCGGACAAACTGGTGATCACGTTGAGTGCGGTCAAGAAGCATACTGGCAATATCTTCAACAAGCTGAACGTGAACAGCCGCACCCAGGCTGTTGCCCGCGCTCGCCAGCTTGGATGGCTGTCTAGAGACGAATAACCCCTCATAATCGTGATTTGGGCCTCGAGATAGGTGTACCAAAGTACACCTATCTTTTTTGCGTCTATTACAGAAAAACACCACCTTAGGACAGTGACGCCCGGGAGTTGGAATTGTATATTGAAGGCAGGAATAAAAGGAGAAAAATGACAGCAACCACTATCACCGCAATTCACATCAATGATGCCACGTCTGAAAATGTAAGTTCCAACTGGACAAATCTCTATAAACTCGCCGGCGCAGCAGCCCTGCTGGCTGTATTGGTGGCGCTCACAGATATCGCCCTCACCTTCTTTCCGGCCGGCGCTGAACAGCCTGGGACGATGACTGCAGTTGACTGGTTCCGTCTATTTCAAGCCAACTGGTTTTTTGGACTGCGTAACTTGGGTCTCTTGCCCAATATCCTGACGCTGGTTCTGTTGATCCCGATCTTCCTGGCTCTCTTTGCAGTTCACTCGCAAACCTATCAGGCGTATGCAGCGCTGGCGATGATCCTTTCACTGGTCGGTACCGCCATCTACCTTTCGAATAATGCGGCCTTTCCCATGCTGGCTTTGAGTGCTAAATATGCAGCAGCCACCACGGATGCACAAAGGACGCTCTTCACCGCAGCAGGAGAAGCAGTGCTGGCCCGTGGTGAAGATTTTACGCCGGGTGCATTTGTGGGTTTCCTGTTTGGAGAGGTTGGCATCCTTGCGATCTCCTTGGTCATGCTGCGCGGCGGGATCTTCGGCAAAGCAACTGCTTACGCCGGAATTCTTGGGGCTGTGTGCCTTACGCTATTCACAGTTTGGTCCACATTTATCCCGGTCTTATTTCAAGTAGCCATGATCCTGGCATTGATCGGCGGACTCTCAAGCATTGCGTGGTATGTCCTGACTGCCCGCAGGCTCTTTCAGTTGAGCAGTCATGCGAATCAGGCGCGTACGATATCAAGGAGTCAAAATGCCTAAAGTAGTCTTGATTACGGGTTGTTCGACAGGCATCGGACGTGACCTCGCTGAGCGGCTGAGCCAGCACGGTTATCTCGTCGTGGCGACCGCCAGAAAAGCAGAAACTCTGAATGACCTTCCCGTTGCAATGAAACTGCCGCTGGATGTCACTCAAACGGATTCGGTCAACGAGGCTCTTGCCAGCACACTGCAGCAGTTTGGGCGGATTGACATCCTGGTCAATAATGCCGGGTACAGCGTGCCCGGCGCTTTGGAAGAAGTCTCTGAGGGACAGACTCAGCAGGTGTTCGACGTCAATGTGTTTGGAGCGCTGCGCATGATCCGGGCGGTTGCTCCCCACATGCGAAAGCAGCGCAGCGGCTGCATCCTCAACCTCAGCTCGATTGCGGGCAAATTGTCGACCCCTGGGAATGGCACGTACTCAGCCACGAAGTTTGCCCTGGAGGCGCTGAGCGACGCCTTGCGCCTGGAACTGGCTCCCTTTGGGATCCAGGTGATTGTGATCGAACCGGGCGCCATCAAAACCCAATTTGATGAGACGGCTCAGGCACAGGCCGAACATATTCTTTCCGATTCCGCTTCGCCCTACCGGCCCCTCTATGAAAAGAGCCGCCAATTTGCGGCGGGCATGCGCCAGCATGAACCCGGACCCGAAGACGTCTCTAAGATCATTCAGCAGGCCATCGAGGCTTCCCATCCCCGGGCCCGTTACTTAGCCGCCATTCCGTTCTCAGGCAAACTGGTTCTCAGCCTGCGCGATTTCCTCTGGGATTTGGTGCTCAGGCAGATATTCAGGATTCACACGCCACTGCCCGATGGAGCGCTCTCCGCTCATGTATGACAGATTTTGTAAGTGACCCGTCCACAATGAAAATCCACAATTCGGAGGACAAAATGAAATCAGAAATCACAATGAAACACCCGGCTGAAGATATGCAATTCCTCTTTCGACTTGCCGGCGCAGCTGCTATTCTGATGCTGGCGATCATCCTCATTCAGCTTGTTGTTTTCATGAGCGCACCACCACCCTATGAGGGGACAGCCATAGATTGGTTCAATCTGTTTCAGGAGAATAAGCTCATCGGGTTGATTGATTTCGAGTTCCTGATGGTGATCTATACGGTGATTTCCATCCTCGTTACGGTAGCGCTTTACCTGACCCTGAAACACGCCAGCCCAGCGTTCACCGCCCTCTATTTGGCGCTCAGCGTGATCGGCGTGATGGCCTTCATCGCCGCGAGGCCAGCCTTCGAGATGCTTTACCTGAGCAATGGCTATGCCGCAGCCGGAACAGAGGCCCAAAGAGCCATGTTTCTGGCCGCCGGAGAGGCAAAGCTTGCGACGTTCGACGGCACTGCTTTTCAGATGAGTTACGTGCTGGGATCCCTGACCGGACTGATCATCTCTATGGTGATGCTCAGAACCAATATCTTTAGCAAACGTACCGCCTACGTGCGCATTGCCTCCAGCCTCTGCGACTTCGGGCTATATATCCCTACGATCGGGATCTTCATTTCAATCCTCTCTGTCTTGTTCCTCTTCATCTGGAATATCCTGATCGCCCGCAGATTGTTTCAGTTGGCGAATGCAGGAGCACGGGCGAATGAAACGAACAAGGGCCTGCCCGTCGAAGGGTAAATATCAATAGAGTTTTCCATTCTTCAGAACACTCCTGATCTATGATTTTCAAAAAGGAAAGAAAATGATCCATCAAGTCCCACAGGCCCAGGCGAAAGAATTGCGCCTCACCTGGCTCTACACAGTGAGCGGTATAGCGGCTTTGGTTGTCGGAGGATTATTGCTGGCAGCCGCCCTTGGCCTTATCTTAACAATCATTCGGCCTAGTACAACATCTGGCTGGTTAGTGCCATTGCAAAACAACTGGCTCATCCTGATCTTCAAACTACAGGCCGGCTTCAGCGATGTTCAGCCGAGCCTGTTATCTCGACTCAATCTATTGGACTTCCTCATCCTGGCGCTGGTTGTGATCATGTATGCCGGTCTCTACACAGCGCTACGGAGAACCAGTAATCTTTGGGCCATCATCGCTCTGGTTCAGCCTATTTTGGGGATCGTGTTTTTCATGGTAACGAAGAC
>DATGYJ010000263.1:0-11965 GCA_035298105.1 Anaerolineales bacterium | reverse complement strand
AGGGACATTGACCTTTGTCATTGGCAGAAATGACATGTCGATGCGGGACTTGTCGGCGTAGTTTTCGTTCCCCCTTGGCCGGTTTGTAAATGGTTTGAGCCGCGTTTGTCCCGTGAGTGAGAGGCTAGCCTGTTCCAATCGTTCAGGTGTTAGTTCATCGGTTTTCCCCAGATAGACTTTGAGCAGTTTCCCGGCACGGCGGCGATAGGCGTGCCAGTAGGTTTTATTGCGCCTGGTTTCAACTTGAGCCGAAAAACAGCCACTTCGGCTCTTGAAAGAAAATTTCTTGGCTGTGGAAAGCCATTCATACCACAATTGTGAACCGATCGGGATGGCGGTTGTGCCTGTCAACAGGAAATTGTCTTTGACAATGGATCTGGCATAAACTGGCATGATTCGTCTCCGGTACTACCACAACAGTTGCCCAGCACTTTTATTATAGACTGTTGGGTAACTTTGACCAATCCCGCATCCTCCAAAGTGTGCTTTGTCGCCTCGTTTCATGACACATCATTACATCAAAATTATCCGAACTCCTAACAATCGATGAGTGAAATTTGTCCTACAAATATAAGCTGTCACTGATTTGTTAATGATTGTCAGTTTTTTATTGTGACAATTGTAACTTGATTCTGAAATTGTGATTCGGAATAATGTAAGCGCTTACTGTAAGCGGTTGCATTCATAAAAATGACACGTCGTTCATCTTCCATCACAATTTATGATGTGGCACGAGAGGCAGGTGTCTCCGTTGCCACAGTGAGCCGTTATATCAATCAGAATGTACCGGTTTCCATCGAGGTGGCAGAGCGATTGGATAAGGTAATGACTGAGTTAAGGTATGTCCCCCACACTGCGGCTCGTCATTTGGCATCCAGAAAGACGCGGGTGGTGGGACTACTGCTCAACAACCTGCAGAACGATTTCTTCGTTTCCCTTCTGAACGGCGTTGAAGCTGTTGTTCGCCAAAAGGGTTATAACCTGATCATCGCCACCTATCACGCAAGCAGCCGTGAGCACTCACAGCCTTCCATTGGTCCGCATAATACCGATGGACTGCTGGTTTTTTCAGATGGTTTGGTTGATGATGATCTGGCAAAGCTGAATGAGATTGGTTTTCCCATGGTGCTGGTACATCGCACCCCGCCTCCCTGTCTGTCCATCCCCAGTGTTACCGTTGAAAATGTCCGGGTAACAGAGCAGCTCGTGGATCATCTGATCAAGGTACATGGGAAAAAGCGCATTTTGTTCCTGCGAGGTCCCCTCTATCAGGAGGATTCGATGCTGCGTGAGATGGGGTACAGAGCCGCTCTGCATGCAAATCATATTCCAGTAGATGAAAATTTGATACTCAACGGCGATTTCGAACGCAATATTGCTTATGAAGCCATGAACAATTTTCTTGGCCATGGACAGCAGGTCGCTTTCGATGCTGTCTTTACCGGCGATGATGACGCGGCGATCGGCGTGCTCAAGTCCCTGCACGAACATGCGATCCAGGTCCCGGAGGAGGTTTCCGTGATCGGATTTGACGATCTTGGGTTTGCACCCTTCCTCAACCCTCCACTTACCACCGTGCGAGCACCAACCGAGAGAGTGGGACAGATTGCCACCGAACGGTTGTTCGGGATTTTGGAAAATCATCCGACGAATGAGGTGCTTATCTTGCCGACAGAGATCATTTTTCGCCGTTCTTGTGGATGTGGATCATGAGCATAAAACCCTATAAAAAGGAGGTGAAACCCTTTCCCAGTTCTCACTCTTATCCTTCAATCCTGTCAATTCACTGTCAATTCCAAAACTCTAATTTGAGGAGAAATCTCACCATGAAGAAACTTTTTTCCGTTCTGTCCCTGTTGATCGTCGCAACGATGGTCCTCACGGCATGCGGTGGCGCTGCTACCCCAGCAGCCACACAAGCCCCCGCCGCGCAACCAACGGAAGCCCCCGCGCAGGCAACCGAAGCGCCTGTTGTTGATGCAAATGCTCTGCCCCGCAATGAAACCCTGTACTTCAATGGTTTACAGTGGAGTGCTGTTGTTGGTTGGAATCCATACTCTTCCAGCATGAATAATGCCCTGGCTGTCACCGCGAAAGACGCTGCTCGCGTCCCCATGTTCGAAACCCTGTACCTGTTTGATATGCTGGATGGCAAGTCGTATCCTCTTTTGGCTGATGGTCAGTATACGTGGGACGATGCGCAAACCCAGGTCACCGTAAAGATCAAAAAAGCCGCCCACTGGAGTGATGGTACTCCGGTGACCGCCGAGGATGTGGCTTATACATGGGATACCAATCTCAAGTACGCAAGCAATGCTGGGAATAACTTCAAGGAGTACGTCGATAGCGTCACAGCCTCCGATCCACAAACAGTGGTGATCAAGGCCAAACTAGCTGCTGACGGCAAAGCTGTCAATCCATTGATGATTGTGTCATTCCTGGACGGCGTCTATATTTCCCAAAAAGCCTGGACCAAGACCCTGGAGGCTCGCGCCAACGGCGATGCGGCTACATTCTTAGCCGATCCCGCTGAAGATGCTGTTTACTCCGGTCCTTACCATAAGTTCTTCTCCGACGATACGAAGGTGGTCCTCGTCCGTGATGACAACTACTGGGGCAAGGATCCTTCCATGTGGGGCAAGCTGCCGGCTCCTAAGTACCTGGTGCATGTGATCTACAAGGATAATGCAGCCGGTTCTGTTGCATTGGCGCAAGGTGAAGTGGACGTCAGCCAGCAATTCAATTCCAATGTTCAGGTTTTGTGGCTTAACTACGGCCTGCCCATCTCCACCTATCTGCCTGATGCTCCCTATAGCATTGGCGCCACCCTCCCAACCGCTTACTACAATCTGAAATCCCCTGGTCTGGACCAGGTTGCCATCCGCAAGGCCATCGCCATGGCAGTGGACTATCCCACCATCATTGCCAACGCCATGACCAACCAGTCTGCTACGTTCGATCAGGTTCCGCGCTCACTCATGAACCCGACCGCTGGCGAGCAGGCCATGTACGACCACAACGCCGTCAAGGACCTACAGTGGGCCGGTAACGACATCGATGGCGCCAATAAACTGCTCGACGATGCAGGCATCAAGGACACCAATGGTGATGGCAACCGTGAATACAATGGCAAGGAACTTCACTATGTAGCCACCTGCCCCAATGGCTGGTCCGACTGGCAAGCCGCGATTGAAGTGGTCGCTGCTGCTGGTAAGAAGATCGGCATTGATATCACGACCAATTACCCGGAATGGGGTGTTTATCAGACGGTCGTCACCAAATCGGATACAGCTCTGCCCGAGGGCTACGATATCTTCATGATGTGGACTGACGGCGCTGGTCCCACCCAGCCTTGGGGACGTATCCGCCATCTGCTCAGCTCTGAATTCGTGGGCCAGGCGGTCAACTGGAACGGCAACTGGGGTCAATATAGCAATCCCGCCGCCGATGAATTGATCAAGGCCATCCCCACGGAAACCGATCCGGCCAAATTGAAGGAAATGTATACGGAATTGGTTAAGATCTACCTGACCGATGTCCCCTCCTTCACCCTCATGTATCGTCCCGATCAGTTCCATACTGTGAATGAGAGTGTTTGGACCGGATTCCCGAACGCTGATGATGGCACTAACCCACCCGTCCCACCAATGATTTGTACTGACGGTTGGAGTGTTGCCTGTCTGTATAATCTCAAGCCGGTTAACTCTCAGTAAGTAATTCGATAAAACAGCCATGTCCCGCGAAGCGGGCATGGCTGTTCTGATAAGAAGCCGGTGACAGTCGCTTTGTATGAGCTGCGAGGTCGCAGACCCAGATGTAATCTGACTGAGTGACTGTCACCTGATTGATAGGGTGACATTCTATTTCCATCGAGGTGCGCAATGAAAGGATATCGTAAGTATTTTCTCAACAAGTTGACTTGGTTTTTCATCACCTTTGTTTGCGCATTCCTGCTGAATTTCATCCTGCCTCGCCTGATGCCAGGAGATCCTGTCGCGGCCATTGTAGCAAGGATGGCCCAGGGCCAGTCCAATGCTACCGGGGTCCAGGCGATTTATCGGCAATACACGGAGCTGTTTGGAACCAACAAACCCATGCTCGAACAATTCTTCATCTACCTGAGGAACGTCGTGCATGGCGATTTTGGTTTCTCTTTCAGCCAATATCCCAGAACAGTTGCAAACGTTCTCAAATCGTCTATCTGGTGGACAGTCGCGCTGCAGTTCCCGGCGATCATTGTCGGCTGGCTGATCGGGAACACACTCGGCGCATTGGCAGCCTATCTCAAGGGGGGCTTTGATAAGATCCTTATGCCGGTCAGTATTCTTGTCAGCAATTTTCCGGCATTTGGCATGGCAGTCATTTTGCTCGTTATCTTCGGAGTCCAGTTAAAATGGTTCCCGACCTCGGGCGGATACGGCTTTGATCTCATTCCCAACTTTAGCTGGAAATTTGTTTGGTCCGTGTTCGTTCATTATCAACTGCCATTCTGGTCAATCGTGTTGATTGCCATCGGTGGTCAGGCAATTGGCATGCGCTCCATGGCAATCTATGAGTTGAATGCGGATTACGTAAAATACAGCCGATTCATGGGGATCAAAGACCGAAAGATCGTCGGCTATGTATTCCGAAATGCCATGCTTCCGCAGATCACTGGTCTGGCGTTATCCATCGGTGGCATGGTCGGTGGCGCGCTGGTGGCAGAGACCATCTTCAGCTATCCCGGGCTTGGTACTACGATCCTATCGGCTGTGTTGGGACAGGATTATCCGCTGATTTCAGCAATCACATTGATCATCACGGTGATGGTACTAAGCGCGAATTTTATCCTTGAGATTTTGTATGGCTTTATTGATCCGCGCATTAAAGCCGCACAGGCAGACTAGGCAGAGAGGCTGCTATGAAGCATACACTTCGACAGGTTTTTCGCTCCGGCAAATTTGTTTTTGGCTTCTGCATTTTTGTGGGGATTCTGCTGATTGTGATCATTTATCCACTCTTCGTCAAAACCCCCCCTTTGCAGATTGTCGGCCAGGGCACGTTCTTTGAACCGGGGATCTATGTCAGTGTATATGACAGCATTAGCTCAAAGCCATATACGCTTCTTCTCGAAGATGCCGCTGCCAAGCGCCTTGCCAGCAAACTGAGCGAGGAAGATCGCCTTGCGATAAAGGAATGGCTCGTAGCCAACGGGATTGCTGAACGCGAGATCGATACGGCAAATACCGAAAAGCTTTTGGATCAGTGGGTAAACAATTATGATCCCAAGAAGATTATTCCCGGCATGACGAATGCCCAGCGAAATTATTTTGTTCGGCTGAATAACTCACTCAAAGGACTTTTATCCACCGAGGGAGCGACCATTGCGGCAAAAGACCCGCAAACAAGTACGCTGCAAGAGGTCGGGACGGTCAGCCCATCCGCTTACGTGAATGTCAACCAGGTTGCGAATGTACGGGTGTTGCCGCTTGGAACCGATAATTTCGGTCGGGATGTGCTGACAGAGCTGGTTAAAGCTACCGTCGTTTCACTGCAGATCGGCTTTGTTGCGGGAATCATCGCGACCCTGATTGGATTGACGCTGGGATTGCTGGCAGGCTACGTCGGCGGAATGACCGATGACATTATTATGTTTTTCACCAATCTCCTGACGGTGATCCCCACGATTGTGTTACTGATCTTAATTTCATTCAGTATCGGGCAGGAACAACGTGGTCCGTTTACCATTGCAGTCGTGATCGGTCTGACCGGCTGGTATTGGACCGCCAGGGCAGTGCGAGCGCAGGTGGTTTCCCTGCGTAACCGCGACCATGTCAATCTGTCTAAACTATCCGGGCACTCCATCACCCACATCATCATCAGAGACATTCTGCCTTACATCGCTTCTTACGTTGTGATGGCGCTGATCCTGCAAATTACCGTTGCAATCCTCTCGGAGGCGCAATTGTCAATCCTCGGGTTGGGACCCAGAACAACGGACGTACCTACCCTGGGGTTGATGATGAACTGGGCGATGATCTATCAGGCCCAGATCCTGGGAAAATGGTGGGCGTATTTCCCTGTGATCGTAGTCATCGCTTTGATTACATTCTCTATGAATTTGATGAATACGGGCCTTGACCAGATATTCAATCCGGCCTTGAGAGATTAGGAGACCGACATGCCGAATACAATGTTAGAGGTTAATGAATTGACCACCAAATACATCACCCGCTTTCGGGAAGATGTCTATGCAGTGGATCATGTTTCTCTGAAGGTCGAAGAGGGGAAATCATTGGGAATTGCAGGAGAATCCGGCTGTGGAAAGTCCACGCTGGCGCTGAGCCTGATGGGATATTACTTCCCACCTCTCCACTATACCAGTGGCGAGATCATCATCAACGGGCGGAAAATCTCTGGGATGAGTCCGGACGAGGTCCGCAAATTGATCTTGGGAGCCGAAATCGCCTACATCCCCCAGGCGGCGATGAACGCACTCAATCCCACCCAGAAGATCATCCATTTTATCGAAGATGTGATTCAAGAACACGATCTTTACGTCACCAAGAAGGATATTTACGACCGTGCCCGGATATTGTTTGAGACCCTGGGGCTTCCCGCAGAGGTGTTGGAAAAGTACCCTGTGGAACTTTCGGGCGGCATGAAACAGCGCACGGTCATCGCGGTATCGGTATTGCTTTTACCAAAAGTGCTGATTGCCGACGAGCCATCTTCGGCACTCGATGTCACTTCCCAGAAGATGGTCATCAAGATGTTGCGGCAACTGATGGAAACGGGTCTCATTAGCTCGATGATCTTCATCACCCATGAGCTGCCTCTCCTGTACAACGTCACCGATGATATTATGGTCATGTATGCCGGACAGATCGTGGAAAAGGCGACTGCACAAGAAGCTGTGTTTGATCCGCTCCATCCCTATTCAAAAGGCCTGATGGGCTCGATCATTGTGCCTGAAAAAGGTCTCCGGGATGTCAAACTGACCGCTATTCCCGGGGTACCGCCGAATCTTAAAAAACCACCGGCGGGTTGCCGGTTTGCCGAACGCTGTAAATTGACTCGACTGGAATGCTGGCATATGTCTGTCCCTCTGCGCGATGCGGGTGGTGGCCGCACGTACCGCTGCCTCCTGTCGGAAAAAGAATTGAGAGAGGCGTATACCAAGGAGGCTTATCAACATGCTATTTGAACAAAGATTATGCCTGAGCACCGTGGGACTGACCAAAATATTTGGGTTGGGCCACCAGAGAACGCTCGCAGTGGATCATGTTGACATGAACCTCTATGAGGGTCAGGTGGTTTCGATTGTAGGTGAATCGGGCAGCGGGAAAACCACATTGGCGAAGATGCTCCTGGGGTTGATCAACCAGACGGAGGGAGATGTCTACTTCCAGGGGAAAAAGCGCGACATCAGTTCACATCGGAAGAGGCAGGAATATTGGAAGAATATTCAGGCGATCTTCCAGGATCCGTTCTCTTCCTACAACATCTTCAACAAGATCGATACCGTACTGCTAGATTGTATTCGCATGCGTGGCGGTGGAAATCTCCCACACGAGAAAAAAGTTGAGTTGATGACTGAGGCCTGCAGCTTTGTCAATTTGAAGTTCGAGGAACTGACCAACAAGTACCCCTTTGAGCTTTCTGGCGGACAGATGCAGCGCCTGATGATTGCTCGCATTTTTCTGCTGAAGCCGAAGATCCTGCTGGCAGATGAACCCACCTCCATGATCGACGCCTGTTCACGTGCGACCATCCTGGACGAGCTAATGCAATTGCGTAACGAAACCGGGATGACGATTATTTTCATCACCCATGATATTGGCCTGGCATACTATGTTTCCGATAAGGTCTTCATTATGGAGCATGGAAAATTTGTGGAGAGCGGATCTGCCGATGAGGTGATTCTGCATCCGAGAGAAGCTTACACACAACGCTTAATTAGCGATGTTCCAAAGATCTATGAAGAATGGGACCTCTCTACTGTCTAAGGTTTTCCTCCTGCGTTTCGACTCAAGTGAAATAAGGACAAAAGGCGCACAATCCAATGTGCGCCTTTTTCGTTTCATGATCAGATTGGAAATGGCAGTGCCGCACGAGCAGGCTTATGCAAACGAGTCATACAACGATCTTGCCTGAACCGCGCTCTCGGTGGTCCAGTTTTCAGGCAGGGAAGTAGTCACGGTAACGGTTGTCCCTGCTGGGATATCAAAGTAGTTGTCACTAAAGACAGCATCCATGCCATCGATGGAAAGTTCTACAAAACGTGCCAGGGAACGAGCGGAAACATCTATGCACAAAGTTTTGTCTTCCGCACAGGATTGCACCTTCAAACCGGGTTTGCGCAATTCGAGGTGCTTGTTCGCCACGAAGGAGGTGACACTTTGTGAGATGAGTTTCCCCGCCTGCCACATCTCCGCCACGAAAACCACTTTGCGCTGATTTTGGATAGAGACCAGCGCCGAAAAATCGTACGAGCCAACCAATGTATCCGCAAGCGCCATGGCGCGCAGGGATTGTTCTCCACTGCTCAGAGATTTGCCATCGAGGGTCTCCAGGCGCCAGCGCACCAGGACATCCACCGGCGTCACCAGGTCGCTGGTGATGTGGACCTCCATCGTTTTTCCACGATCTGCGACCGAGAGCAGGAGGGGAGCGTAAAAACGTTTGGCGGCATAGTGGAGCGCCTTCCAGCGCCCAAAATAATCGAGCGACGCCCAGGACGCGACCGGCCAGCAGTCGTTAAGCTGCCAGATCAGCGTCCCGCTGACCCGGGCCCGGTTGCGTCGCCAGTGCTCAACACCATAGCGAATGCCTTCGGCTTGCAGGAGCAGACTCAAGTAAACAAGCGCAGGGAAATCCTTCGGCATTCGGAAGGTGTCGGTCATCTGCGCAAGCATGAGTCCGTTGCCTGAACCGCTGCGCTGGTGATGTTCCATGATGTAGGAGGTCATGTTCCAGTCGGAAGGGACCGCATAAGTGGCAATCGTCTTGAGGGGTGGCAAAGCCTGGAAGCCGAATTCGCTCATGAAACGCGGGTATTGCGTGCGATAGGCCGTGAACGGCTTACGCCCATGCCAGACATCCCAGTAATGACAATCGCCCTGCACCTGATTGTTTGCTCCCTCGAACGGCGTGTTCGCCGAGGCCGAACTGGGCCAATAAGCATGATCTGGATCTTCCTCGTTAAGCAGCTCAGGCAGTATCTGGTGGAACATACGGTCGTAACCATCTTTGAGGCGCTGGTTAAGCGGGTCTTCGGGTTTATTCCAACCCCAATCGCACCAGCCTTGTTCCATTTCATTGTTGCCGCACCAGAGCGCCAGCGCGGCGTGGTGGCGCAGGCGCCGTACATTTTCAACTGCTTCCACGCGGACATTCTCGAAGAAGTCTGTGTCGGCGGGATAAATGCCGCAAGCGAACATGAAATCCTGCCAGAGCAAAATACCGAAGCGGTCGCACAGATCGTAGAACATGTCCTCCGGGTAATACCCGCCGCCCCACACCCGCAACATATTCATGTTGGCATCGACAGCGCTCTTAAGCAACCCTTCCAGCATTGACCGGGTGATGCGCGTGGGCAGTGAATCCGTTGGGATCCAGTCCGCACCCTTGGCGAACAGCCGCACGCCGTTGATATAGAAGGTGAATTCCTTGCCCCACTGGTCGGGGTCCTGGCAAAGCTCCAGCCTCCGCAGGCCTATTTTGTAGTTACGTTGGTCGAGGAGTTTCTCCCCTTCCCTCAGAGTAACCTCGACCTCGTAGAGCGGTTGCGCTCCGTAACCATTGGGCCACCATAACTGAGGGTTTTTGATTTCAGAATTTAGATGGCCGATTTTTTCATCATCATCCACATGGATACTGAACAAAGACTCTTCAACGAGCCATTCCTGTCCATCCGGCGCGATGATCTTTAAGCTGGCAGTTAGCGCGGAAGTGGATTTGCTTTCCGCTTCTATATCCGCCGCGATGGTAACGCTGCCGTCCTGATTGTGCTGCTGCCGCAGATGAACATTTGTAAACCGCGCCGAAAAGCCTTCGAGCCGGACGTCCTTCCAGATGCCGATGGGCGGTAATTTGGGACCCCAATCCCAGCCCCAGTGACAGGGTGCCTTACGCAGGTGTGGACCGCCGGGAATGTCGCCCCCGCCTTGTAGTGGGAACTGCGCCTGTTTGGCAGTGATAAATCGTATAGGTGAGCCAAAGATAATCCGTAGCTCGTTACTACCCTCCTGCAGTAGGGTCCCCACCTTCCATTCCCAACGCCGGAACATGTTTTCTGCATGACCGAGGTAGATCCCGTTGAGATAGACATCGGCGATGGTATCGAGTCCATCGCAAATCAGGCTAACATTCTCCTCCGCAAGCAGATTGGCATCGACGGTGAAGCTGTGCCGGTATTCCCAATCGTTTTCGGCGACCCACATCACCTTGAGTTCGTTATCGGCTACAAATGGATCAGGAATCTTACCCAGTGCCAGTAAATCAGTATGCACGCCACCCGGAACAATCGCGGGCAACCATTCGTTTGTTCCACATTGGCGGAATTGCCATTCGCCGATCAAACCTTGTTTCTGCATTGTGACTCCTATTGGTATATTGGTTGGCGAACAAGCATGTTTTGTCGGCAATGCACCGATTCAATACGATCTGCTGGCAGCCGAATCTGCTCTTCTCTCAATCGCCTGGAATGGGATTTCGCTGTCCATCCGGAGCGTGTATCTCCGATGACACCACGAAAGTTACCCAACACTTTTTATTATAGACTGTTGGGTAACTTTGACCAGTAAAACATCCTCCAAAGTGAGTTTTATCACGTAGTTTCATGACACATTGTTACATCGAAATCATCCGAACTCCCGATTTCCAACGGGCGGATTTTGTTGTATCCTGGTAAGGGTGAGTTTCCCTTTTGAGTGCCAAAATTTGTCGAGAGATGAAATGCTGGAGAAATGGACTCACCAATTTCCGGCAGGCAGGTGCAACGCGTCATGAGAGCCTGCACCTTTGCTTCACAAAGGTAAAAGTATGATCGAACAGAAAGATATAGAGAAAACCATGAAAAATATTCAATCCATCATTTCCCAAATGACCCTCGAGGAAAAGGCTGCTCTCTGTACAGGTGCCAGCCCATGGACAACAACACCTGGAACGCCTTGGCGTACCAGAATTAATTATGTCTGATGGTCCACACGGTGTCCGCCGCGTGCCCGATATGAATGCCCTGGTAACAGAAAGTTTTCCGGCTACCTGTTTCCCCACTGCATCTTGTCTCGCCTCAACCTGGGATACAGGCTTGCTCCACAAAATAGGTGAAGCGCTGGCTGAGGAATGTATCGCGCTGAATGTGGACGTTTTGCTCGGCCCGGGTGCGAACATGAAACGCTCCCCACTGGGTGGCCGCAACTTCGAGTACTTTTCCGAGGATCCCTACCTGGCTGGCACTCTTGGCACCATGCTCTAGCAGCGCCAAAGCTTCTAGCTTGAAGGTTTCTGGATATGTCCGTCTTTTTCCTTCCATGGTCTCTCTCCTTATTTAGTGTACTTCGCGACAACTTTCGTGTCCACTAAATCGGGTCAAGTCCAAAGCGAGTGAATGGCGAAGGGAGGATATAGCCAGGAGATAGGCAGCATATAGGCAGGTTATGAGCACCCTTTAGGCAGCTTATGGGTAATCCGAGAGATGAGCGAATGAGCAGCGAGACAGGCCCGGGCAGCCAGGGGAGGCAACTCGATCTCCATATCGAAGTACCTGCCAATTCCGGGTCTCCCAACCCCAAAACTCTTGTGTACCGCGCAGGCGGGGATTGAGCGCATCGCCCAGGAACTGCATGATCGCGCCAAACAGAAAGCGTTTGCAGCAATGGCTCATTGGGCGACCGCACCCAGGCCGCCGTCTATGCCTGGCAAAAAGGGCTCGGCAACGCAAGGAGTAACTTCCTTAATCCCGATTTACCAATTTCCCACC
>DATGYJ010000262.1:0-12357 GCA_035298105.1 Anaerolineales bacterium | reverse complement strand
ATGCTCCGGTCGTGGAAAAATATGCCCTGCCTCTTGCCACCAAACTGGGCGCCAAGTTTATCGAGCCATGTGACGTTTCGTCCGACGAGCAAATTTCCTATGTGGCCAGAAAAGCGGCAAAATACTTCAAGCACATTGACATCCTGGTCCATTCGATTGCATTCGCAGGACGTGAGGAATTGTCCGGGCCTTTCTATAACACTTCACGTGAAGGCTTCAAGAATGCAATGGATATTAGTGTATTTTCGTTTGTTGCGTTGACCAAGGCATTTCTACGGGTCTTGAACCCAGGCGGGTCAGTGATCTGCCTGACGTATTATGGCTCGGTGAAGGTTGCCCCGCATTACAATGTGATGGGTGTCGCAAAAGCCGCTCTGGAATCATCTACAAGGTATTTGGCGCATGACCTGGGTCCGAAAGGAATACGCGCAAACGCTATTTCTGCGGGACCAATCCGCACGTTAGCGGCAGCGGGTGTGAGCGGCTTCCGTGACATGTACAAGAACTTTGCAGATGTATCTCCCATGCGGGAGAATGTCACCACGGAAGATGTGGGCAACGCAGCCGTGTTTCTGGCTTCCGATCTTTCCAAGCGCATTACCGGTGAAGTGCTGTACGTCGATTCCGGGTTCAATATCATGGGAGTGCAAATTAGCCCAAAGGAATAGACGAGCTGGTAAATCAATACGGGCGGACGCTGCAGGCACGAGTGCGGTCCGCCCTTTTTCTTTTTAACGGTAAAATTATCCTGTATGTTCAAACGGAATACTACCCCAACTGAAGCGCAGCAACCCGTACAAGCTGTCGAGCGGATTACATCGGTGCTTGGTTCAGGCGTGATCTGGCACGGTTCCATCAATGGCTCTGGCGGCGTCCGCATTGAGGGTGCTTTCGAAGGTGAAATTTCTCTGCGTGGAATGCTGGTCGTCGGCGAGACGGGTCGGGTTACCTGTCAAAACGTTCGTGCCAATGCAGTCATTGTGGCGGGGGCAGTGCGCGGCAACATCACCACCCAAAAATTAGAAATCCGTTCCACAGGTCGTGTCTGGGGAGATGTAGTTACCACCGCATTTGTGACGGAAGAGGGCGCCTTCCTGCGTGGTCAGATCCGGATGGAAGAAACGGTCGAACTGGATCTCGAGCCCGCTCCCGAGACCACACCCTCAGAGGCAGCCCAGGCCGAATCCATCGCCTCGACACCGATCGTGATCCCCGAATCCTTTTCTGAGGGGACTACCCGAAAAGTTGCGAAAAAGAAATAATTATCCTGAATACTGCTCCTGCCCCGGTCCGACCGCGCTCGGCGAGAGATTGGGAGAGGGGTCATTACCTTGCCATGAAATATCGCGACCTGAGTATCCAGACCCAACGTGAAGCTCCCAATAACGCTCGGACAGAGGGATTCGCATTCCTCGCCCGGGCAGGGTATTTGACGCGCGAGAATACTCCGACCCAACTCGGAGAATATGCCATCAATCACTTGCGGGCGCTATCCGACAAGCCATCTTTTCTTTCCAGCCTTTATTTGCCAATCATTGAATCTGAGGCTGAGGCTTTCTTTCCGAACGCTTCAGGTCCAGTTGAAGTTGCGCATTGTCCGGCCTGCAAATACACGGACCCGCTCGAACTTGCTCGTTTTGTAAAAACGCCATTTCCACGAGAGGCCGAATTACCACTCGAAAAGATATTGACCCCCGATTGTCACACTATTGAAGCATTGGCAAATTTTCTGGATCTTCCAAAAGAGAAAACTGCCAAAGCCCTGATGTATACGCGTACCACTGACAATCGCTTCGTTTTCGTGGTCGTACGCGGCGACATGCAACTCAGTGAAGCAAAGCTGAGACAGCATGTCGGCGAAGTCCGCCCTGCGACAGTCGAGGAGGTCGAGAAATCAGGCGCTGCGGCAGGTTATGCCTCACCGATTGGTTTAAAGGATGCGATCGTTGTTGTGGACGATTTAATCCCTCAATCACAAAATCTTGTCGCAGGCGCAAATGAGACCGGCTACCACTTGAAGAACACGAACTATGGACGCGATTATTCCGCTGAAATGATTGCTGATTTAGTCCAGGCCAAAGCCGAAGAGGCCTGTATCAACTGTGGAAATCCGCTTTCTGTTCTATCTGCCTTTACCTTGGCTACCCGCGAAGTATACGATTTCGAAAACATCCTGCTCGCACTTGCGGAGACTTATCACGATGGCAAAGGTCTGATGCTTCCCCATCCCGCTGCTCCATTTGATGTATATCTGATGCAGGTCCCCGGTAAAGAATTAGACACACACCAGAAAGCTGAAGAGATTTACAACTCGATGCAAAACGCAGGGATTTCTGTCTTATTCGATGACCGAGATGAACGTGCTGGTGTTAAATTCAACGACGCGGACTTGATCGGCTCTCCGCTCAGGATTACGGTCGGAGAAAAGGGTCTCAGAGAGGGAATGGTAGAATTGAAGCCGCGCAAGCTAAAGGATAATCAACTTGTGCAGGTTCAAAAGGTTGTCGAAGAAATAAATTCTGTTTTGAAGTAGGGCCAGACGTGACGACCCTTGCCGAAACACAATCATGAATGACCTGAAAACCGGGCACTTCCCCCCTGCCAAGCAACTTGGGCTCATCCTGCATACAGTCATCATCCTTCTGCTCGCCGGCGCTTCTGCCTGGGGGTTCATCAATCTCACGAATGCCCAGGTCGGCCCAGCGTTTGTCTCCCTCTTACTGATCGGTTTAATTGCGTTTGCGCCGATCCCATTTCTTGGTTACCGTGCCTATGCGCTCTTCAAAGCGGATTACTATATCGACCGTGATAGTCTTGCCATCCTTTGGGGACTGCGAGTTGAAGATATCCCATTGACAGATATTGAGTGGGTACGCCCTGCCTCAGACCTGACGCATCCGCTCGCCCTGCCGCGCTTACGTTTGCCCGGCGCAGTGCTTGGAACACGCCGCCATCCCGATTTGGGAGCTGTGGAATTCATTGCGTCCAGCGCCAGAAACCTGATCCTTATCGCGACTTCCAAACACGTATTTGCCATCTCGCCTAAGAACGCAGCCTCACTCGTTCGGACATTTGCCCGCGCTACAGAACTGGGCAGCCTGACTCACACAGAAGCAAAATCGATCTATCCATCTTTTATCATCACACAGGCCTGGGAAAGTCCCATTGCGCGCTTCTTGTGGTTGGCTGGCCTTCTGCTCAATCTCGGACTTGTTGCCTGGGTCGGGATGCTAATCCCTGCCCTCTCACAAGTCCCGTTTGGGTTCAACCCGTTTGGCGCTCCCAACGTGAGCGTGCCCTCTGTCCGCTTAATCCTGCTGCCGCTCATCAGTGCCTTGATGTTCGTCATCGGCCTGCTGGCGGGTTTATACTTTTATCGCTGGGAGAAAGAGCGTCCGCTGGCGTTCATCCTTTGGGTTTCAAGCACACTGTGCGCGGTATTATTCCTACTGGCAGTTTTATTCCTCGTTACCACACCCGTCTAAATGCAGCTTCTATACGGCTTTCTTCTCGCAATCATCGTTGCTTATGTGGCTTACCGTGCTCACAGCCTCAATATGAGCGGAGCGGTCGCCGCGACATTCGTGGGCACCGTGATCTTTGGCATTGGTGGCTGGCAATGGGCAGTCCTTTTGCTCACCTTCTTTATCACCTCCTCAGGTTTGAGCCGCGCGTTCAAGAACCGTAAACAAGGTCTCAATGAGAAATTTTCAAAAGGACATGAACGGGATGCGGGCCAGGTCTTTGGGAATGGCGGGTTAGCGACGTTCTTCACCGCACTGCACGCGTTCTTTCCCGGATCAATCATTCCCTGGATCGGCTTTGCTGCATCACTGGCGGCGGTCAATGCGGATACCTGGGCCACGGAATTAGGAGTCTTGAATCCCACTCCTCCGCTCATGATCACAGACTGGAAAACGCGGGTCGAAAAAGGGACTTCCGGTGGGATCTCCAGGTGGGGAACAGGTGCAGCGCTGTTTGGCTCGGCGATTATTGCCCTGCTGGCCGTATTGCTTTCTCCAGGCGGCGCCTTGAACCCAAATCACTTTTTACTAATTACTGTCGCAGGCACGGCCGGCTCGCTCTTCGACTCATTCCTCGGGGCGACAGTCCAGGCCATGTACTACTGCCCCACCGACAAAAAGGAGACTGAGAAATATCCACTCCACACCTGCGGCACAGAGACCGTTCACATCCGCGGCTGGAAATGGCTGAATAACGATTGGGTCAATTTTGCATGCAGCATATTTGGGGGGGTAATTGCTGTAGCAGCGATTGTCTTTGGCTGACCGCTATACTACGTTGCTGGCATCACTTTGAAAGCAAGTTTTCATCAAATCACAGGGACAGCAGCCGGCTGCTGTCCCTGTTCCAATTACCAACCCGCCAATTCCTAATCCCCATCAGATTTTACACTCACCACCTTACGCGTCTTGCGATTCATCAACTTCCACAGTCCCCAAAGAATAAGCGCAGGCGGCAGGACGATCGGAAGAATAACCACTCCCAGCCAGATGAGGAAGTCTGCAATTCCCTGATAGGCAATGGTAACCGTATGGCTGGCATCGGTAAAGGTATCCTGCGGCCTCCACGGGATCGGCGTCGCAGTGGGAGCTGCGGTTGGGGTCGGTGTGGGCGTCAGCACAGGGAATTCAGGCTCAAAGTTGATGGTGATCGTGGAAAAAGCAGAGCGGTCGTGGAGATAGTTCATCTGGCCCTTGATTTGCTCGATCTGCCCTTCGATATTGGACAGCTCCTGATTGATGCGCAAGGCTTCATCCACGGTCTTGGCATCTTTCAGGAAGTCCTGGATGCGGGCCCGGGTGGCTTCGAGGTTCGTCAACTGCGATTGCAGGTCAACATATTGATTCGTCACGTCGTCGCCTGCCGCGGTCTCGTCCACCACTTTAACAGCCAGTCCGCGCAAACGAGTGAGAACCTTCTCGAATTCATCCACCGGGACACCGATGGTAATGGCCGCGTATTTCAGGCTATTGCCGTAATAATCCTGGTACCACACCCGCGAACTGACAATGTATCCGCCTGCATCGCCGACGATCTGTGTGGCGCGGTCGATGGCAACATCGGTATCCTTCACCGTCAGGCGGACATCCGCGTTCTTGACGATCATCCGGTTGGAGCGTTCGATCACGGTCAAATCTCCCGCCGGGTTGGAAATTTCAAATGCTGCCGCAGTAGGCATCGGAGCAGGCGCCGCTCCCGCGGCAGATTGGTCCTGCCGGATTGATTTTCCTTCAGCGGGCGCACCAGCTTGAGCAAATGAGTCGCTTTCCAGGGCCGGCGCCTGTGTGGGAGCTTCAGCCGGGGCTTCCAGATAGGGTGCTTCCGTGGCTGCAGGTGCCTGAGTGGCAGGAGCAGCTGCACCGCAGGCTGCCAGCACAAGCATGATCACGAGAACAAACAACATAAATAGACCGTATCGAGCTTTCATTTTTTCCTCCGTGGAAAAGATTTCTATATCGACGTTGTTAATGCAATGACGATGAAGAAAAAATAAAGTTCCCCAAAAGTTCTGGCAGCAGTCCAACTGCTGCCAGAACAGAGGCCAACTACTGTCCTAACAAGTCTTTACTTCAACACCACTTCTACCCTTACCGTCCCAGCCCGCTCATGTTTTGCTGCCAGCTTGACCTTCGTCCCCTTTTTGGCTTTGACCACCCATTCCACCTTGACGCGTTCGTTCGTGCTTTCTTCGGCCTCATCCGCGGAAACAGGCTTATAAGCACGGCCTTCGAGCTCACCAAGTTCCTCGCGCGGCTTTCCAGATTCCAGAGAAGCACCTTTGGGCAAAGCGATTTCGGCAATGACACCGCGCGTCAGTTTCTTTTCGAGGGCTTTCTTGGTCACATAGGTAGGCAACCAGCCTTCGTTCTGGACCACGAGCCGGATGCGGTAGGAATCCGCTCCAAGGGAGGTAACTTTCGTTTCCCGCAAAACAAGCCTCGGGGAGATCAGAGCGTGCCAGACGATCCAATCGGGGAACGGACTGATTTCCTTTTCCAGAAATTCGAGCGGCGGATTCGTCCACATGTTCATGATGTCCCAGCCGCCCAATTCCACCTTTCCAAGCTGCGGATGTTTATAGGCGTACCAATTGACATATCCCTGGCCCTTGAGAACCTCGTCATTCCATTTGAACAACTTGAGATCATCGTCAATCGGATGCTCACGATACCAGTCGATAAATTTGAATTTCTCGATCCCCGCCTGCTTCATCGGGCTCCAAAACTCAACCGTCCAGGAGAACAGGCCCATGTGCTCATAGGCCCAGGTATCAAAGCCGCCCGTAATCACCTGCTTGGGATGATATTTGAAATCGTGAAAGACGGAAACGTTGGGATAGCTGGTGATCTCCGTCCCCTTCCCGCCGATCTTCTGGTACGTCCATAAATCCTCGGCAGGGAATTCATCATCCGGACGATCGTCATAGGGGCGCAACAGAACGCCGCTCATCGTGTGAAAAGAAATCGTACCGGTGATATTTGGATGCTTGGCGATGAAGTCCACCAGATTGCGCGCTTCAGGCTCGGAGGCCGGATACGGACCTGCACCGTGCTGGTCGCTTTCGGTGCGCCAACCGGCGGGGAAGTTACGGTTCAAGTCCAGACCTTCTTTTGGAGCGCGCACCTGGATCGTCACGCCGTCATAGTTTTTCAACAAGCCTTCCGGCAAAATGCGGTAATACTTCCCACCCGTCTCAACCGGGTCGCGGCGCACCATCAAGCGCGGCTCATCCGGATGCTGCTTCCAGGCGCCGTTGGGGTCCTCCACTCGCATTTGCAGGATGCGCCCATCGCCATCCAGGTCTTCACCGAATACTAAACCATCGATCGGATCATCCGCATACGGATAGGGTCGCGTGCTCGAGCGAATCACCTTTGGTTTATCGGCGAGCGCCCATTCCGCGCCATCCGGGTTCACGCGCGGCACGATATAGAAGGCCCGCGTCTCCAATGCCCGCCTGATATTTGTATCTTTCGGATAACGCCTGACCAGGGCCTCGATCAGATACAGGGCGGCTGCGGAGGCGGTCACTTCAGAGGCATGGATATTGCCATCCACCCAAAAGGCGGGCTTCTCCGTATCCGGGCCGGACTTGAAGTCGGTCGCGGTGATCAACCATACCTCGCGCCCCTCATGGCTCTTCCCGATCGACTCCAGACGAATGAGATCCGGATTTTCCTTTGCATACTCTTTCAAGAAGCGGGTCAGTTCATTGTAGCGATAAAATCGATTGAAACGCACCTTTGGCATGGCATCCTCCGTGAGATGGAATCAAAAGGGCACAGAGCAAAGTGGGGTCGCCACGTCTCTGCGCCGCGTTTTAGGTTTCATAAAGCTATTTTACCGCTGCTATCAGCCAGCAATTGCTGCCCAGCATCATTGTCTAAGCTTGCCAAGCGATGTCACCATGGAGCGCACGGAGTACACAGAGTTTTTTTCCTTCTTCTTTTCCCAGCGATCTCTGCGGGCGTGGCTTTCATTCTGGCTCCTCAAGTGTCAGGATCGGCTCCGATGCCCAACCGTCTTTCACAGACTTTACAACCAAATGCGCGACTTCGGCGGGATAGACATTCATATGCTGCGGTAATTCAGCGACGGGCATCCAGATCGGAATGTAAATCCCTTTTTGAGGATGAGCGCGATTGGCATCGGAATACTCTTCGCCCGTCCCTGTCCCAAACTCACCGCCAGTTTGCTCCACCAGGAAATAGGCTTGCCGGCTTTTGTTCCCGATCTGAACCTCCGCCACTTTTTGCCTGATCGCCACCTCGAGGCCCAGCTCCTCCAGCGTCTCACGGATGGCGGCGTGCTCGAGCGATTCACCTACATTCACGCCGCCGCCCGGAAAGCTGTAATAGTGATATCCGGCGCGATAACGTTCGATGAGCGCGACCTTGTCCTCTTCGATCAATATGATGCCAGCGCGAATCCGCATGAGGTGCTCCAGTGTGAGGTGTCAGGTGATGAAAATGTGAGTTGGAATGGTTCCATTATAAGCGTGATTGCATTTGTACAATACTAGCCCCCACATATGGGGGAGGTCTACACGCCAAAAGCCGGTTTTTTTCGAAACTATTCCTTCGCTATTCTCTCGCTCATCCTTCGCTCTAAACTCGTAGTAAACCTTGAGCCAAAACTACCCCTAAATATGGCCCGCAGGTTTTAAGAGACTAGATAGTAGAAATTAGAGAGAAGTGGCCAGGGGACTTTGAAAGCGGACGATCCTCCACGGCAGTACAACTGCCGTGAGAACCCGAGATGAGCAAGCTTTCGTCACGTCAAAGACGTGACCTACCACGACTCAACGGATCCGATCCAGATAGGCGAAAGCATGAAATAAGGCCGCCACTTGCAGGGCGTGAGGAAACTCGCCGCGTTTGGTCATCGCCAACACTTCATCCAATGGAACGAGCTGGACCTCGATGTCCTCCCCGCCATCCAGGTGCTGCGCGGCCACTTTTTCAGCCTCCAACGCCAGGAAGCAATACATGGTATTGGTTTGTAAGGCAGGGTTAGGATAAAACTTTCCGACCTGGATAACCTGGGAGGCGATGTATCCTGTTTCCTCGAGCAGCTCGCGCTTTACACCCTGCATGGGGTCCTCCCCATCTTCCACAACGCCGCCGGGCAACTCCCATAAGACATCACCAATCCCGTGACGGTACTGCCGTACCAGAACGGCTTCACCGCTTTTGGTCAATGCCAACACGCTGGCCCAGGCGCGAAATTCAAAGATCGTGGCATCCAGGAAATTGCCATTAGACAATTCGCACTTATCGATCCGGAACCTGGGGTGAAGGTATTTGGTTTCTAAAACTTTCCACGGTTTGAGGGACATAAATGATCGATCCTTAGAGTATGTTTCGTAGTTGTCATTCACCACAGACACCGCACTGGCACCGGTGCAAGTGTAAACACGGATGAACACCGGTGACATTATAAACTTCATCCCTGTTATAAGAAGTCCCCTGAAGAGCTATAGAGAGCCAGTCAAATCTATCGTGACTAGCTCTCTTTGGGTTAGTGACAAGAATATGACAAAAAACACTAGATTAGTTATTCTTGATACGCTAATATGGGCTTAAGAAGTCTAATAAACCACATTTTGTATTTTGGAAATGATCAAGTATCGCTTTAGCATTTCCAGAATACTGGGCGGCGAAGATTCGGTGATTAGCATGGTCGCTCCATCCTGTCAGGATTAAATCACCGAGGAGCCAATAGCGAAACCGGCCCGGTTGGGCCGGTTTTTTGTGTTCCTTGAAAGGAGGTACACGCCACATCGCCAACTTTCTTCTACATTCATTCCGGGAGATATCTTTAGCGGCCGAGGGTCAGAAAAACAAAAATCTCGGAGGATGAAATGATTTCAAGAAGGGATTTTCTAAAGTTGAGCGGAGCGGGCATGCTTTCATTGTATGCAGCTTCGCATGGCAAATTTACTCTGCGCGCTCGCGCCGCAATTCCTGGGGGTACCTTGGATCCCGACTCAATCGGGAAGTATATAACCCCGCTGCTCATCCCTCCGGCTATGCCAAGGGCAGGAAAAATCAAAGTGAAGGGAGGCAAGCAAATTGATTATTATGAAATCGCCATGCGGCAGTTCCAGCAACAAATCCTGCCTGCGACCCTGCCAAAGACAACGGTCTGGGGCTACGGCCCAAAGGTTGCTCAGAATGGACCGGTGATCTTTAATGCACCCTCGCTGACGATCGAGGCCAAATACAACACACCCGTACGCGTCAAATGGATCAATGAGCTAGTGGATGCCAATGGGAACTATCTGCCCCATTTGCTGCCAGTTGACCCGACTCTACACTGGGCCAACCCTCCCGGCGGCATGGAGGGACGCGATACGCGCCCAATCTTCGAGAGCACACCTTCCTCCTATGCAGGTCCTGTCCCAATCGTCACGCATGTTCATGGTGCGGTGGGTGTCGGTGATGAAAGTGACGGCTACTCTGAGGCCTGGTATTTGCCCGTGGCTAACAACATCCCGGCTGGCTATGCCGCCGAAGGGACCTGGTACAACTACTTCAAGGGCAAGGCCTTTAATAAATTTGGCGCAGCCTGGCAGCCAGGTAGCGCCACCTTCCAATACCCAAATGAAAACCGAGCTTCGACCATTTGGTATCATGACCACGTCCTGGGGATGACTCGTCTGAATGTCTATGCCGGTCCAGCGGGTTTCTACATCGTCCGCGGCGGCCCTAGCGACAACGTACGCGACACTCGTTTCGGCACAGCCGCCATTCTACCGGGTCCGGCTCCCGCCTTTGGCTCGAATCCCTATGGCACGTTCTATGAAATTCCGATTGCCATCCAGGATCGCTCATTCAATCAGAATGGCTCGCTGTTCTATCCCAACTCGCGTGAATTCTTTGATGAATTTGCGGGTCCGTTCATTCCAGATACCGATATCTCACCGATCTGGAACCCGGAGTTCTTCGGTAATACGATGATGGTGAATGGCAATACCTGGCCCTTCCTGAATGTAGAACAGCGTCGCTATCGTTTCCGTTTCCTGAATGGCTGTGACTCACGCTTCCTGATTTTAGACTTCAGCAATGTTCCAGGTGTAGAAGTCTGGCAAATCGGCAATGAGGGCGGCTTCCTGGCTGCGCCAGTAAACATCACCGCCGATCATGACAACAAACTCCTTATGGCACTGGCGGAACGTGCAGACGTGATCGTTGATTTCACCAACGTACCACAAGGCAATTATGTCCTGGGGAATGTCGGTCCGGACGAACCATTTGGCGGCGGCGAACCAGATGAGGACTTTGATCCTGCAAATACGGATTCGACTGGCCAGGTAATGCAGTTCCGCGTCGGTCCGGCCATTGCAGCCGATCCCACCACACCTCCTCAGTTCCTGCAATTACCGCTCATTCCACCGTTGCCGGCCGAAACATTTACGCGTCCGTTGGCAATGCTCGAGAAGGGCGAGGAAATCCCAGAAATTGGATTTGACGGACCCGTGGAGGCCATGCTGGGCATTGTGGATAAAGATGGTTTCCCAATGCACAAGATGTGGATGGAACGGATCACTGAGAACCCCAATGTAGGTGACACCGAGGTATGGGAGTTCTACAACTTTACGGCTGATGCCCATCCCATGCATGTGCACGAGGTAACATTTGAGGTGGTGAACCGGCAAGCGCTGGCGACAGATGAAGAGGGGATGGCGACCGAGCCTGTTCAACTCCTGGGGGAACCGAGGCCACCAGAACCCTGGGAGATTGGCCGCAAGGATACAGTGATCGCTTATCCAGGTGAGGTCACCCGCATCCGCGCAAAGTTCAACAACCCGGGTACTTTTGTCTGGCACTGCCATATTGTCTCACACGAAGATAATGAGATGATGCGGCCCTATCGTATTGGGCCCGAAGACCCGAACGCACCGGGGGCAGGCATGTAGAGCCCAAAAGTGCAATCCAACAAGCGACCGGATTTCGCCGGTCGCTTGTTGTATACGCTTTACCTTTCACAGCCTGGGTCACGCCTGCCTAATTTCTTCTTTCTGCCTTTTCGCCCTCACTCTGCAGAGAGGTCGCGTGTAGACCGTTTGCGTCCTTCCGCTACCCAACGGTTGATATCATCAAATGTTTTAAGGTCAGGGTGATCTTCATCCGTCCAAGCGCCGTAGGCTTTTTCGAGTGCATCCAACAATTTACGACGGCGTAATTCACGCGCCAGGATGTCCTCTACAAAACGGGTGCGTTCGCGAGCCGGAATGGAATTCCGCAGTTCGTCCATAAGGGATTTTGTGATATATAGGTTCAGTCGTTCTTTTATAGTACGCATAATAGGTCTGCCGTTTTTACGGGAAAGTCCAAAGCCTCAGCCACGAATTTACCCTGCGGGCACGATGCCGCGAATTCACACGAACTTTTTAACCAATTCGCGAAAATTTGTGTAATTCGCGGCAAGAAATGATGCTTCACGAGCTCATCCCGCGCAAAACGGGAGAGCCAGCATAATTTTACTCTTTTGCACGATGTCTTTGCACAATAATCATACACCAACTTTTATACCAGCTGCTTTTATTGATTCCACTGCCGCGAACGTGGCCTGGGTCACGCCGATCAACTGTTCGTAGGGAATCGGCGGTTCGCCACCTTCACGGATGGACCTGGCAAAGACTTTCCATTCATCCACCCAGCCCTTGTTCTGCGCGCCGCGCTGCTCTTTCTTCTTGCCATCTTTCACGGTCTGTAAAGAGACAAAATCATCCAGCACCGCGATCTGCCCAGCGCAGAACACTTCAACGCGCTCTTTGGGAAAAGCTTTGTCGCCGTTGGCGAGATAATCTACCACGCCGACCGAGCC
>DATGYJ010000261.1:0-5265 GCA_035298105.1 Anaerolineales bacterium | reverse complement strand
ACAGGCGCAAACCATCAAATCTCTTTTGTCGGTGAGTCTCCGGCAAGTGCGAGATGTGCAATATCTTTTTTGTCGGACACAGACTTGCCCGGTTGTATATTTTTCAGCAGATGGTGAACAGACCCTTACCGTTCAAGAAGTGCAGGAGAGAGTTTATCAAAAGGAGCCGGAAGCCGAAGATGTTTTTATATGTTATTGTTTCCGTTATACCGTCGGTGAGCTTCGCGCCGCTTCGCCGGAACATCATGTCGCCATCGTAGATAACATCAATGCCGGTATAAATGCTGGACAATGTGCCTGTGATTTGCGCAACCCCCAGGGCTCGTGTTGTTTAGGGAATGTCAATCGTAGAATAAAGCAGCTTGAGCAGGAAGCCGCTGCAATAACCTGACTACTGTCTTTGCGCCGTACTGATGAAAGGACTTTGTGAATAAACTCCCCATTGGAACAGTGAGTTGTAAAAGCCTATGCTATACTCTTTGGCTGTGAACAGATATATCTTATCTAAAATTCCGTATACCTGACCGCTTGGGGAAAGAGCTTTGGTCTGTTCTTCGCGACTATCGGCTCTACCCTCGCCCCTCTAGCACGCGCCCCACCCCACGATCATCGGTAATTTTCTCCTCAAGCGGATTCCTCTTACGGTCTCCGCTGATTATGGTTTCCATTGAACAAGAGAACTTTATGAGATAGAAAGGTTGCTGATGATTGACAAATTACTTCCACCCTTGCACATGCACGTGGAGGTCATGGGGTGCCCTACCATCTGCCAACATTGCTGGGCAGTGGGTCGTCCCTATCCAGCCATGTCCCTGGAGGAGATCGATTGGGTTTTACAGGAGGTCCGCCGTTTCGGCGACGCTCACAACCTCACCGTTGACGGTTATCCCATGCACGAAGTTGCGGCTCATCCCCAGGCCGCCCAAGTGATGAAGCTCTTCCATGATCTGTGGGGCGTCGTGGAAGAACCGGTACCCACCACCGGAGTGCCGCTTGTGACCCACGCTAACTGGCGTGAGTTCCTGGAGACCTTGAGCTCATTAGGAACGTCCACCCTGTGGTTTGCTTTCCATGGAGCGGATAAAGTCCATGATCGAGCGGTATTGCGTCAGGGCGCCTACCGGGAGAGCCTGCAGGCGGTCGAGCTGGCTCGCCAGGCAGGCATGCAGGTCGGCTGCAATCTCTTCCTGACCAAAGAGAATATCCACCAATTTGACCAAATGATCCTGGCCCTGCAACAGGCTGGCATCCAACAGATCGCCCCGGAAATCTATAGCTTTGTGCCTAATGCGCGTGGCCGGCATAGTGAACCTTTGCGACCCGAATGGCAGGACGTGGAGCCGCTGATCGAGAAGATCGATTCGATCCCTGAGACAGCATTTTGGCGAGGGTTCTGGCATGAATTGCCCGACAAACATACCGAGTCCTGGTATGTTCGCCAGGCACTAGAGGGAACCTGGCCCAAAGAGCCAGCGCAGCGCTTGATCCATCTGGTCTGCCGCCCGAATTTAGATATTTACCGTGGCGTGGCCGGACTATATACAAGGCGCTACGGCAACCTCCGTCAGGACGGCACAGACCCTGTGTTGAGGCGCGCGTTAGACGAAGGCGATTCTTCAGAAGACGAGCTCTGGTTTACGCCGAAGGAATTCATGCCTGTCCAGGAATTAGCGACGCGCTTCGGCAATCCGCATAGCCAGCGCATTCATATGCATGCCTCTTCGATGCGCCGTTGGTGGATGGAGTGTAGGGTGCAGGTGAGGTGCTTTTAATGACGGATCTCGAAAAGATGTATTGGCGAAAACAATTTGTCTACTAAATCTTGAGGGGGCCAAAATAGACAAAACAAGAATTGCAGAGGTTGAAGTCGACCACTCTGGCTAATTATTCCTGAGTGAATCAGCTTTGAAGTTTCTGCTCTATGACAATTGTCATAGCTGCGGTTACTTTTTTATCATCTAAAAATCACAACAAGCTTCACTTCCTACGATCGCTCTACATAACTATACTGCATCAAAATCATATGCTCGTATGAGCGAAAGGAGACTTTTTATCATGCAATCGAATCAATTTAAATCGTTGCGTGTGATGGTTGTGATCACGTTGGCTCTGCTGACAATTCAATATGAATTAGGGATGAAGGTGAACTTCTCCCCCAATCTTCCAGAGCTTGCGCCATTTGGTTTTTCATTGGCGAAGATTTCAGATGCGCTCCATCTCGCAGGCTCGGTGGCCTTGACTCATGCCATACTGGGAAGCCTGCTAACGCTCATGTCTATCGTTACTGCTATCTTATCCATGAGATCAAGAATTAGAAGCGTGCAAATCTTCGGCTTTTTAGGTTTCCTAGCGATTACTTTAGCTGCTACTGGAGGCGTACTATTTACACTATCAGGGTTTCAGAATGATGATTATTCGTTAGCCATGGCATCCAATTTTATTCTGGGGTTCATCTTCTATTTTCTTGAGTTGTACTTCCTGAAACCACAGAATTCAAGGAAGTTAGTTTAGTACTCATGCTGAAAAACGAATCTCAAACAACCCAAGACACTATCCGTAGAGAACTTGAATCTGCACGGATAGCTTTCCATAATCTTCTTGATTCGCTGTCAGAAGATGACTTGCCCCAGAGAAGTCGCAATCCAGGATGGACAAATGGCGAGATTCTTGCCCACATGCTCTTTGGATTGATCATCTTGAATGTCTTACTTCCCATGACGCGGCTGTGGGGCTATCTCCCGAGGTGGACGTCGAGGCTTTTCGCGGCCCTGCTAAATGCCGGTACCGTCCCGTTCAATTGGGTGAATGCGCTTGGTGCCCGAATGCAGGCCCGCGTGTTTACATACCAGAGGCTTGCTAAACTTTATGATCGAGCTCATTTCTCTGTCTTGAAGCAAATTGATAGCATAAATGATAGGGAATGGACACGCGGGATGTACTATCCGACCAAGTGGGATTCCAATTTCAATGATTTCATGACGGTCCGGGAATTATTCCACTATGAAATCAGACATTTTAACTTTCATCTCAAACAAATTATGAAATAATCTCATGAGGTGCAGATCCTTACCACGTCGATCATAAAGCTCAATGATCGAGGAATGGTAGAATGCTTCACACGGACCCTGAATGTTTTGTGCGGAGTTTTGATATGCTGCATTTAGCAGAGAATGAAGGAAAGATGGAGCGGACGCGATCTCAGATTCTTAGTGAGCGCAATGAGGCTTCGGACTTAAGAGAGATCGTTGCTGCCAGTGGAATCTCAGTGCGGGTATGGAGACTGTATGCCTATTTCTGGCTCGTATGTCTGGTTTTTCCAATTCTGGCGCTGATACAGACCCATCCATCTGGATTGCGCCTGTTGATCGGGACGTCCGGATTGGTGATTTTCACAGCTACCTATTTCTGGGTCATGTGGCCTCATCCGCTGAATGAGCGGGGCCGCTCGCGTTTGAGCCTAAGAAAATCGCTTGCTTTGCAGATCACACTCACTGCCCTCGTACTATTTCTAAGCAGGTTATACGGAAGCTCATTCCTTTGGCTTTTTATCGGGGTCGGTGCTATCGCCGGAATCACGCTTCCTTTTCGCCGTGCAGCCACAATTGTGATGGGTCTTACACTGCTAACCTTGGGAGTTAGTATCAGCATGGGCAGAGATATTGCTTCGGCTGACTGGTTGCAAATCATACCGCTTGCCCTGTTAGTGCGTGGGCTTGGTCTGGATATGATCGGTTTTATACGGTTGTCTGACGCCCTGCGTGAGTTGCACCATGCACGCGCAGAACTCGCTTACCAGGCGGTGACAGAAGAACGCTTGCGGATGGCGCGTGATTTGCATGACTTGCTTGGGCATACTCTTTCTTTGATCACATTGAAGAGTGAACTTGCCGGACGTTTATTGGAAAAAGAACCTCTTACCGCGGAACAGGAGATTCGAGAAGTGGAACGCATCGCGCGCCAGGCATTACGCGAAGTTCGAGAAGCCGTTGCTGGATATCGCCAGCAGACTCTACGAGGTGAATTGGATGCTGCTCGCCAGATTCTGGAAGCAGCAGGGATTGAATGCGGTATAGAATATGAAGCCCCGGTATTTTCATCAGAGATTGACAATGTGTTGGGATGGGTGGTGCGCGAGGGCGTGACGAACGTTATACGACACAGCCGCGCCCAGCATTGTCTCATCCGCGTCACCTCTACTGATCAACATGCGCGCGTCGAAGTGAGTAATGATGGTTATCCGCCTGAAAACAATATGGCAAATCAACCAGGAAGCGGTCTTTCCGGCCTTGCCGAACGAGTTGCAAAACAGGATGGCCATCTTGAAGCAGGTCCGCAATCCAAAGCAGGTTTCCCTGGCTTTCGGCTGTTGGTTGACCTGCCACTCAAAGTAGGTGTATCCGGGGAGGTACGATGACGGCCAAGATTCGAGTCTTGCTGGCTGAAGACCAAGCTATGGTGCGCGGAGCACTGGCGGCCCTTTTACGCCTCGAGCCTGACCTGGATGTGGTTGCGGAAGTCTCAGATGGGAAAGAAGTGCTGCCCACAGCTATTCGATCCCAGCCCGATGTGGCTTTGCTGGATATCGAGATGCCAGGCGCTGATGGATTAAGCGCAGCTCAGGCATTATCCGAGAATCTACCTTCCTGCAAAGTTGTAATTCTCACAACATTTGGGCGTAGCGGCTATCTTCGTCGGGCGATGGAGAGTGGCGCTGTTGGGTTTTTGCTCAAGGATGCGCCGGCAGACCAATTGGCTATAGCAATCCGGCGTGTGATGGCCGGTGGACGGGTTGTTGATCCGGAACTCGCTCTTTCAGCCTTGAGCGACGGAGATAATCCGCTCACGGCCCGTGAGCGCGATGTATTAAGAGCATCTTTAGACGGTGCCAGTATTGCGGATATTGCTCTGCAACTTTACTTATCTGAGGGCACTGTTCGCAACCATCTTTCCACAGCGATTCAAAAGCTCAATGCGCACAATCGCATGGAGGCCGCATATCTCGCCAGGGAAAAAGGCTGGTTATAACACACATGCTTTCTAAACTCTGTCTGCGTTCTCGAACGATCCATGAATAACCTCCCGATTCAGTTAAGTAGTTTTATTGGACGTGGGCGCGAGATCGCGGAGGTGAAGCGGCGATTGTCTGAATCGCGGCTCACTACGCTGACGGGTGCAGGCGGCTGTGGGAAAACGCGCCTCGCCCTTCAAGTTGCGGCGGATCTAGTGGACAGCGATCAGGAGGGTGTCTGGTGGATCGAACTGGCG
>DATGYJ010000260.1:0-12429 GCA_035298105.1 Anaerolineales bacterium | reverse complement strand
CTCGGGGGTATTGCCAACCGGAATTTTGCGGGCGGTGGCCGCGCTCACATCAATATTGTCAAAGCCGACTGCATGATTGCTGATCACTTTCAATTGCCCTCCGGCTCCATCCATCACCTCCCCATCGATCCGGTCAGTGAGCAGGCACAATAGCCCTTCTATCCCGCGCACGTGCTGCAATAATTCAGCCCGGGCGGGCGGCAGCTCATCCGGCCATAAATCCACCTCGCAAAAGTCTCGAATGATCTCTAAACCCATTTCAGGAATGAGGCGCGTGACAAATACTTTTGGTTTCGACATTGTCTCTCCACAAAATGTTTCTGTTATGATAACAGATATGGAACTGAACCGTTTTGCCACACACAGCTTGCAAGACGTACGCCTCATGCGGGCGTTAGCAGCTGCCCTGGAGGCTGTGGACCCCTTCAAAGCCGTGCAGCGGCATCTTCCACATTCGATAGAAGGGCGTGTGTTCGGTCTGGGGATTGGGAAGGCGGCGATCCCGATGATGGACGCGCTCGCCGGGCAGATCCAACTCTCAGGCGGGCTGGCCGTCACAAAGTTCGCTTCGGGACTCAGTCGAAGGCCATATTCCGTGATCGAAGGCGGACACCCTGTTCCAGACGCGCGCTCGCTTCAAGCAGGGGAACGCGTCCTGGAGTTTGTTACTTCTTTAAAAGAAGAGGATACATTGGTATGTCTGATCTCAGGAGGCGGCTCGGCCCTGGTCACGGCGCCGTATGTGCCCCTGAAAGATTTGCAGACACTGACCAATCTTCTGTTAGCCAGCGGGGCTCGCATTGGTGAGATCAACACGCTGCGCCGCCAGCTTGACCGCCTCAAAGGTGGAGGGTTGGCGCGTGCTAGCAAAGCAAAGATCATCAGCCTGATCTTGTCCGATGTGATCGGGAATCCATTGGAAGCGATTGCATCCGGTCCCACTGCACCCGACCCAACCACGAAAGAAGATGCGCTGGGAATCTTAGAAAAATATTTTCCTTCTTTAGCTCCGGAGACACAGAGAGGCGTAGACTCCTTTTCTCTGGACGCCGTGACTCAGTGGCTCCGTGGTACAAAAAAACGTGAGACTCTGAAACCAGATAATCCCATTTTTGCTCGCGTTCAAAACATCATCGTCGGCGATAACAAACTTGCCGCGCAAGCCGCCTTGAAGCAAGCAGAAGATGAAGGCTTCTATGCCCAGATCCTGAGCAATGAATTACAAGGGGAAGCGCGCCAGGTGGGACATGAATTGGCTCAACGCTTACGAATAGAGAGTTCAGGAAGACCAGCTCCCTTTTGTTTGATTGCAGGCGGAGAAACAACAGTCACACTAAGGGGAAAGGGCAAAGGGGGGAGGAATCAGGAATTAGCGCTGGCTGCGGTCACCGAATTGGCTGACTTGAAGGATGTCGTACTCATCGCCCTGGCGACCGATGGAGATGATGGTCCTACGGATGCAGCGGGTGCAGTGGTAACCGGTGAAACCGCCCAACGGGCTGAGTCGCTTGGATTGGATGCAGCCAGCCATTTGTCCCGAAATGACGCGTATCCATTTTTCGAGGCGTTGGGAGATCTATTGATGACGGGTCCAACCGGGACGAATGTCAACGATCTTATTTTTTTATTCGCGCTGTGATGGTTTGCTGTTCCTCTACGCAGGTCGGGATCAAAAAGAAACTGAACTTTGAACAAAATTTGGATCTCTTTTTGAGAGCGTCCACGCCGCCGGGAACGGTCGCTCGAGCAGGGAAGATCGGTTAGGCAACTTGTGTTATCAGAATAATATCCAAAAAATCGAAAAGGGCCAGGAAATGATTGACATTGGATATAGAAAGTTGTACTATATTCAATGACAGCGTTGTCGTCACCGATGACGACAGCGCTTTTCCCTCCGTTTTTCAAAAAACTGTTTCTCCTAAGAAGTTCCATGAGCGAAGACCCTGTCGAAGAGCAAACGCCGCGCGCAGTGAACAATGCTCCATATGTTACTCTGCAGGATGTGGCATCCCTAGCCGGCGTCTCAATCAAGACCGTCTCACGGGTTGTAAATAATCAGGGCGAGATTTCTGAGGCAACGCGGCAGCGTGTTCAGGCCGCAATCGATGAGCTCGGGTACCGCCCCAATGTGCTGGCGCGCAGCCTGGTGAACCGCCGCACCGATACTTTGGCTGTCATTGCCTGGGGAATTGAATACTTCGGTCCTTCACGCATGATGATCGGGATTGAACAGCAGGCGGACGAGCTTGGCTATTCATTGTTCCTCAGTCTGGTAAGCCAACCGGACGATCTCAATTCCGATCGAATTTTGGACACTCTGCTCGCCCGCCGCGTAGATGGGATTATATGGGCTGTACCAGAGGTAGACGATAATCGCAAATGGTTAAAGCCTGGCCTGTTGGACAGATTACCTCCCATTGTGTTTCTGAGCATGCAATCACAGCCGGGCCTAACGATAGCCGCAGTCAATAATTTTAGTGGCGCCCGGCAGGCAACACAACATTTGATTGACCAGGGGCGCCGCAAGATAGGAATGATTACGGGTCCCAAAGCCTGGTGGGAAGCCAGGGAACGCTTTGCCGGATGGAAGAGCACTCTGGAGGAAGCCGGTTTACCAGCCACATCTTTTGTCGAAAGCTATTGGGCAGCGGCGGGCGGGGAGCGAGCGATGCAGCAGCTTCTGAAACAGACGCCAGATATCGACGCCGTTTTTGCATCCAGCGACCAGATCGCTCTGGGAGCTTTAGGAGCGCTACACCAGCTGGGACGGCGCATCCCCGCTGACGTGGCAATTGTCGGTTTTGATAATTCTCCTGAATCTGCATTTTATTGGCCCCCTCTGACAACGATCTATCAGAAGCTGGTCAATGTAGGCCACATTGCGGTCCAGAACCTGCATCAAATGATCGAAGCCCGCCGGCAGCAAAGAGGCTATATCGAAGCGGCAGTAACTCTGATCGAGCCCGAATTGATTATCCGTGCCAGTTCCGCCTGACTCTGGAAATATTCATTTAGAACTAAATGGTTCAGAACTCCTGACTCGCATGAAACTGCGATCGCCATTGCAAAGGAGGTGCCACGACCTGAAGAACCAGCTGAATATTATGCTCATCCGTTACCAAAAACACAAAAGGAGAAGAATAAGATGTCTAGAAAGATGTGGTCTAGCCTGATCGCCATCGTTGCCGTAGCCACAATGGTACTTTCGGCTTGCGGCCAAGCGCCTGCTGCTACACCGGTGACGATTATTCAGACGAAAGAAGTGCAGGTCCCAGTCGTTGTCACAGCGACCCCTCAGCCTAAGGAGCAGAAGCTGGAGATCTTCCACTGGTGGACTGCACCCGGTGAGCGCGAAGCCGCGGATGCCATGTTCGCAGCCCTTAAAGCTGCCTACCCGGATATCCAGTTGGTTGAGAACCCGGTTCCTGGAGGCGGCGGCACCGAGCATCGAGTGGTCCTGAAAGCCCGCATTACCGCCGGCATCCCGCCGGATACGTTCCAGACTCTCGGCGGCGCAGAGTTGAAAGACTACGTAGATAGCGGTGTTTTGCAGCCCCTGGATGATTTCTACAAATCAACCGGCTACGGCGATAAGATCCCGAAGCCGCTGCTGAATGCAGTCACGATCGATGGGCATCCATACTCCGTTCCATTGAACATGCACCTGGAGAACATCCTGTATTACAACAAGAAGCTGTTCGATGAACTAAAGATCAGCGCGCCGACCGGTTATGATGACCTGATTGCGGCCTGCGATGCGATCAAGAAATCCAAGCCCGACATGGTCTGCCTGGAAGTCGGCTCGAAGGACAACTGGTCGGATGTCTTTGTGCTCGATACCATCATGATGGAACTGGGTGGTCCTGAGTATTACGTCAAGTTCTTCAAGGGCGAAGTGGATGTAGCCAATGATCCGATCTTCAAGGAATCGCTTCAGAAGTTCGCGGCCCTGCAGAAGTATTCCAACATGAATGATCACTCGAGCCTGACCTGGGATCAAGCCGTCAGCGCAGTAGGCGCCGGACAGGCTGCGATGACCATCATGGGCACCTGGGCGATTGGCGCTTTCATCAAAGGTTCCAACTGGCAGCCGGGTGTTGACTTTGGCGCGGTGAACTATCCCACCAAGCCTGAGCGCATCCTGCTGTTCCACCCCGATACCTATGGCTGCACAGTCGGCGCTCCCGATCCAACCGAGTGCCAGGATTGGCTGAACGTGGTCGCTTCACCTGAGCTGCAGATCCCGACCGATGTCACCCAGGGCGGACTCTTCGCCCGCACAGACATCGATCCGATGAAGTTCCCAGATCCCATTCGCCAGGAAATGCAGGATTATGTGAGCAAGAACCCCGATAAGCTGATCATGGATCAGCACGGCACCATTCTGCCTAACCCTGCACAAGTGCAATACCGGGTCATCATCTCGTCCTTCTTCGCCGCTGCGAAGCCGGATGTGGCTGGAACGATCCAGCAGACGGCCGATATGATGACGACCTTCAATGTCAAAGAGGGCGCGGCCTGGTATCAATGGCCGTAAGCGATAAATAACAACGAATTGCCTCTAAACAGCAGGTAGGGATGCGTGATGCACATGTATCCCTACCTGACTTAGACACGTAAGAAATAATTCTTCTGATCAGGAATTTTCTAGCTGGAATAAGTGTCAAAATGATTGCAACGAAAACCAAAAAGATACGAGAAAGTCAGAGGCGGCGAGCGCATGCGGCCGAATTCCTGGTTTTTACACTGCCACTGTTAGTGTTTCTGTTGATCCTGTATGGAACGCTGATTTGGAATTTTTACGTTTCCATGGGAAATTGGGTCAGTACCGCTCCAGATTACACTTTTACCGGGTTGAAATGGTACGCGTACCTGTTTCGTCAGGGTCGTTTCTGGGTTGATGTGCAGAATAATTTGAAATGGCTCATCCTGGGGGTGGTCCCAACTGCGGTGGCAGCAATTTTCCTGGCTTATTTATTGGAATTAGCTCCTATTCGCGGCGTAGAATCCTATGTCCGAACGCTGATCCTTTATCCCGTCGCCATGTCATTCGTAGTCACCGGAACGATCTGGTCGTGGATGTACCAGCCGGATAGAGGCGTGTTTAATACCATCCTGAGGTCGCTCGGGATACATTCTCCGTTGACGTTTACAAATGATCCGAGCACAGCTACCTATTGGCTGATCGTGATCTTTATCTGGCAGTATCTGGGTTTTTCCGTCATTATCATCCAATCCTCGTTTCGCACCACCGAGTTGCAGGAAATGATCGAGGCGGCTACGGTAGATGGAGCCTCCAAGCCTCGGATTCTTTTCTCCGTGATCATCCCGAATATTCGTTCAGGTATTTTGGTGTTAGTGTCGCTCTTGCTGATTAGCTCCCTCAAGGTGTTTGACATTGTCTGGATTGTGACGAGAAACGGTCCCGGCATCGCGACCGATGTGCTGGCGACGAACATGATCGTCACTACTTATGATCAGCGGCTGGCCTCAGCCGGTGCCGCGATTGGCGTGATCATCTTTCTGATCGCGTTCATTCTCGTCATTCCATATACCCTTTATGCCTTCAAGAAGTGGTTCGAGTAAACTACCCCGCCGCAAGCGGACGGGACATTGTCCCTGAACCAGATTGGTTCGAGACCATTGGCAGGTTTACGGCAGCCCTGGCGGAGATATTCACCGCCGCGACAGTATCTGCAGATGCAGAGAAGCCACAGAATACTCAGGAGAACAAACTTTGAGAGACACGATTTGCTTTATCAGCATAACCACATTCAGGACAAGTCCGACTGGTATTGCGTGGATTAACCAAAACCACAGGAATTCCCACGCGTTCTGCTTTGTACTCGATGTACTGACGAAGCTGATAAAACGACCAATTCGCATGTCTCGCTCTCTGCTTGCGTCTAACCTTTGCCTCACGAATCCCGCTCAAATCTTCCAGAGCGATAGCCCGCTGAGTGTATTGCGTCTTGGCAACGAGACATTTGCTGATTACGTGGTTGGTGTGCTTCTGGAAACGTGCTTGCTTTCCAGAAAGCTTTTTGAGTTTTCTTTTTGCAGACTTCGTACCCTTCTTTTGCAAGTTCTTTCTGCGATGCTCAAAGATGCGCCTGTTTCGGTCGATATCCGCCCCGCTAAAGTTCTTGCCATCACTGTCCGATGCAAGATTGACAATCCCCAAATCCACGCCAAGAACGCCCTCAATATCAATCGGTTTAGGTGTTTCCACATCACAAGCGACGAGCAGATAAAACTTGCTTTTGACCAGGCACAGATCGCTTTCCCCACGCTGCCCGCTCAACAATTCCATTTGGCGTTTACCAGCCGTAAAACGAATTCTCTGCCTGCCTTCCATGGTCCAGATCGAAATTTCCATTCGTTCGAGACTGTAAGACAAGATGCGGTTATCGAAGGCAATTGCGCCATGTGGCTTGAACATGCGTTTTGTCTTGCGGTCAACCTTATAAGCATCGGCGACTTTGGAAACACAGCGAACCACCACTTGGGCAGAAAGCTGGAACAGCTCCCGTGTCTCTCGATAGGTGAGTTTGTGCAAAGGAAATTGACGAAAGGTTTTGTTTTCCCACGCCTGATTGCTGATGTAGTTGCAGGCTGTATTCGCTACTTCAAGTGTTTTGCGAAGCGCATTCGCCTGGTGGGGCGTAGGAAGAAGTTTTACTTGAGCGATCAACTTCATGCGTGGACTGTATCACAACTTCAATATATTGAAAAGATAGGAGGCGGCATTCGCTTTGCGTCCCATACCACAAGTGGTAGGGTATCCATGCCGTGCTTTTTATGAAAAATCGAAGCCTCTCCCTCAAAATCACCGTCCTGGTAGTCCTGGTTGTCCTGACCTTTGTCTATCTTTTGCCGATCTACGTGATGGTCAACAACTCACTGAAGACTCTGCCGGAAGTGACGCAGCGGACCTATCTCACGCTGCCTCACCAGTTGCAGGGTCAGAATTATAGAGATGCATTATTCGGAAGCCGGAATTTCCTGATCCCGATGTCGAAACCGATCCTCAACTCAACGATCATCACGAGCGCTGTAACGGCTCTCGCGGCTTTCTTCGGTGGATTAGGTGGATATTATCTGAGCCGGACCCGCTCGAGCTTTGCGCGGGTGCTCTTCATCCTGGTCGGTATCGCTCTTTACCTGCCTTACCAAGCCGTGATCATTCCCCTGACGACAATCACGGCCAAGACCGGGTTGATCAACTCGCACCTTGGCTTGATCCTGTGTTACCTGATCATCAACATACCCCTGGCTTCGGTACTCATGGGGACGTTTTTCCTGGGCATTCCACGTGAGTTGGAAGAAGCTGCCGAAATGGATGGCGCCTCCAGAATCCAAACATTTTTCAATATTGTTGTACCGATCTCGCTGCCGGCGTATGCTTCGGTGGCTATTATCATTTTCACACAGGTGTGGAACGAATTTTTTATCGCGCTGACGCTGGTCACCCCAAAAACGCAGACCGTTCAAGTGGCAATGGCGATGACGGAAGGCAGCACAATCTCTCCTTATAACCTGCAAATGGCGGCTTCCCTATTGACCGTTGCTGTCCCGCTGTTGTTCTTCCTGTTCCTCGGCAGATACTTCATCCGCGGTGTTTTGGCTGGAGCGCTCAAAGGCTGATCGCATCCTGATGATCCCAGGAACCTGGCGCTGCGTGGATGGCTGCTGATCTTGAAAGATTGTGCAGTTCTTTTCACTATCGCGCTCTGACCCTTGCAGGCATGGGGAAATGATTGCATTGACAAAGCTTATATTCGTCATATAATAGTTTTGTTCGACAACTGATCTTCAGCGCCCAACGCCGAAACAGAACGCTGGAGTCTTAATTTGCGAACACGCTCCCTTTATTTATGATTTCAAATTTAACCAACCGAGGGATCATGCGTAATCAGCCCGATCATTCGTGCGCGCACTCTCTATCTTTTTAAGGCGAAACAACTCCATTTGAAAGAACGGATTTGTTTCGTTGATTTTTAAAAGTTGTCCTCACTCGAAAGGAGGTGATGTTTAATTTTACAAGTGAATAGGATGATCTGATTACACGGTTTCAAAAATTTGACTAGGAGAAGAAAAAGATGTCTAAAAAAATGTGGTATAGCCTGATGGCTATGCTGGTCGTATCAGTAATGATCCTTGCGGCCTGTGGTCCTGCTCCCACGCCAGTTGCTACTCAACCTCCTGCTACTCAGCCTCCCGCAACGGAAATGCCTGCCACTGAAATGCCTGCTACCCAGCCTGCAACTGAGGCCGCTACTCAAGCGCCTGGGGCCGGTCAGGTCGAGGTCTTTTCATGGTGGGTTGGCCCCGGCGAGGCCGATGGCCTGGCTGCCATGGTGAAAATCTTCAACCAAAAGTACCCCGATGTTGAGTTTGTCAATGCGGCTGTCGCAGGCGGTGCCGGAACCAATGCAAAGGCTGTGCTGGCGACCCGACTTCAAGGTGGAGATCCGCCGGATTCCTGGCAGGCGCATGCCGGGGAAGCGACCTTCGCTTATGCAGACGCCAAACAGATTCAGCCGCTGGATGATTTCTTCAAATCGAGCGGCTTCGCAGATGTGCTTCCCAAGGCGCTGTTGCCCCTGATTTCAAAGGATGGCCATCCGTACTCGGTGCCTGTGAATATCCACCGCTCGAATGTGATGTGGTACAACCCGAAGGTCTTGAGCGACGCGGGTGTTACCATCCCAGACGGCGGATTCAAGAACTATGATGATTTCTTCGCCGCCTGCGACAAGGTCAAAGCCGCGGGCAAGACCTGCCTGGCCCTCGGACCTGCCTGGACTGCTGAGCACCTGTTCGAGAATGTCATGATCGGCACGCTGGGCGCGGATGGTTGGGCTGGCCTGTGGGATGGCACAACGGATTGGGCTAGCGCCGATGTTACGACAGCGCTCAACAACTATGCCAAGGCATTGTCGTATACCAACAGTGATGCTGCCACCCTGTCTGACTGGCAGCCGGCCGCTCAGCTAATGACCAATGGAGATGCAGCCTTCAATATCATGGGTGATTGGGCGTACGGCTACTTTGCCAACCCAGCTCCCAATGGACTTGCTTTGACACCTCACACCGACTTCGATTGGACCTCTCCTCCAGGGACACAAGGCATATTCGTATTTCTGGCGGATAGCTTCGTTCTGCCGGTGGGTAACAAGAATACCCAAGGAACCACGGATTGGTTGACGGTCGCGGCTTCGAAGGAAGGCCAGGAAGCCTTCAATCCCCTCAAGGGCTCGATCTGCGCCCGCACCGACTGTGACCAGAGTCTGTTCAGCGAATATTCGCAGAACGCAGCCAAGGATTGGGCCAGCAACCAGGTCGTTGGCAGCTTAACGCACGAGGTTGTTGGTAATCCCTCCTGGAACAGCAAGGTCGCAACTGCCCTGGGCGTGTTTGTGGCAGACCCGACCAAGGTGGCTGACTTCCAAACCGCACTTGTCGATGCCTGTAAATCGGACGGTGCTTGCAAGTAGTCAGGGTTTTCGCGCTAAGAAAGAGAATGGGCGGCTGGATCAGCCGCCCATTTGGAATAAAGATATCTCACGCACCTGGATGGATAGAAGCTTGACAGCTATAGATTCGACTACTATTGTTTTATAATATCATCTGGCTGGAAAAACTTCACAGAAGGAGAGGCTATTGATGATGCGCAGTTTGAAGCCTCAGTTATCAAAAATCATTCTAGCAATTATTCTGCTGCTCGTGGGGGCTGCCTCCGTTCTTACGCTGACAAGAACACCACTTAAAATTGCCGGAGGAGATATCACCTCGATTGGCATCCTGATCGGTGGGCTGGTATTTTATGCTGGCGTGCTCACGATTATTACAATATTCGAAAATGAGACGCTCCTTTCCGTGGGGCTGCTTCTGCCATCCATTGTAGCGATCGCTATTTTTGTTTATATGTTTATCGGTTGGTCCATTCGAGTTTCCTTCAGTAAATGGAAAGGCTTATTACCAGATTACACATGGGTCGGCTTACAGCAATATATTTACCTGTTCCATGATACGCGCTTTATGATTGATGTGCGAAATACGGCCGTCTTCACCGTTGGTTTTATTGCCGGTTGCCTCCTTCTCGGGCTCGGGTTGGCCATTCTGTTAGATCAAAAGCTTCGGGGAGAAGCGCTCTTCCGCGGCATCTTTTTGTTTCCCATGTCGATCTCGTTCATTGCTTCCGGTGTGGTCTGGAGCTGGTTAATGAATCCCGCAACGGGTAGCCGCACCACCGGGATTAATCTCATTTTCAAGTCCCTTCATCTCGACTTTTTGATCAGCCTGTGGCATTCTTCGCCTCAACCCTGGGGAATGGCATTTACGGTTCTTCCGGCTGTCTGGCAGCTGGCCGGTTTCACCATGGCGCTGTACCTGGGCGGGATCCGCAGCGTCTCAGAGGAGATCCGGGAGGCTGCCCGGGTGGATGGGGCGACGGAATTCGAGATCTACCGCTATATTATCCTGCCCATGCTGCAGCCGGTGACCCTGAGTGCCATGATCATCCTGGGTCACATGTCCCTGAAGATCTTTGATTTGATCGTAGCGCTGGGTCATAAAGATCTGCGCCTGGATGTCCCGGGCATATACATGTGGACAACGACTTTCGATGGTACAAACTATGCCCAGGGCGCAGCGATAGGTATCCTGATGTTAGTCAGTGTGGCGGTCCTGGTCGTCCCCTATCTGATCCAAAATCTGCGCACGGAAGCCGAGATATGAACCGGCGAATCGCGACCAATCTCTTATTCTATGTCATTCTGCTCATCCTGGCAGTATTCTTTTTGCTGCCAGTATATTTGATGGTGCTGACCGGGTTGAAGCCTATCAACCAGGTCGACCTCAAGACCATGTGGAACCTGCCGGTCGGCGGGCTGCACATCGAAAACTTCATTGCCGGCTACAAGCAGCTTGCGCCTAACTTGAAAAACAGTCTCCTGATGGTGATCCCGGAGGCGATCCTTTCCTCCCTGCTTGGTTCCTTGAACGGATATCTGCTCTCCAAGTGGAAGTTCCGCGGCTCGAACTTGATCTTTTCCCTGCTCTTGTTCGGCATGTTCATTCCGTACCAAAGCATCCTCATCCCGCTGGTCAAGTTCATGCAGGCCATCAAGCTCTATGGCGACATCCCGGGTCTGATCCTGGTGCATATTATTTATGGCATTCCGATCACGACCCTGATCTTTCGCAATTACTATGCAGGGATCGGGACCGAGATCCTGGAAGCCGGTCGCATCGATGGGGCGAGTTTGTTAGGTCTCTATCGCCACATTATGCTGCCGCTTTCGGGACCCAGCTTTGCCGTGGTAATCATCTGGCAGTTCACCCAGGCCTGGAATGAATTCCTGTTTGCCGTGATCCTGACCAACCAATCCCATTGGCCGGTGACCGTGGCGCTCAACAACCTGGCGGGCAGCCAGTTGGTGCAATGGAACGTTTTAATGGCAGCTACCTTTCTGGCGGCGCTGCCCACGCTGGTCGTTTACATTTTCCTGGGCCGGTTCTTCTTACGCGGGTTAATGGCTGGTGCGTTGAAAGGCTAGACCTTTCCTTTGCGGCCCAAATTCTTTCAACTGCGTCGTTTGGCTTGACCTTTCCATTCATCTCATCGGATCTCACCTTATGCTTGCGCGCGTCTACTCCTGTGCTGTGCTCGGCCTTGAAGGCGTCATCGTAGAAGTGGAAGTAGATTACTCTAACGGACTGCCTGGCGTCACGATTGTTGGCTTACCTGATACGGCTGTACAAGAAAGCCGCGAACGTGTTCAGACTGCGGTAAAGAATGCAGGTCTGAGTTTTCCACGTCATCGGGTTGTGGTTAATTTGGCACCTGCCGCGGTTCGCAAGGAGGGACCGGCTTATGATCTGCCCATTGCACTGGGGGTCATGATCTTAGCCGGCTTTCTCCCGCATGAAGCGGTGGAAAACACAATTGTTGTGGGCGAGCTCTCATTGGATGGAGTGGTACGTCACACGCGCGGTGTTTTGCCCATGGCGGCGACTGCCCGGGCCAATGGCTTCAAGCGCATGTTCGTGCCCGAAGTCGATGCGCCCGAAGCCGCCTTGATCCCAGATCTCGAAGTGATCCCGGTGAAATCGCTGGCAGATCTTTACCTGCATCTGGCGGGTCGCCGCTGTATTGAGCCTTACCAACCCTCCGGTGTGGAACTTGAGCCTCTATTCGTCCCAACCGATTTCAGTGAGATCAAGGGACAGGAACACGTCAAGCGTGCATTGGAAGTGGCAGCGGCAGGGGGTCACAACGTGCTTCTTGTCGGGTCTCCAGGAGCTGGAAAAACATTACTCGCGCGTGCCATGCCGGGCATTCTGCCTGAGATGAGCATCGAAGAGTCTCTAGATGTCACCCGCATTTATTCCGTGGCGGATCAGCTTCCAGCAGGAACGCCG
>DATGYJ010000259.1:0-20579 GCA_035298105.1 Anaerolineales bacterium | reverse complement strand
CCCAGTGTTTCTGAAAAATATTTGAAGAGGCTAAAGCCATTGATGATGCCGTAGGGTTTGCCATCTTCGTCCACCACTGGCGCCACACCGCCCGTGCGGCTGGCGAGAGTCCATGCCATGCCAAGCTGTGCTTCGGGGCGTATGCTATCCAATCTTTGCATCACCGACTCGAAGCGGGGGGACGCATCGGTGAGCAGCATGGGCGGCTCGAGATTGAGCTGTTTTAATACCCAGGCTGATTGGGGATTGAGCGCCCCGGCACGTGCCGCGACCGTATCCACTCCATCGCGGGCACGCAACAGCCAGGCATATCCCATGGCAGAGGCAATGGAGTCGGTATCAGGATTGACGTGCCCGATCACAAAGACTTTATTCATTAGGCCGGTTAATCGTTATATTTCCTTCTGCGTGCGCCATAGCTCTCTCCTTTTCCAATTCGATTATATCTTGCCTTTGTTGGTTATGAAGTCTAGTGCATGTCAACTTGGCCTCCATGAACCTACCGCTTTGCGGTGCTTCCTTTGATCGCAGGGCGGGATGGTATCTGTCTGGCAAGTCATTTGTGGCAGTACCGCAAAAGTTACTACGATGGCTTCTCAGCGCTCCCGTCCTGGATAGGAATCTCCCAACCCTTGCCACGGACACTTGCACCGCACGTGGTTTGCTTAGCAAACCATGCAGGTGTTTCACCGATTTTCACTGACCCTTTGACCAATCCGCGCAAATTCGTGACATCCGTGGCTAAGAACTTCGGGCCTGATGATCATGCCGCCAGAACCAGAAGAGCCATAGCAAGTTATGCGGTATTGCATTTGTACAGTACAAGCCCCCAGATATGGCGGTATAAAACAGCGTATAACCAGCGTCCTTCTGAAAATATGAATTCGCTCTGAATTCGCTGATCCTTCGCTCATCCTTCGCTTTGAACCTAATGCCAAAATGACCCCCAAATATAGAAGGCGGGTTACTAAGAAGCTGAATTGAAATGTCAATCCCTCAAATGCAAAGATATGGGCTAGCGCAGATCATGATAGCCGAGATCGATCATCCATTGGCAGAGGAGGGGTCCACCATAGCGGTCCGGGGTAGGGACGCCGCCCTCTGCGACCGGCAGACCACTATACCCACGGAAATAGCCAGCGGGACCGGTGAGTTGTTCCTCGGCGGCTGAGGAAAGTTCCCGGTCGCCGATCGCGATGGCATGGATATGGATCGGCGAGTCCGCATACAACTCTCCGTATGCGCGCAGCCAGGCCGCAAAGCCGGCCACACGTAAAGCATGAAGCAGAGAGGGGACATCATCCCATAACACGGTATAGGTACCGCGGCGCAAAACCGAAAGGTCTACCGCCCCGCCGCCCAGGTGCGTGCCAAAGGAAGCCGCCCCATTATCGTGGTAGCTCCCCTGGGTGATGGCATAACCGGTGAGCTCCAGCTCGCCGCCGTACAGTTCCTGCGCATGAGCCAGCATTGCCAGCGTGCGCTGGTCGAGGGTCCAGCCGTTGACCTGGACCCGCGTGTAATCGTCGGGCGGCTTCTGGCAGCCAGCCGGCTCGGGCGTGGAAGTTGGCTGCATCGTCGCCGTAAGGGAAGGGACAACGGTCGCAGTGGAGGTGGGCGGTAGCGGCGTCTGGGTCGCGGTCGAGGAAGGTGTGAATGTCTCTGGCAATGCAGTCGAGCGTCGGGGAGCCATACAACCTGCCAGCACGAGCAAGAGCAGTGTGCAGATCGGGGAGAGCTTGGACACGGGGTAAGGATGGGTCATCACCATAAATTGTAGCAGTGAAGCAGGAAAAAAAAACGGGACCTGGCAGTCCCTGGAAGCGGGAGAGCGGGAAAGCGGCAAGACGGGACTTGGCAGTCCCTTTGAGCGTCGATTGGCCGTCAAGCCACGTTTTCTTCAGCCTTTTTGCGTTCGGTGATATCGCGTCCGATCGACTGGATTTCAATCAACTGGCCCCAATCATCGCGGATGGCACGGTCTGTCCATTCCTGCCAGGCGAGGCTGCCATCAGGTTTGAGCACGCGATGGACCTCTGTTTCCACTTCTATCGCACCTGAATTCAAGCGGGAAATCTTATCTTCGATCGCAGGCCGATCTTCTTCAACGGCGTGAAAGAGAAAATTCATGGCCAGTGCCTGCTCATAAGTGATGCCCCAATAACGACAGTACGCCTCATTGACAAAGGTGCGTGTGCCATCCGGTTTCCAACGCACAATGAAATCGGTCTGGTTTTCTATGATTTTTCGGTAATGCTCGGCAGTGGTCTGCAGTTCCTCAGTACGCTTTTGGATGCGCTGCTCCAGATCCTCCGATAAACTTCGATAGTTATTTTCCAAATTTTTTAGTTGGGTAATATCACGCGCCGTGATCACACGACCGATCAAAACTCGCTTTGGATCGAGGATATGAGAGATGCTGATATCAAAGAATAAAGTCTTGCCTTCGCTCCTGATCGGAATCTCCTTCCTTTGCTCGAAGGGATAGTTGACCAACTCCAGTAAAAACAGCCGCTTGGCGAAGACAGTATCGGTTGTCCGCCCGATGACCTCAGGGCTTTGTTTTTCAATGAGTCTGAGCGCTGCCTGGTTGATGTCAATAATCCGATTCCTGGGGTCCAGCACGATCACGGGATCACTCAGGTTCGCAATCACTTGTTCGCGCGCCAGCGGGGCGATGTCGAACAATCCATAGCGGAACAATCCCCAGGCCACGATCAAGCTGCCAAGCGCCGAGGCAATCGGCGTAATATCTCGCTGCGGCGTAATTTGGATCTCGACCAGCGGAAAGAAAGAGAAAATCAAAGGGATCAAAAAGCCACCGGCGATGATCAGGTATTGCAGGCGGAATAAATTGTGGGGTTGAAATGCACGTCTGATCAGCAAGGCGATGCCGTAAAAATTTGCGCCGTAGACATAGAATAAGAGATATACGTAAAGCACAAAGGTGAAATCATATTTTAGTTCGGGGAAGGGAGAGTCTGCAGTGAGCCGTGGGGTTGAATAAAAGAGGTGATGAATATAGTCGGTGAGCAGAAGTGTGGCGAATACCCCCAGAAAGGTGAGGATCAGTCCCCAGGTCAAGGCGGGCGAGCGCAGTTTATGTTCCGAAAATTGAACGGCAAAAACCAGAAAGGGCAGAATAACGAGAAATGAACCCGTCAGCCATTGAAACGTATCCCATAAAATCTTTGTTTCCAGGCTGGAACTGAGCAGTTCAAATATGAACCCCAGGGTCGTTAGAATTTGTCCGGCGATAAGCCAGGTAAATATTCTCGCACCGCGGACGTAGCGATGCCGCAGGGCATATAGAAATATTCCTGCTAACAAAACCAGGGAGAGGAGATAAGGCGCCAGGTATAAAAGTTGTGTGCGGTTCATATCGATAAGCTACCGAAGTCTTTGCGAAGCACCCTGAAAGGGATCAGAGCTCGGTAATCTTTGCATAAATAATCGGTGGTCGAGTAGCCCGAATGTTCTTAGAGGGCGTACACCTGCACTCCCTGGCACCCCCCGCCACTGCGGAGCGTCCCCGAAGCGCAGCGGAGTGGGAGGGCAGGTGTGCCCCGGGCGCAAGTGCCGGGGAGTGTCGAGACCACAAATTTTCAATAAATCTTAGATTTACAGGTGCTTTTTGGTCTCGACACCTGCACTTGCGTTCCGGTGCAAGTGTACGGCGGGAGAACGCCGCACGCTGCGCAGTCGACCAACGGATTACTTTTTAAATCAACTATCAGGTCGTTACATTAATCATTTGCTTTTTAAGGCTCGCCATACTCTTTCGGGCGTCGTTGGGTTTTCGTCCACGTTCACGCCGACTGCATCCAGGATAGCATTCCCAACTGCCGGCGCAACGCCGTCCATGGGAATCTCTGCCACCGCCTTGACGCCAAACGGATGACTCGGTTCGAACGTCTCGACGAAGATCGTCTCCAGCTCGGGCATCTCATCCGCCCGGAAAATGTGATAGCGGTCAAGGTCACGTTCGATGGCATTGCCCTGTGCATCGTAACGCATTTCCTCGCAGACTGCGTATCCCAGGGCTTGGGTCATGCCGCCCTCGATTTGGCCGCTGGCCGTCAGCGGATTCACGATCACGCCCGAGTCGACCGCCATCACGAGCTTGTCCACCGTGACGGCCCCTGTTTCCGTATCTACGGTGATTTCTGCAAACTGCGCTGCGAAGGGAGGCGGCGAGACCGGTGAAACATAACTCGCCACACCCATGATCTGTTCCTGGTTTTCTTTGTGTAAAGCGTTCAATGCAATTTCGGTCAAGGGAATAGATCTGCCATCAGGCGCGATGGCCCGGCGGTTCGATAAGCGAATATGCGAGGCTTCGGCTTCCGGAAGACCCAACATCATGGCTGCCCGGATCCTGATCCGCTCCGCCACGATCTGGGCGGCTTTGACGGCTGCCGTTCCGGATATATAAGTGGTCGAAGAGGCATAGGCGCCCTTATCAAAAGGCGTAAAGTCTGTATCGGATGAGTAGGTGATCATATCTTCGACCGGCACGCCCAAGACCTCCGCCGCCATCTGCGCCAGGACGGTATCCGAACCGGTGCCCAGATCGGTGGCCCCGACCAGCAGGTTGAAGGAACCATCATCATTCATCTTGATCGAGGCGCCGCCCATGTCCAAGTAGGGAATCGCCGTGCCCTGCATGACCATCGCCACACCGATACCTTTTCTTTTGTTGGGCGGGTTGCCAACCCGCCGCCACGTTTCATTTCCAAATTTATCATCCCAGCCGATGGCGGCTTTGCCCTGGGCGACGCACTGTTCCAGCCCAACCGTGTGGACGATCTCGGGTCGCGGCTCGCGGCCTTCATTCCATGCGGTGCTGAACGGGTGGTATTCACCCGGGTGGATCGCATTCTTCAATCGGAATTCAATCGGGTCGAGATCGAGGGCACGCGCAATTTTCTCCATGTGGCGTTCGACCGGCCAATATCCCTGCGGAACGCCATAACCACGGAAGGCGCCGGCCGGGGGCGTATTGGTATACACCACGTCTGCGTAAAAGCGGATATTGGGCGCCTTGCGATATTCACCGTCGCCAACATACAACGCCATGGATTTGTGGCCGGTGTTGCCCGTGACTGTCAGTGCATGACAACCATAAGCGCCCGTATCGGAAAGGGCATACATTGAATTCGCGGTGATCGTCCCATCCCGCTTCACGCCGGTCTTCATCCTGACCTTCATCGGGTGACGGGAGCGCGCACCGGTAAATTCCTCTTCGCGCGTGTATTCATAGATCACCGGTCGTTTTGTGGCAATCGTCAGGTGCGCCGGGACGTCTTCCATGAGCACTTCCTGCTTGCCGCCAAATCCGCCGCCGATGCGAGGCTTGATCACGCGGATACGTTTGACGGGCAGATTCAATACGGGCGCCAGCATGCGTCTCACATGGAACGGTACCTGCGTGGAGGTGCGAATGACCAGGCGATCATCTTCATCCCAATATGTCACGCAGACATGCGGCTCGATGTGCGCCTGCTGCACTTTTGGTACTTCGTATTCCGCTTCGAAGACTTCGTCTGCTTCGGCGAAGCCTTTTTCTACATCACCGATGTCAATGCGGATTTCGGCCGCAAGATTCTTTTCCGGGTTAGAGTCCGCAAAGTTAACGAACTCAGGCTCATCGTGAATGCGAGGCGCGTCCGGATCCATGGAATGGCGTGAGTCCAGGATTGGATCCAGGGTTTCATATTCGACCTCGATCAGAGTCAGGGCCTTTTCCGCGATCTCAGGGGTTTCCGCTGCGACCATCGCAACGCGGTCACCCACGAAGCGGACCTTGTGGTCGAGAGAGAAGGAATCCAGCGGACCGGGAATTGGGTCAGATTGCCCTGCGGTGGAATAGACGACGCGCGGGATATCCTGCCAGGTCAGCACCGCCGCCACGCCTTGCAGCGCTCTGGCTTTGCTGGCATCGATGTTTTTGATGCGTGCATGGGCATGCGGACTCCTCAGCACACGAGCATACAACATGCCGCGCATATCCATATCTGCGGTGAAGGCAGGCTTGCCCTGCACGAGTTTGACCGCGTCGACTTTTTTCTCGGGTTTGCCGACAGTTTGATACGTTTGTGTTTGGGGCGTGACCACCACTTTCGGTCGGGTCAATAGTTTTGCGAATTGCTCGCTGGGCGAGCCTGGTGAACTTGGTGAACTGCCGGGTTGACCAGCAGGTGGCTGGTCGCTCCAATTCCCTAAATCCCAATTGACCGAATCCCAATTGACCGGCTCATCTCCGCGCATCACTGCCGCGGCTTTCAACACAGCCTGAACCGGTTTGAGATAACCCGTACAGCGGCATAAGACGCCTGCGATCGCTTCCCGGACCTGCCCTTCGCTCGGATTCGGATGCTTGTCGAGCAGAGCCTTCGCCGCCAGGATTTGGGCCGGCGTGCAGTAACCGCACTGGATCGCACCGGACTCGACAAAAGCCTGCTGCAAGGGGTGCAGACCTTCGGTCTTTTTCCAACCTTGTTCGGGGTGTTCGCCCAATGCTTCAATTGTGACGATGTTATGTCCTTCCGCCTGGGCAGCGAGCATGGAGCCTGCATTGACCGGTTTGCCATCCAGCAAGACGGTGTCCGCCCCTGAGAGGCCCTGTTCATCGCCAAATTTGATGCCATAAAAGCCAAGCCCGCGCAATGCCGCGCGCAAGGTTGTGGAGGCAGAGGTATCAATTGTGTGTTCGATGCCATTGATCTTGAGAGTGATGTTCATGGCGAATTCCTTTCGCTTACTGATAGTAAAAAGGCTTCTCGTTCCTGACAAGTCCAGTATATTTCCTTTAATGCATCTTCCAAATGTCTGTGCACATCTTCGTTTGTAATGCGGATGACTTTATATCCACGTTCTTCCAGCCAGACGGTCCTGGCTCTGTCATATTCTTCTTGATCGAACTCCGCATGTGAATCGCCATCTATCTCGATGACCAGCTTCGCCTCGGCACAATAGAAATCAGCAATAAATCTCCAAATCGGATGCTCGCGGCGAATCTTAAATCCCAAACCGCGGTTTCTGACCCGTGCCCATATCTTAGCCTCTGCAGGTGTCAGGGGATGCCGATGGTCACGTGCCAGGCGCAATATAGCAGGGATGACTTCGAGAGTTGCTTTAATTTGCATATCTATGATTTCTCCCTCATCCCTAACCCTTCTCCCGCTAGGAGAAGGGGATTGTTGACTCCCTCTCCAGAAGGGAGAGGGTTGGGGTGAGGGGTGAATCAGAATCCTACAACACCTTCGTTATTTCCAGCCCGGCATTCGCGGCCTCGAGCGCATTTTGCGATCCCAGTACAGTTACCGCGTCGGATTGAGCCACTTTCTCGAGTACTTCACCAAATGCGATAAAGTCTTCGCCATTCGTAGAGAGCACTTGATCGCGCGTCTTTTGCCTTAGCTCCTCCGTGCGATTGGTCAGGTAACGCAGCATCGAAGTATATCCTTTTGCATCAGGAAGCTGATAGGCATCGAGGTCACCGATCGCCGCGATGATCGCCTTGGTCAATTCGTTGTCGCTGAGGCGCGCCGCGTCCAGGCTTTTCAGGAAGGCTGCCGCTTTGTCGTAGTTGTCAATCGTCGCGGCGACATTCGGATCACGATAAGAGAGATAAGTAAAGACGCCCGAGGCGTTATCCAGGACAGAGAACACCCCATAGGCACCGCCCTGGGCGCGTACTTTATCGTGTAAATAGGTCATGCCGAGATAACCAACAATGACCTCTGCGGAACCATCGTACTCGTAACCGAAGTCATACAGATTTGCGCCTTTGCCAACATAATTGACTTGAGAGGGCACCGCCAATCCTTCTTTTATGGGTACCGGCTGGACCTCAAAGGGTAGAAGCTTTGTTTCTTTGGCCGGCAATGCAGACAGGAATGACTCGAATTGCGGTTTGAATGCATTCCAGTTCGCCTCGTCAACTGTCACGTTGCATATCAAAGCATTGCGATTGATCAAGGTGTCGCGCATGGCCTCCAGCTTCTTCAATACAGATTTCCATTTTTTATCGATCTCACTCGCCAGATCGCGCAGGGCAAATAAATACCCAATGCCGCTCATTTGATCCCTTGCCCAGCCCGACTCGCCGAACTGCGCTCGCAAGCGCTGATTCACGTAGATATGTCCGCTCGGCACCAGCGAAGATTCCAGTCCGGATTTTTCTTCCAGGACAATTTGCTTGAATCTTTCCTTGTCCTCGAAGTTTGCCCTCAGCAGCACATCCTTCAAAATATTGAGCAATTCGGCGGATTGTGCCACAGTTGCTTTGCCGCGCAGAAAAAGTTTTGCCACGCTCTCCCTGGTCCCAAAGGCTGTTGCGGTGAGCGCCGTGCTTGAGATTCCGCCTGTGCTTTTTCCAATGCGCTGGGTGAGTTTGACGTAATCCTCCCTGTCAGTCCCCATTTCCAGCAACGCCCGCGCAAAGACTTCCGTGAGGGGGAGTAAGTCTGTTGGCAAAGCATGCAGGTCAAAACCGAGGTCGAGATAGAGGATCCCATTGGTGAACAGATCATGATAGAGGACTTTGGTGTCCTGGAGTTCCAGGGTTTCAATCGGAATGGTCTTGTTCTTCTTCTCAAGGTCCGTGAGTTTAAGCACAGGCAGTCTTTCAAGGGCCTGTGGGGAATCCGGGGTCTCCTGCCTGAGTTTGAGTTGTTTCGTGTTCTCAATCAATCCAGCGATTTGACTCTCACTAAGCGACTGGCGGATCTTTGCCAGCCGGGTTTTCTCTTCCTCTGCGAGGCGCTCTCCCAGCTCAGGATCGGGTTTGATGCGCAGCGTTGAGCGGTGAACGTTATCCAATAAGTAAGTCTGGATCAAATTCTCGAAGTAATGCGAATTAGATGCAATGCGCTGTTTGATCTCATTGAGAGGTGCTTCGAAAGCCAAGAGTTTGAATGGATCATCATCATGCAGCCAGGTGGTCAGCACACGCCTCATGAGAGCAATCCCGCGTGGAAAACGACCGGTATTATTCTCGCGCAAGCGGAACTCAAGCGTGTTCAGCGCGGCGGTGACGGTATCGGGGTCAATTCCATTTTGGACGAGCGATTCGAGGGTATCGAAAATCAGCTTCTCGATCTTCTTTGCGTGGCGCTTACGGGTGCCTTTGAGACCGGTCGAGAAAATGAAATGACGCAGCTCCGATTCCATGCCGATGCCCGCCAAGTCTTCACCGAGACCTGAATCAAGTAAAGCCTTTCTGAGCGGAGAAGCGGGGGTACCGATCAGGATCTGACCGAGGATGCGCAGGCTGAAATTGAGCACCGGGTCGGAGGTATCTGGCAATTTCCAGTTCACGACCAGATAATGTTTCTGTTCAATGTCCTGGCTATCGCCGGCAGCATAGGCGTATTCCACTTTTTTCGGGCGTCTGAACGGTCTGGCAAGCGGCACCATGGATTTTACTTTTTTCTTCTTGTACGGCTTGAGGTAACCTTCCATCAGCTTGAGACGCTTTTCAGGATCGTCGTTTCCGTAGAAGAAGATGAAGGCGTTGGAGGGGTGATAATAGGTTTCCCAGAACTTCTTAAAGTTCTCATAGGTTAGATCAGGGATATGGCGCGGGTCGCCGCCTGAGTCAGCCCCATAAACATGTTTGGGAAAGAGCGATTCCTTCACATAGGTATCGATCAGATCATCCGGCGCCGAGTAGGCGCCCTTCATCTCATTGAAGACCACGCCTTTGTACGTTAACGGTTCGCCGGGATCGTTAATTTCGTAATGCCAGCCTTCCTGCTGCAGAGTCTGTTCGCTGATCAATGGATGCAGGACCGCATCCATGTAAACGTCGATCAAATTATAGAAATCCTGCAGGTTTTGACTGGCAACCGGGTAACAGGTTTTATCGGGGAAAGTGAATGCATTGACAAAGGTCGCGAGCGAGCCTTTGAGCAATTCCACAAACGGTTCCTTGACGGGGTATTTCTCTGAACCGCCCAGGACACTGTGCTCGAGGATATGTGCCACGCCGGTCGCATCCCTGGGTGTGGTGCGGAAGTTGATCCCAAATACTTTGTTTTCATCGTCATTGATGATGGAAAACAGCCGTGCGCCGGTACGTTTGTGAAGATATAGCTTGGCAACCGAATTCAGCTCCGGAATATTCTGTTCTCGGACAAGGGTAAATGCTTTGGACATATTTCTCCTGGTCGTTTTCGTCAAAAGCCGAACCTCAAGCGTCAGACCTTTGACTTTCTAAATTTCTCTCTTAATTCATTAATGACTCTTTTTTCCCCACTTTCATCTTTGTAAAACCAAAGATCCCATCCGTTCGCGGGTGCATTGTCCATTAAGGATTTTGCGACCCCATGAATGGATCCCGTGATCTTACCGCAACGAATATGCCCGTTCGCCAGGACTTTTGCTCTGACGCCATTCTTTGCGAAATAGAGAATCTGACCCGGCTGGATGAGTCCGTTTTCGAGCAGCGCTCCAAATGGGACCCGGGCCTGCTTCCGCTTTTCGACATTAAGCGCCTCTTGATCTGCTACCTGTACCGCGTCGATACGCTTCTGCGCGAGCTTGACGTATTTCTGCTCACGTTCGATGCCAACCCAATTACGCCCGAGCTTCTTTGCCACCGCGCCCGTCGTGCCGGTTCCAAAGAACGGATCAAGGATCACATCATCCGGGTTCGATGACGCCATGATAATTCGATACAGTAATGCTTCAGGCTTCTGCGTGGAGTGGGCCTTGGTGCCGTTGGATTTGATCCTTTGTTTGCCCGTTACCAGTGGCAAATACCAATCCGAGCGCATTTGTAGATCGTCATTCAATGCTTTCATCGACTGATGATTGAACGTATATTTTGCGCCTTTTTTCTTTTGCGCCCAGATTAAGGTCTCGTGCGCGTTGGTAAATCTCACTCCACGGAAATTGGGCATAGGATTGTATTTAATCCAGACCGTATCATTGAGGATCCAAAATCCCAAATCTTGCATGATTGCGCCCAGGCGGTAAATATTGTGATAGCTTCCGATCACCCAGAGAGTCCCTGTCTCTTTCAATACACATTGACTTGCGGATAGCCACTCACGTGTGAATGCATCATATTCTGCGAAACTCTCGAACTTATCCCAGCCATCATTGACCGCATCCACCTTAGTCATATTGGGACGGTACAGGTCGTTGCGCAATTGCAGGTTGTAGGGGGGATCGGCAAAGATCAAGTCGACCGAGTTCTCAGGTAGAGACTTGAGGATCTCGATACAATCGCCGTGCAGGATTTGATTGAGAGGAAGATCGGACATCGATTATTCGATTCCCCATACTTCCGGCGCAGGAGGGGGATTTTTTATTCTATAAATTGACCAGATCATAATGCGGAGAAACAATATACCAAACACCAACAAAAATGATATATCAAATCGAAAGGCAATTACTGACCAAACAAAAATTATTCCTACGACAAAGATCCCAACGCGCATAATCTTGTTAATCATGTGAATCTTATCTATATATTTCTGTTCGTTGTTTGTGAAATTCGCTCCCCATGAATTGATGATGTTTTCTGCCTCGCTGAATTTGCTTTGATCTTGACTCTCTGGCAATTTAATCGTCTGTTCCAGGTCATAGTATGCCCTGTTTCTCGGGTCTTGCAAAACGAGATACGCTTCGTCGATTAGTTTCATGATCTCTTTTGACGTTGAATCTTTATTGTCGCGGTAAAGAATCGAAAGATCCCGATATGCATCAGCAATTTCTTTTGGAGTTGCAGAAGATTTTAGTCGCAGGATTTTGTAATAATCAAGATTTGTCATATAAACCAATTTGTGTGAAAACTGGATCTCCAAATATCTCCTTGCCTTGCGGACTCGATTGAGAATTATACCTTCGGAAGACTCTGCGCAGATAGTGTTTGAATGTTGGTGAATTGAGAATTAAGCGGCTACAATTTGCCTTCAAATACTATCTTTATCACAAAGGATTTTCGATATATGGCGCTGATCAGTTTACAGGATGCGTCCATCGGGTTTGGCGGACCGCTCCTGCTGGAAGAAATCAACTTACAAATCGAGAGCGGGGAATGGATAGGTTTGCTGGGACGGAACGGGATGGGAAAGTCCACGCTGCTGAAATTGATCAGCGGTGACCTCTCACCGCACAGTGGAACGATTTCCTATCAGCAGAATATTCGCGTGGCGTATCTTCCACAGGAAGTGCCTCAAGAGTTGAGTGGAAGCGTGCGGGAAATCGTCGAAAGCGGCTTGGAAGCGGTGACATCCCGCACTTTGGACGATGAACATCAATGGCAGCGGCAGCATCAAGTGGAAAAGGTCCTCTCGCGTATGGACCTGGACCCGGACGCAAGGTTTGAGATGTTATCCGCAGGTCTGAAACGCCGTGTTTATCTCGCGCGCGGTCTGGTACGCAACCCCGATCTACTATTATTGGACGAACCCACCAACCACCTGGATATCATGTCAATTGACTGGCTGGAGGATTTCCTGAAACGCTGGGCGGGCACGCTGTTGTTCGTGACCCATGACCGTGTGTTCCTGCAAAGGCTTGCCACGCGCATTGTGGAATTGGACCGCGGCAAGCTATTTGATTGGAATTGCGATTACCCCACGTTCGTGAAACGCAAGGAGGAAATGCTTTCTGCTGAGCAGAGCCAAAATGCGGTCTTTGATAAAAAGCTCGCTCAGGAAGAACAATGGATCCGCAAAGGAATTGAAGCGCGTCGTACCCGCAATGAAGGACGTGTGCGTGCCTTGAAGCGTTTGCGTGAGTTGCGGCGGGAACGCAGAGAACTGTCTAGTAAAGTGCGAATGCAAATTTCGGCCGAGAATCGTTCCGGCAGACTGGTCATCGAAGCGGAGAATGTCAGTTATTCGTTCGGCGATAAAGAGATCGTTCGTAATTTTTCCACGACCATTCAGCGCGGAGATAAAGTGGGGATCGTTGGTCCAAACGGCTCTGGCAAGACTACCCTGCTGCGAATTTTGATGGGCGAACTTCTGCCTTTACAGGGCGAAGTCCGGCATGGCACGAATGTCGAGATGGCCTACTTCGACCAGTTGCGTGCCCAGCTGGACGAAAACAAATCCGTTTTGGATAACGTGGGGCAGGGACGCGATACGATCACGATCAATGGTAAGGTACGCAACCTGATGGGCTATCTGGAAGACTTTCTGTTCACCCGTGAGCGTGTCCGAGCGCCGATCACTGCTCTCTCGGGCGGCGAGCGCAATCGACTATTGCTGGCGCGTCTGTTTACGCGGCCTGCTAATTTGCTGATCCTCGACGAGCCGACCAATGATCTGGATATTGAGACCCTCGAGGTCCTCGAGGACCTTTTGCTTGAGTACGAAGGGACTTTATTGCTCGTCAGCCATGATCGGGCTTTCCTGAATAACATTGTCACCAGCACACTCGTCCTGGATGGGAGTGGAGAGGTGAATGAATATGTGGGCGGATATGATGACTGGCGTAGGCAGATCGAAGGGCCTGTCGCTTCGCAGACCAAACCGAAGACTGATTCCAGAAGCCGGATAGCGCCAAAGGCTAACACACAGCCGGCAACACGCAAGCTGAGTTATAACGAAAAGCGTGAGCTGGAAGAATTGCCAAAAAGGATTGAGCTGCTGGAAGCTGAACAACACGCGTTGAACACGAAAATGGAAAATCCCGAGTTTTATCAGCAGGCAGGCGCAGCAATTACGCAGGCGGTCGAGCGTCTACAGGAGTTACACGAGGAATTATCTGCTTTGTACCAGCGCTGGATGGAATTGGAAACATAATGCGTTATACATGTTTGAACGTTTAGATGTTGAAACGTCCATTCATCTTGAGAGAAAAAGCTTAGTATCCCGACAACCTTAAGTTGAAGGGGGAGAAGCCGTCGATTTCAATGTCGTATTCTTGAAAGAACGGGGCGAGTGAAGACGGGATGGGTTGCATGGGGGCGTCACGCTGCCCTTTGCACCCTTAGCAGGGTGTTGCACAAGGGTGCTTCGCACGGCATTCGCCGAGCGTGACCTACTGTATGCTTTCCAGGCAGCGCCTCGCCAGCGTCGCAGCGACCTCCATCCGATACTCGGAGGATGCCCATTCATCCGTCGCTTCGTGAAAGGCGTTGCGGGCCGCGGCTTCGACTCCTTCTGCTTCTGTGCCGTCCATCGCCAGCAGGGGACTCTTGCCATGGCCCCCAAGTACGAGCCGTGTCCTGCCCGAATTCCATTGGGCGAGCGCCGCACAGACGATCGGTTTGTCCGCCGGCGTACGTGAAACATACTCAAAGGCGATTTTGACATTCAGGGGCATCGTAATGGATGTGATGAGAGCGCTATGCAAGTTCTTAAGAGGTAGGAAATCACCGATATTCGATCCTCGAGTTTCGACTTTCGAATGATCTAACCTCATTTCTTCCAGTTTCGCGTCCAGGGCCAGTAGAACTGCCGCAAAGGTGGAGCGCCCATCACACGCGACCAGAGTCCCGGCAACGGTGGCGGCATTCCGGAGGTTCAGCGGCGCTTCGAGCTTCAGAGCGGACTTCAAGGCAGGCGGGCAGTGCTCCCATTCCAGCAACTGCTGGAGCGTGACCGTCGCGCCGATCTCGAGATTGTTGCCGCTTTTTTTCAGAGTATTCAAGCTGAGGGATTGTAAGTCTACAACTTCAATGGGATCTGGTTGCGAATGAGTGAGCAGCGTACCGCCACCCAGCGGGGTCACGTTTGGTTGCGCTAGAAGAGCGAGGGCTTCGTCCAAAGTCTTAGGTCGGTGATAGGCAGTGATCATGAGGAATCTCCAAGGGAAGTGTCTTTATTATACAGTTAAAAAATTACCGCCATCCTGAAATGGCGGTATGAGTGTTGATTATCCCGGTCCAAGTCCCGGAACGATTTCGGGCAAAAGGAATTCCTGTTTGAGGGCCTGAACGAGTACGTCATATTCTTCGCCGCTGTCATAATGGCCATGGAAATGCCAGGCGGGTTGAATATAGGGGGAGCGCTGACTGTAATTTGGATCGTTCACTTGATAGTATGGATTGCTGACGTAGTACACCAGCTCCACTCTGTCAAGTGTGAGATTAGGTGGCGTGTAAATTGGAATCTCAGGAACTTGCGTATCATCGATTACGTGAGGCTGGTCCGCTGTGATTTGCATTGGGCTGGCACCCGAATCAATAATCGAGCTTTGATAGACACGCACGATGGGCATTCCGCCGAATGTCTCATCGGGGACGATCAGAACCTCCTGTTGGATCAAGTCTCCTTGAAGACCGATAAATGCGTTCGTTGGCAAATTGGTGGAGCCCATCAATTCAACATAGGATTTGCCGTCCTGCGTTGCAAACAGGACGACCGTTTGACCGGCGAGTTGGCCGGCTTTTTGCGTGCCTTTTAGGATCTCGAAATGCAGATCCGGGAAGGGGATTTTATAGCTCTCCATCTTCAGCGTGGGCAGATTGTTGACGGTCTGGATTGTTCCCGACACAAGGATAGGCAGCCCGTTGTAAGCGTCCAATTCGCTCAGGTTGGGTCCTTCTAATGGATAGTAGGGCGTGGTTGCATCCGGATTGATTGACAGTGTATATTCCCTTGCTTCCGTTCCATCAGCTTTTTTGTGGATGACAATCGAAAGAAAACCGCGCAAGTCTTCGACTTTTTTCTCAGAAGAGTCTGACCCTGGGATAATGAGTGTCTGGCCAAGAAAAACGCTTTGCTCATTAAGTCCATTCGCTTGCATTAATTCCTCGACGGTGATCCCAAAGTTGTAAGCAATGGAAGCCAGAGTATCATTTGCTTGAACAGTATACTTGGTTGATCCTGAATTTTCTTGCACCACAGGGATAATAAGAGTTTGCCCCACTTTCAGAATGCCCCCCTCTAACGACTTGTTTGCCTCCAAAATTTTCTCCGGAGTGATCCCATAGGACTCGGCGATGCTCAGGACGGTGTCTCCCTCTTTGACTGTATATTCGACAGTTCCTTGATTGGATTGGAGCTGTGGGATCACGGTAGCCGTTGGGAAGGGCACCTGCGTGCCGCTCAGGTTGAGTTTGTAAAATCCCGATCCGCCGCCCCCACCGCCTCCGCCCGAGCGAGCCATATCTGCGTAGTAATAGATATAGGTCCAGTCCATTTTCCCATTGACAATGGCGCCGTTGACCGCAAGTTGTGAATCAGGAATTTTGGTGTCGAGGGGCAGATCAGCCGGCGGGTCAATCAGTGCATATTCATTGCCACTGCCGTCATCGCTGGTCAGGATGATTTGCTCTCCCTCCCGGCGCAGCGTTCCTGAAACGTAGGAGGGCTCTATATTCGTATTCCAGGATGCGACCTCGAATCTGCGCACTCCGTTTTCGACGATATATTGTCCCGTTGCCGAGATGAACTTGTAATCATCCAGTTTTTCCAGGCCGGAGGTGTTTCCAACGGCTGAAGCGCCGTTGATCAAGATCAGTGCGGGTTTCCCGGGTTCGACCGCGGGATCGGAGGATACATTGCCGTAGATCGTGACAAGCTGGTTATCAGGGTAATCGCGGTACCAATCCTGGGATACATTGCCAGGCGAGTAAAAGAATTCTGTTTTTCCCGCGGGACTGCTGTCATCCAGCCATTTTTGGAGCGCTTCCTGGGCCGTGAGAATGCCATACGTGCCGAGCGGTGTTGGATCAAAAGCCATCAGGTTGGCACTGACACTGAGTACTTCTCCGTTTTCATCCAGTGTCACACGCATAACAGGCGGGGTAAAGGATTCGTATTGCATGGGAATCGAGTCTGGCGCAAGCAATTGCACTACATATCCGTTACGCAAATCTGAGGCCGAGACCCGGAATGGAAAATCAAAACCGTGCGCCTGAAGAAACTCACGGAGTATCACTTCAATGTTGGCATTTGGTACGCCATTGGGATTTCTGTTGTTCTTGACAATGTCTGACGTGTATATGAAGTAACGATCGGAATACAGCTGCAGCAATTGCTTTCCATCGCTGAAAACATAATCATTTGTTCCATACATCAGACTCGGCGTCGTATACATTTCGCCCTGGATGCCAAAGCGCTGGGCCAGGGCATGGGCTTCCTCCTCCGTAGCCGGTTCATCTTTCTTAAGTACATAGACATGGGCCTGATCTGGAGTCTCAGGTAAAGCCTGCTGAAGGAAGACCTTTGCACCGCGCCAGTCATAGCCGCCACTCTCTGTGAGCGGAGTCGCATTTTCATTGGTAGCGGACCTGGGCGCCATTGTTGAGTAAGGGATTTTTAGATGTTGTCCAACAGAAATCAGACAATTGGATGACAAGTTGTTCAATGTTATGATGCTCTGGATTGAAACGCCAAATGCCGACCCAATGCTGCCGCATGTATCTCCAGCACCAACTGTATAATCGCGCGGAGGCAATGAGGTCTCTGTCGGAATGGCAGTTGTGGCGGGTGTCGCAGTTCCAGCGGCTGCGCTGTCGATTGAAGGCTGTGGCCCAGGGATGAGGGTCTTAATGCTCAAGCTCAAAACCAGGGCCAGGAGAATCATCAAGGCCACCCAGCGCAATATGGGAGAGACCTGTTGGAACGAAGCCATAAACAAACCTGCTTTCGGTCGAGGTGCACTTCTCAGTTGCTTCTCTAGCTCTGCCGAAAATTGTGCATTGGCATGGATGTTCTCGGCTGCCTGGTTCAGCTTTTGCACGATCTTTTCATCTTCACGATTCAAATCATTTGTAAATTTCTCGTTCATGATTCCACCTCCAATCCAAGGGAGGTACGCTCGCGCAGGTCTTGCAGCCCACGCGAGACGAGCATCTTCAGGGCTGCTTCGCTCTTGTTGAGCAGGCGTGCGGCCTCGGCGTTCGAGAGCCCACCGAAGAAAGTCAGGATAATCGCTTCTGCCCGGTCGGGGGATAACTGCTGCAGGGCATGAGAAATGGCCTCAAGCTGCAACTGATGTATAACTGCTTTATCGATCGGCAGGTCCAGGCCCGGGTAATGAAGCGCCGCGTCCAGCGGGAGATCAGGCCTGCTTCCGCTCCTGCGGAAGAACATCAACCTTTTTCTGGAGGCAATGCCCATGATCCAGGCCGCGAAGGAACCTGTCCCTCGAAAGGAGCGGATCCCCTCCAGAGCTGCCATAAACGTCTGCGACGTGAGGTCTTCAGCGTCTTTCACATTGCCGGTGTGAGCAATGTGGTAACGGTAGACGCGCATAATGTGACGCCGGTAGAGCTCCGAGAATGCGTCTACATCTGTAATTGCTTGCCGCGCCAGTTCGGTTTCGTCTTGCTCGTTGATTTGTGTTGCCATAAAGGTAGTCATGGACCTCCTATTGTGCGCGCGTTAATATGTTGCAGGAAGGGAGGCAAAGGTAACAGGGAGTTTCTATATCATTGTGAGCAGTAATTCCACCGCCGCTCTATTGAAACCAGTGTGTGTAGACAAGTAAAAAGGTGCGCTTCGCCTACAGGATAGAAGAACACTGTCCTGCCGCAGGGCAACTTACGTCTCCTTCGGTCAGCGTGCGAGCTTATTCATAAATCTTCCACCCAAGCTCATTCAGCCTTGACTTGTCAAATTGCTCGGGAGGCACATCGATCAGGAGTGTGTTGCCCTCGGCAAGCAATTCGTCTGTTTCAGCATCATAGATGCCTGCCCACGCTTCAGCGGACCTGGATCTTGATTTCCCGGCTTTGCCAACGATCTTCAATTGCCTGCCAATGGGGACGTTCTTGCGATACTTCACCTCCAGCTTAGCGGTGAACATGAAACGTGGGTTCATCGGATCGCTGCCCATATGGGTCCGGCCAGAAATCTCATCAATCAGCGCGCCAACGATACCACCGTGTAAAACGCCAGGATAGCCTTGAAAATGATCGGGGGCGATATACCGCGACTCTACCTCGCCCGGGGCGGTCTCGTAAATATGTAAGTGCAAGCCTATGGGATTTTCCATCCCACAGATAAAACAATGCTTTGAGTTTGGTTGGCGTTTCCCCTCGGTTTTTTCAGGATGTGTCTGCATAGAGTGAAAATGATCCTTTCAATATTGCTGCAATACATTTGGCTACAGCGCTCAAGCGTCACTAGGCGATGCTAGCGATGAGACTTCACGCCGACTTGCTGGCACATCTCCAACACGGGACAGGTGGAGCAGTGCGGCACGTTACCCGTGCAGATGTGTTTCCCAAAGGGAACCAGGAGCCGGTTGATCTCGATCCAATAACGGCGGGGGAGCTTCGCTTCAAGGGCAAGCAATGTCTTTTCGGGGGTGGAGGCTTTTACATAACCCCAACGATTGGTCACACGGTGAACATGGATGTCCACACTGACAAACGGCTCCCCACAGGCAATCCCTAAAACGAGATGGGCACACTTCGGCCCCACTCCCGCAAAAGACATCAAGACCTGGGGGTCACAAGGAATATCCCCATCGAATTCATCAATGGCACGGCGGGAAATCTCAAGAATTTGTACCGCCTTGCGCTCGTGAAACGTACTCTGATTGATCAGCGCGTCCAGTTCTTCGTAGGATAATTTGATCATCTCGGCTGGAGTGCGGGCACGCTCAAAAAGTTTATGCGACAGAGGCAACGTCACTTCATCATAAGTGCGAATGGAAATGATGCAGGCCACAAGCTGTTCGAAGGTGGTCGTAAAGCCATTCTCAGCTAACTCGAAGAGGGCCGCCTTCGGCCAGGGTTTGACAGCGACCCGAATGCGGCGTACGGCTACCCCAATGTCAAATGGTTTTTTATCCATCAATCATCCTCCATCTTTGTATACACAACAAAATTCATTGCTCATCTTCTCTTTTTATGGTGTTGTGGATTGGAGAAGGATATGGCGATTATATCGCCTCAGGCCAATCTAACCGGTAGGTTCAGCGGCATTTATTGGTTGCTCCGCGCCTGAAATAGGCGTTTTTTTCGCGATAAAGGATCTACGACACTCCCTCCCACTCGCTACGCTCACCTGCACTCCCTGGCACCGCCCGCCAGGGCAGGTGTGCGCCAGGTGCAAGTGTCGGGGACCATGGTGGACCTGCCTGATTTGCATAGCAAATCAGGCAGGTGAGGATGTATGGATCGTGGTTGAAGGCTATCCACCCGTTCCGGTTTTGAGCCCGATTTTTTCTTCGTAAATACAATTGGTACTAAGGCGTGGTAGGAGGTTTTGCTGCAGGCACGATAAATATACCTGCCAGGTAATAGGCATGTTCGTAAGCCGTCAGTACGCTGCTTTCAGCGGGGATGGGTTCGATTTTTTCGTTACTGTCTATATAGAGACCAACCAGGATTTGGTTTGCGATTGCGATGGCCTGACGGAAAAGGCAATATTATTCGATGAATTTGGATTGGAATCAAGCTGAGCTGTGCGCCCTTACGGGTTGACGACGGGCAGCAATTTGACGGGGGCATTGCAGGAGAGAAAGCCGGAGGAGTTGGCAACCCAGGCTTGCTCTTGTTGGCCCTGGGGTTGGATCTTGATCCAGCCTTGATCGGGGCTCAGTCCGAGTGGCTGGATGGTATCGCCACCGGATAAAACCGCAATCTGAGAATAGGTCTTGCCCGGGCCACTGCGGACATATAAGGTGGCATCGTGGGCTACATTGCAGCT
>DATGYJ010000258.1:0-12560 GCA_035298105.1 Anaerolineales bacterium | reverse complement strand
CCTGAACCCAGTTCGAAGATGGATTTGGCATTAATCATCCGGGCAAGTTGATAACAATAATATCCACACACCGGGCCAATAATAGGAAAGTCGTTTTGCTCGGCATAATCTTCCATTTTCTGCAATTCCGGCTCACGCGGCGGGACGAGAGAGGTCAGGTATTCCTGCACCGGCTGATAATTGATTTCACTCATCGTTTCTCCTTTTTTGAACCAATAAGAATATCCCGGATCAGCGGCAAAGCTTTCTCTGCCCACAAGGCATACATTTTCCCGGAAGGATGCAGCCCGTCTGCCGCGATCAACCCCGGGTCATTGACAGCCCCGCGCGAGATGGGGGTAACGTCAACATAGTGAACGCCTGACAACCTTGCTTCTGCGAAATTGACAGCGTTGAATTCCTCAATTTGCTGGCTGATTAATTTCGTCTCTCGACCGGCAGCGAAAGGCGTGAAACCCCAATCGGGAATCGATAAAATCACCACGTGATTTGGATTCCCACCAGCATACTCGATGGCCTTCCCAAGCATAAAACGGAAATCTTCCTGATAACTATTCACTGGATAACCACGATATTGATTATTGACGCCGATCAGCAGAGTGACCAGGTCATACGTCCCTTTAGGTGGATCTGCTTGAATGCCTTGCCAGAGTTCGTCCACCGTCCAGCCGGTGCGCGCAATGATCGTAACCTCGATTTGAACCCCTTCGGCTTCCAATAGCTTTGCAAGCTGATGAGGCCAGCGGTCTTCGACCGGGACACTTTCACCAATCGTATACGAATCACCCAAAGCAAGATAGCGGAAGGCGGTCATGCCAGTTTCTCCTACAATAAGCAACCAATAAATCACAGCCTCAGGAGTCAGGAAACTTAATGCAATTCGATTATAGCCATGAAATCAACTTTTGCGAGAGATAACCGTGGAATGATCAATAAAAACCCAGTCACAGATGGATATCCGTGACTGGGTAACAAAATTCCCCGTAGGCTGGGAAATGGTCTTCACATTGTTAATGCTGAGACACCTTTTCGCAAGCTACATCATATTGTGAGACCGAGTGAACATTGTTGGAATTCTGCGGCTGTTCGCCCGCATAATGGGTCCCAGCATTGCCATCAGGGTTGAAAGCAGAGCCCGGGGCAAATTCGGCGTGACCAGGCCGGGAGGCGAAATCATCGCATTCCACGCCTGGTTGACCTGCAAACGCCACACTGAGAGGGATAAACACCATCAGCGCCACCAGAAGTAACGCAATGGCCGCCTTTGTCATACGCTTATTCAGTTTGAACATATTCGAACTCCTTTCGAAGACCTGGTTTATCGGGGTAGGTTATCTGGGATATTCCTTAAAGATTATTGAATGGAATTGCTATGGAATATCCAGATAGCCAGTATCCCTATCTAGAAGATACGCAAGCGGATGGGGAACGGATTGGTTTTAGGCTCAGGGTATGGTTAACCCTACCTTGTGCTGTCGTTTCCCAAATAAGTGTACAAATGATGATCAACTCTCTTCCGTCTTCTCACCGATCAACGCCAGTCTGGGGATGATCATATGGCTGTGCACCCTGCTATAGATTGCAAGACTCAGCATAAGTACGGCAGCAATCCAGGCGCTCGTGACAACCAGCGGGACGCCTGTTTGCTTCATAGCAATTCCAATGAATGCCCAGACTAACACAAGCAGATAGCCCGTGTCCTTCCGCGTCAGCGCCACTCCCAGCCCAAGTAAAGAGGCAACAACCAACATGACCGCCGCCCAGACTTGAGCAGAGATGCCAAGCCCATTCCATCCGATGGAATATAGCCAGGCTGTAATATTGGCGACGGTTGCTACCGTGACCCAACCGAGATACACGCTAAACAAAACATCCACCGACCAATACTCGCGAGGTGTAACAGAAGAGCGGTTCACGTTCAGGCGGAGATAGCTCGCGATCAGCGATCCCAGCAGTCCCAATATCACCAGCACGCTGAGCCCAAAACGGTTGTAATGCCAGCAAAACAGCCAGGCGGCGTTGGCAATATTGCTCACTGCGAACCAATAACCCAATCGACGCAGGCGCACATTTTCCTGTTGCGATGCTCGAAACTGAAAGATGATAAAGGCAATCCAACCGAGGTAAATGACTCCCCAGATGGAAAAGACATAACCTGCCGGGACAAAATACACTGGGAAACGGTCTGAGATTTCGCCCGTGTTCTGGCCGTTGAGCGGCAGGGTAGATGCCAGGATGTTTATGGTAAGAGCCAGAATAGCACTTGCCAAATTGGCATATTGGCGGATTGTATCTTTGGACATGAAATTTTCCTTTTCTATGAATTCGTTATTTTAGAATGCAAATAAAAATGCAGGAGGCTAAACTGACAGACTCCCTATCAGCATCACGCTCAATATGCGGCGCGCCTTTTCCCAAATACTGAGAGAGGCGCGTTGTTTGAAGACATCGTAATCATTTTTTTCGATCTCAGTGAGAATCCCCTGGTAAAAAACCGATGCGGCACGGACAGCAAGTTGTCCATCTCGTTCAAGCAATCTCACACCTGCCCAGGATTCTTCATAGAGTTGACGTGTGCGTTCAATTTGGAACTTCATGAATTGACGCCAATTGTTGGTAACACAGCCTTTCGCTATATCTGACTCCTGAATGCCATAAAAGGCGAGTTCCTCACGCGGAAGATAGAGACGCCCATTTGTGTAGTCCTCTCCTACATCACGCAGGATGTTCGTCATCTGCAACGCAACACCGAGTTTGATTGCGAAAGGAATGGCATCGGTATTCTTGAAACCCACAATGTACATGCTCATCAATCCTACGGTAGAAGCAACCCCATAACAATACGTGGCGAGTTCATCAAAGGTCTGGTAGCGGGTTTGGAAAAGGTCTCGGGCAACGCCGTCAATCAGTTGCAGGGCATAGTGGTGTGGAATGTGGTAGCGGGTCAGCGTATCGGCCCATGCGGCCGCGACCAGGTCGTTATCGGCGAAAGAGGCGGTTTCCACCATCCTGCGCCAATAGTCCAATTGGCGATTTCGTTGGGCCTGTGAGAATTCATCCACAATATCATCCACAGTCCGGCAAAAGGCATACAAAGCCCGGACAGCGGAACGCTTCTCCTCAGGAAGCAGCCCTGATGCAAGGTAGAAGGACTTGCTATGCTGTGCAGTGATCTTTTCTGCCTGTTTATAAGCTTTGTGCAGAGAGGCGTCTCCCGCCCAGTATGAAAATAGGGGTCGGGTACGTGGGTGCGGCGCATTGCCAGCGAGAGATAAGAGTTGATTTTCCCAATTGGCTTGGACTTGCATAGTAAACCTCCAAACGTAGATTCAAGCAGGTTATGCGCTTTCACGGTAACAGCATGGAAAGGGGACGGTAAAACCACGCTACGAGAATGGCCAGGCTGTCGGTAGTCGAGCTGACCTTCGGCGCCAAATTGTCTCCAAAAGCTCATAACCGGCTCCAAGAGCATTGTACATGTTTTGTCCATATTGTCAAGGTTTTTTCAATATATATATTGACAAATACTTGACAATATGTATAATAGCCCCTGTGAACTTCAAAATTCAGGAGAACAAATGCAAAAATCAACTGCTCTTGTTGTCGGTGCCGGGATTGGCGGAATAGCCACCGCCGCTCGGCTTGCCAAAAATGGATATGATGTGACCGTACTGGAGAAGAACCAAACACCCGGTGGACGCTGTAATCAGATCCTACAGGATGGTCACCGCTTCGATATCGGACCAACGCTTTTCCTCATGCCTGAAATCTGGGAAGAGACTTTTGCCTCGCTCGGCGAAAGGATGAGCGATCATCTCGAACTCAAACGAATTGACCCCACCTACAAAATCCACTTCGATGACGGCTTGAAGCTCGAATTGACATCCAACCTTGGCGAGATGCAAACTCAACTTGAAAGAGTCGAGGAGACTGCTTTTACAGGTTTTCTGAACTACATTGCGGAGGGAAGCAAACATTACAAAAGGTCTGTGGAGCAATTTGTAGGACGCAACTTCTACAACATCTTCGAATATTTCTCTTTAAGAAACCTCCCCCTCTTATTCCAGCTAAAGGCGCTCAAAAAACATTATGCAAACATGAATCGCTTCTTCAAGGATGAACGGCTCAAAGCCGCGTTTACCTTCCAGAACATGTATCTGGGGTTAAGTCCTTATGAGGCGCCTGCGACCTACTCGTTACTCCAATACACGGAGCTGGCCGAAGGCGTGTGGTATCCAGCCGGCGGCATGTATGCTGGGATTCAGGCTCTCGTGAAAATCGCCGAAGAACTTGGCGTGAAGTTTATCTACAACGCGCCGGTAAAAAAGATGAAAGAAGAAAAAGGAAAGATTACGTCCGCTGTGACGGAGGATGGACGTGAATTCAAGGCAGATATTTTTGTCGGTAACGCAGACCTTCCCTATATATACAAGGAATTACTACCCAAGAATCGAGAAGCAAAGAAACTGGAGAAGAAACTCTATACCTGCTCCACGATCATGTTCTACTGGGGTATGGACAAGGGATACCCGCAGATCGCTCATCACAATGTGTTTCTCGGTGGCAATTACAAAGCATCCTTCGACCAAATCTTCCATGACCATACGCTGCCCGACGTGCCGTCGTTTTACGTTCATGCGCCGGCACGCACAGACCCAGCCGCCGCGCCCAAAGGACAGGATACGCTTTATGTGCTTGTCCCCGTTGGACATCTCGAGGCGCGCTCGGAGCAGGATTGGGACGCCCTGGTCGATCGGGCTCGAGAAACGGTATTCAGCCGTCTTGCCAAAGAGCTGGGCGCGAACGATCTGAAAGAGCATATCAAGTTCGAGATCGTGTACCAGCCCAAAATCTGGAAGGAACGCTTCAATCTCGAGAAAGGTGCGGCATTCGGGCTGAGTCACAACTTCTGGCAGGTCGGCTACCTGCGTCCGCAGAACCGTCACAAAGAATATAAGAATCTTTACTTCGCGGGCGCATCCACGCATCCGGGCACTGGCTTGCCAATCGTGCTGCTATCCGCCCGTCTGACCACAGAACGCATCCTGAAGGAAGCAGGTACAATATCTGTGCAAAACATGGTCAATGCGCTCGCCCAAGCACGAGCATAAAAGGTAAAGAATGGTCAGTACAACCCCGGCTTTCAACCTTAAAGTGGTCCTCAAAGAAACTGGTCTCACCGCCGATACTTTGCGAGCCTGGGAACGCCGCTATGGCCTTCCGGTTCCCCAGCGCACTGCGGGTGGTCATCGTTTGTATTCCCAAAGAGATATCGAAACGATCAAATGGCTAATGAAGTGCCAGGCGGAGGGACTCTCGATCTCTCGAGCAGTGGATTTGTGGAACGAACAACTCGCCTCGGGCACAGACCCTCTGGCGGGTACCACGCCATCAACTTTGGTGCCAACCTCCAGCGTTCCGGTTCAACACCAATCCTCTGATACAACCCTTGATTCATTGCGCGCCGATTGGATTGAGGCGTGCCTGAGCTTTAGCGAATCAACCGCCGAGCAGACGTTGAACCAGGCGTTCTCGATATTTCCAGTTGAGGTCGTCTGCATTGAGGTTCTGCAAAAGGGCATATCTGAGATCGGCGATTTATGGTACGAAAACCGGGCCAGCGTACAACAGGAACACTTTGCATCCGGTCTTGCCATGCGCAGACTGGACGCGTTGATGAGCGCTTCACCTGCTCCCACGCGCAAGCAGACTGTGTTCGTTGGTTGTCCTCCTGATGAATGGCACACTTTGACGCCGTTGTTGATCTCTCTACTTCTTCGTCGCCGTGGGCTGGATGTCCTTTATTTCGGCGCGAACATCCCTGTTGCACAATTCTCTGATACAGTGAAGAATGTCAAAGCCAATCTGGTTGTTCTTGCTGCGCAACAACTAACCAGCGCGGCGACATTGCAACGGTCCGCGCTTATGCTTTCCAGCCAGAAAATCCCCGTCGCCTTTGGTGGAAGAATTTTCAACCTGAACTCCGATCTCCCAGATGCCATTCCCGGTTATTTTCTAGGGCAGGAACTTTATCGTGCGCTGGAGGAAATTGAACTCATTCTGAACGGCAATTTGAAACCACACCAGGCTAAAGTAGCATCGCAAATTTATGGCGCTGCGCACCAAGCTTTTGTTTCGAGACGTGCGCAGATTGAAATGAAGACGAAAGAATCGCTTGAGCTGCTTTCCCTTTCCCCAGAGAACATCGGAATCGCAATGTATTTTATGGGTGAAAACATTGCTGCCGCCCTGCAATTGGGGAATATGTCATTTGTTTCTGCTGAACTAGATTGGTTACAAGGTCTCCTTCAGGCCCGTAGTTCACCCGCAACCCAGCTCGCTTCCTTTCTGCAGACCTACTCAAATGCAATCACAGAGGTCACCCAGCGACAGGGGGAACCGATCTCTGAGTGGTTTGCAACAGCACTTCACAATTTCAAAACGTAATTACAGGAATCCTTCATGCAAGCGGAAAAAACAAATACATTTGCACACTACATCCTTCCAGGCATATTGATCTCGGTAGCGTTCACAACCGTTATCGGGCTGACCGCGGCAAATTTATCAGGCTTTCAAATTGTAGGTCAGACAGGAATCGCCTTTCACTATCCCTGGCAATTAACGGAGCCGAACTCTGCCGCGCGCCTCACTGCCTGGTCTGGTTATCTGCTCCATAACCTCATCGTATGGGCAATTATCTATTTCGCTCAGCGGGAAAAGCTCAAATTTGGGAATCGCCTGCGTTGGTTCAACTGGGCAATGATCGCTACTCATCTCGTCTTTGTGGTTTTGCACATCTTTCAAAGCCAGCTTTTTTACGATGGTCTTGCCCAGGATGTGCCAGAAGTCACTGCACAAGGATCGGTAGCAGTAATGTTGATGATCATTATCATCTTCGAGACCCCGCGCCGGGGGTTGATCTTTGGGAAGAAGTTCAAGTTCAAAGATGGCTTTGTTGAGATCGTCCGGAAATATCATGGCTATTTCTTTGCCTGGGCAACGATTTACACGTTTTGGTACCACCCCACCGAAGGGACTTGGGGTCACCTGATGGGTTTCCTCTATATGTTTATGCTCTTCGTTCAGAGTGCGTTGATTTTCAACCGTGCCCACCTTAACAGGTGGTGGACAGTCTCGCTGGAGGTATTTGTAGTGGTCCACGGCACCGTTGTCGCTGTATTGCAGGGAAACGGACTTTGGTCGATGTTCGCCTTCGGGTTTGGCGCCATGATCGTTCTGACGCAGATGTACGGTCTCGGCCTCAACACCTGGACAAAGCGTGGTCTTGCGGTTGGTTTCATCGTTCTGGTCGTGGCTTATTATGCGCTGTCCGGAGATATAGCTGGCATCAATGAGGTGATCCGCATCCCTGTGATTGATTATTTAGTGATCTTTTTGCTGTATGGGGTCTATCTACTCGTCAGCTCGATAATCAACGTATTTAGTCGCCGGGCACAGATGCAGGCAGATATGGATTAATCATGGCAATGCTGCTGAAAGACAGAGTTGTTGTAATTACGGGAGCCACGCGTGGCTTTGGCTACGCCATTGCGGAAGCAATGCTCAAAGCAGGTGCTATTGTCATGATCAGTGGGCGCTCAGAAGAGACCCTGGCACAGGCAATTGCGATCCTCGGAGCTTATGGCGCAGTGCGGGGTCAGGTTTGTGACGTGAAAGTGGAAGAACAGGTTTACGCGCTGGCAAGATTTGCAGTGCAAACCTTTGGTCACATCGATGTTTGGATTAACAATGCAGGCTACTCCTCCGCAGCTGGCTTGATGTTGGAGACGTCACCCGCGCAGGCAATAGACATGTTTATCACGAATGACATGGGTACTCTTTATGGTTCACAAGCCGCCCTGCATTTCATGTTCGCTCGTAAAGAAGGTACTTTGGTCAACATCTATGGCAATGGCTCCTTCCTGCGACCTGCTTCCCCAACGGGTCTTTACGGCGCAACGAAAGCCTGGCTTACCTCGTTCACACGCTCGCTTGCCAAGGAAATCAGCGGCAGCGGCGTTGAGTTGATCGGTTTCAGCCCCGGCATGATGTTGACAGACATGCTGACAAATCCAACCGTGATTGGCGAGCGCGGTAAGGAGATGATGAAAAGATATTCGTTTGTCCTTAGGTGGCTGGCTGATGATCCTCAGAACGCTGCTCAAAGACTCGTGGAGACGATCGCAAGTAACAAAAAGGAATTTACTGAATATCGCATGCTTCGCCCATCGACGATCTTGCTCAGGTTCCTGCGTCTCCTATGGCAGGACCTTACCAAGACCGGCAAAACGCCTAAATATGAATTGCAGTTTGTAGATGCATATAAGCCTAAAATCGATTGACCATGCCAGCCATTTGGTGGATCCACCGCGATCTGGGACTAAGGGATACCGCTGCGCTCGAAGCTCGTCCAGATCTACTACGCTTTGTCACAGGGCTATTATTCACTCGTCAGAGGAGACCCCGCCATGACGAAAAACAAACGTGACCTCTCCATATCTATGGCGCGCGCAAATGTCATCGTAATATTCATAAGCATCCCTCTCGCCATTCTGCAGTTTACGATCTTCAGGATGGTGCATGGAACAGAAAATCTCCAAACGACCTGGAATTTTGCAGTCCTCATCGTCGTGGTGCTGCTGGGTGTGGTTGCGCATGAACTGATCCATGCGATCAGTTGGGTGCTCTTCGGACATAAACCGTTCTCCACGATTGAGTTCGGCTTTCAGTGGAAGACGGTTACACCCTATGCACATTTGAAAGAGCCTGTGGAAGTAAATGCTTATCGGGTTGGCGCATTCATGCCCGGGTTTATTCTGGGGATACTCACATACTTTTTGAGCCTTGCGCTCGGTGACGGCAATCTCTTCTGGTTTAGCTTTGTTCACACGTCCGCCGCGGGTGGAGACTGGTTAGTCCTGTGGCTCATTCGTCATGTAAGGAACGGCACGCAAGTGGAAGATCATCCCACCAACGCAGGCTGTTACGTGATCGAGTCATAATCGGGTAAATGTGAAAAATGCAGAAGATAAAACCTATTATTCGAGTACTTGAAAGCAAAGATATTCGAGAAATTGCCGGAGCATTTCAACAATTGGGTACGAAGAAATTGGAATGAGCATGACAAATAATATTTCTGCGGAAACAGGTCGCATGGCATTGAGCGCACTGCTAAAAGAAGGTTCGCCACTCGGACCACTGAAAGTACTGGCAAAACAAATTGGACGTTTCTTTCAAATCCCAATCCCCGGCTTTCGTCCATTTGTAGTCTTTGGTTCCGAAGCGAATCGCAAAGTATTGGTGACCGAACAAAATAAGGTTTTATGGCGTAACTGCGATCCTGTCACTGATCTACTAGGGCGCGGCGTTTTAGTCACCGATGGTGTCGAACATGCTCATTATCGTAAACTGATGGAACCTTCCCTTCATCCATCCCAGCTTCCTGAATATACCCGAATGATGATCGAGCAGACCGACCGTGTCACTTCTGCCTGGCAGGACGGTGAGACTGTTGATATGTTGGTGGAAGGTCGCAAGATCGCATTGCTCATTATTATGCAGGCGCTTTTTAGTAAGAATGTGGAGGCTGACCTGCTGCGCATCTGGACTCCCATTCTCAAAGCGATCAAATTCATCTCGCCAGGAGCATGGATTTTTTGGAGAGGGATGCCGCGGGTTGGGTTTAGGAAACACCTCAAAGTGTTGGATGATTATCTCTATCAAATCATTCTAGACCGTAGACGGTGGACCATGGACCGTTCATTGATTGGTGAAAATGGTCTATTGTCCACGGTCCATCGGCCTGATGATCTGCTGCAACATCTCATCGATGCAGGATTGAGTGATGACCTCATTCGCGACCAGATGCTCACCATGCTCATCGCCGGACACGACACCTCTACCGCCCTGCTGGCGTGGACCTTTGCTTTACTGGGTCAGCATCCGGATATCCAAAGACGCTTGGTTGAAGAGCTAGACAGGCAGGAAAAATCAGCTTTGCTTGATCAAGTCATTAAAGAGAGTTTGCGCTTATACCCGCCTATCCATATCGGGAACCGGCAGGTAGCACAAGGACTGCAGTTTGCTGAGGGGACTGTCCCAGCGGGTGCGCGCATGTTTTACTCCATCTATCTCACTCAGCGGGACCCCAACATTTGGGAGAACGCGGAAGATTTCTGCCCTGCGCGCTTTGCACAGGGACGAAAGACACCACCGTTTTCGTATGTGCCATTTGGAGGCGGTCCGCGGGCGTGTATCGGCGCGGCGTTCGGGCAGGCAGAAGCACGGATGGTCATGACACGGTTACTGCAGACCTATAAGTTTGAGTTCACCAATCACAAAATCCATGCTTATATGGGTGCGACTTTGGAACCACGACCGGGAGTGAGGATGAAAGTAACAAAACGTCATTGCGAGCCTGCCAAGGGCGAAGCAAGCTCCCATTCCGGGGAAGTAAGCTAACAATGCACGAGAGTGCTTCCAGCAGGCTCACAATGGCATAAGGCAACTATGACTTACTTCGGCTTTCTTCTGCGCTTCCTGGTCGTCCCAATCCTGATATTCCTTGCTGTTACATACAGGGACCATAAAAAGAATAAGCAGATTACTGGCTTCCGCAACGGAGGCGCGGTTTGGGTGGCGATTGGCATTCATATCCTGCTGGCCGTGATCTACACGACGCCTTGGGATAATTATCTCGTTGCAACAGGCGTGTGGTATTACAACCCGGATCTTGTCACCAGGGTTTTAATCGGTTATGTGCCCATCGAAGAATATACATTCTTTATCTTGGAGACAATATTATCGGGGTTGTGGTGGTGGTTTTTGGTGAGACAGCTCTCCCTCACCCCTACCTCTCCCTCCGCTATACTACGGGACTGCCGCTGCTTCCCTGGCATCGCCCGCCAGGGCAGGTGTGCGCGGCGTTCGCAATCTCCCGGAGAGCGAGGGGGATTTACCCCCAACAAATTACTTGTTTACCTGTCTACCTGTATACTTATTTTTCTCTGGCTCTTTTTCACTTATCTTTTCTTTTTCGGTGAAACACATTGGACCTATCTCTCCATCACGCTCTTTTGGGCATTCCCCCCAATATTTGTGCAATTGCTCTTCGGTGCAGATATCCTCTGGACCTATCGCAAACTGGTGGTACCAGCCATCCTCTTCCCGGCGACCTATCTCTCACTGATCGATATGATTGCATTGAAGGGAACCACCTGGGCAATTTCCCATCTGCAAACCACGGGTGTTTTATTCTTTGGAATATTGCCGCTTGAAGAAGTCCTATTCTTCTTCCTAACAAATGCGCTGATCACATTCGGGATAACGCTGCTGCTGGCAAATGTAAGCCAGGAAAGATTCGCAGAGATGAAGATACAGGTCCGGGGCTGGATAACGAGTTGCAGGCTGCAAAGTAAAGGTGCTGTCATGACATCCCCGCCAACGCGCGATCTTCAACACGACGACGCTGATTGCTAGTCTTTTGGCGCTTCCCTGACGATATATAACGGTCGGCCCTTGGCTTCATCGTACAAGCGACCGATGTATTCGCCGAGAACGCCTAATGAGATCAACTGCACGCCCCCGAGGAAGAGCACTGCGATCAAGGTGGTCGCCTGGCCGAAGAACGCCTGAGAACCGGTGATGCGCAGATAAATCACAGGCAGAATTGCAATAATAGCAATGCCTGCGGAAGCAAACCCGAAAAAGGTTGCAACTTGCAGCGGGAAATAGGAAAAGCTTGTAATCGCATTCAACGCCAGGCGGAACATTTTGCGAAACGGATATTTCGTCTCGCCTGCCACGCGCGCGGCTCGTTTGTAATCTACACCGATCTGTCTGAAGCCCACCCAGGCAGACATACCACGTGGGAAGCGATGCCGCTCGCGCATTTGCCTGAGCACCTCCACCACCTTGCGATCCATTAACCGGAAGTCGCCCGTATCAAGCGGAATCTTCACATCTGTGATGCGGTAGATGATGCGGTAGAAGAGGGAAGCCGTCCACAATTTGAACCACGATTCTCCTTCGCGCTCGGCACGCACGGCATAGACGACTTCATAGCCTTCCTTCCATTTCTTTGCCATTTCAAGGATCACTTCCGGCGGATCCTGTAAGTCAGCGTCGATGATCACCACCGCATCCCCACGGGCGTAGTCCCAGCCGGCGGTGATGGCGATCTGGTGTCCGAAGTTGCGCGCAAAGATAACCGGGCGGATACGCTTGTCTTCCCTGGCGAGTTCGCAGATCGCCTCCGTCGAACCATCGGTGGAACCATCGTCCACCAGGACAAGTTCCCAAGTCTCGCCGGTAGAGTCCATGACTTCTTTGACGCGGCGATAAAGCTCCGGAATATTTTCCAGTTCATTATAGATGGGTGCAACGATTGAATAGGTGATCTTCATTCTTTCATCTTCTCTTGGGCAGGAAACTCTTCGGGTTGAGATTCGTCTAATAATGCCGTTACAGGCTCGGGTGAGTCCGACACGGCTCCTTTATTCAAACGCTCGCGCCTTTCTCTCCTGGTCCATTTGCGCCGAGGCGGTTGAACCTCAATAGGT
>DATGYJ010000257.1:0-8042 GCA_035298105.1 Anaerolineales bacterium | reverse complement strand
ATCTCCAAATTCCGCGTGCTGCACACCGCAGTGACTTCCGCGCCAAACGCCTTGGCAATCTGTACCGCAAACGTCCCCACCCCGCCAGACGCGCCATTGATCAGAACCTTTTGGCCGGGCTGAATATGCCCTTGATCGCACAAGCCTTGCAGGGCAGTGACGGCTGCCACGGGTACAGCCGCAGCTTCCTCAAATGAAACATTGGATGGCTTTAGCGCCAAAGCGCTTTCAGGAACAGAAACATATTCGGCAAAACTGCCGCTGCCAAGCCCAAAAATATCTCCAAACACGGCATCCCCCGGCCGAAACTGTTTGACGTTTCTGCCAACAGCTTCCACGCGCCCCGCCATGTCAACGCCGAGGATCATGTTTTTTGGTTTGAACAGCCCAGTGCCTATCAGGCGCATTGGGAAGGGATCAGCAGTCAGGAAATGCCAGTCGCTTGCATTGATGGAGGCTGCATGGACTTTTACCAGCACTTGTTCTTCATTGATGTCAGGATTTTTCACCTCTTCGAAATGAAGAACGTCTGGCGATCCATATTTTTTATAAACAATTGCTTTCATGGAGATCCCTTCACGATTATTTTTCAAAATTGAAGAGGTTGAGAGTCAACCTCTTCAATACTCTTGTTTGCTGTTGAGACTTGAAGGTTGGTATTATGCTGCCCGGCCTGAGTTACTGCGCAAGAGAACAACACCCAGCCAGACAAACCAAATGATTTGTCCCAAGCCAAAGAACACGTACATGAGCAGGTTAGTTGAAAAGACGATCGTCTGTTTCTCGACGTTCAAAGCAACCTTTTGAGCCGGGTTGGTGATGCTGAGATAGTCCAGGATGACGAGAAAGATAACGATTCCGATCAAGTGGGCGAGTGCCATGTACAGGGCGGCAAAACCGCCAAATTTTTGCAGGGTCTTCATGTTTTCCTCCTTTAATTGTTGAACAGATTAGGCTTCATCATTGCGCCAGTTCCATGCCAGCCAGATAACCCCCAGCATAGCGACAACCTCGAGTGCGGCAAAGACGGGATAACTGACGCTTTCCCAATTTCCGGCGCCAAGCACATAGAGCAGCGTCAGCGCACTGGCAACAATATTCAACCAGCGGTTCACATCACGACGGAACCAACGAGACACGAGGATCATCGCAATTGGAATTGCCTGAAACAGGCTGAAAACCAGGATGAGCGCAGGGGTGAGCACGAACCCCGTATTGTCGTTGATGATCTTCTCCAGCGTACCCGGTTCGATGAAACCAATGATGTCAGCATATGCGATGCAGAACATCACAAAAACCCACAGGGTGGACAGAGTAACCTTCTTGTCCTGGATTTCAATAAGTTTGTTGTTTGGATTCATTCTTTCTTTACTCCTTATGCGATTGGTTTCTAGGTTCCAGCGAGGAACCTGATTGACTGAGAGCAAGGGCATTCCTAAATCACGTACTTTTTTGAGCAGGCCATGCAGGGCAGCCTGATCTGCCACTGGACCGGTTAACAGTGTGTTGCCGTCTTCTGCCAATGAAACGGCCAGACCCTCAAACCAGTCCGTCCATTGCTGAGACAAGTGGCCTGCAATCCGAATTTCGTAGATAGGAGGGGACGTTTTCATGTTCATTTCTGCTGTCTTGATGGACGCGAATATACCGACAAGGAGTATTGTCGGGTAGCAACTTAAGTATTGTTCGGAGTATTGTTTTGGGGGATTAGAGCAAACCCAGCTCGCGGGCGCGTGCGACCGCCTCGGTGCGGTTTTGGGCTTGCAGCTTATTGAAAATCCGCAGGTTATGACCCTTGACCGTGCTGAGGGCCAGGTACAACCGTTGACTGATCTCTGTGTTGGAATGCCCCTCTGCGATGAGACGCAGGACTTCGAGCTCACGGTCGGTGAGAGGTTCGATCATTTTGGACACCTGCACTCCCCGGCACTCGCCTGCACTCCCCGGCACTTGCGCCCGGGGCAAGTGTTTTGGATTTTCGATTTTGGATTGAAGCGTGTCTTCCACCGGTTGCGGGAAAAAATCCAAAATGCGATCAACATATCCAAGCAAAGGGTGAGCGCTGGGCGCGATCGTCGATCGAAAATCAGAAATCAACAATTGCATCGCTTCGCCTTCATCCACAAAAATACGCAGGTAGTGCTCTAGTTCGGTCAACATCAGGGCGCGTTCCAGCGCGGCAAATGCCTGAGGTCGGTGGTTTTGCGCCTGATGAACAAGAGCCTGCGTTAACAGGATTTCGATCACGCTCCCTATTCGCTTTTGCGTTTCTGCCAGTGCCAGCAGGCGTTCCAGCAAGTTGTTGACCCCCGTAAAGGAGCCTTCGGCCAGCCGTACTCGGGCCAGGGTGAGATGCTCGTACTCATCCAGGTAGCGGACATCATCCTCGGTTGAAATGTTCCGCTCCCGCGCCCAGGCTTGAGCTTTTTCCAACAGTCCTCGTTTGAGATAGACCCGCGCCTCGTGAGCTTTCACTGGTTGCAGCATGGGGATCGCGGTCTTGACGTAGACTCGACTCGCTTCATCAAAGAATTGGAGTGCTGCATCCCAGTCACCGGCAGATTCTTTAAGCCGAGCCTGAGCCATATTCCAACGGTAATTCCAGTCCACCAGCGTAGTGTGTTTGCCAAGATCGGTAGCGGTATGCAAGTGTTGTGCCGTCGCCATCTCATCGCCCCGTTCATAGGCAAGCAAAGCCAACCCGAGGTGATGATGGGCAGTAATCGTTTCCGCTTCCCGATCCAGTGCGGCGGCTTGTTGGATGGCCTGTCGAAGTATCTTTTCGGCTTCGCCCAGATGACCCAGGATCACCTGCATATCAGCCATGGCAAAGGCGCTGGCGATTACAAACACCTGGTTGCCCGATCTGTGCATGTCGTCCGTCCAGGCATACATGGCTCGCAGAGAGGCTTCCAGGTTGCCAGTGGTCCAATGAGTTAATTCCAGTGTGATAACGGCCTGGGCGCGGAGGTAAAGATCATCCTCGGGGATGAGCTGAAGGGACAGCTCAGCATATTTCACTGTCTCAGCCAGGTCGCCTTGGTTTTGGGCGTTGGAGGCGCGAATCAGGACTATGTTCGCCCGCAGGGATTTTGCCTCAGCCTGATCCATGACTCCAGCCAGCGCGCGCTCGGCGTTTTGCAAGTGGGTTTCACTCGCATCAGGATTCCCGGCATCCGAATACGCTGAACCAAGTTGGAGGCATAACCGGGGCCGGGAACGAAGCACTGCATCGGGCAGCTTCTTCACCCAACCAAGCCAGACGGCGGTCTGGAAGTTGCGTTCCATGACCTGCCAGGCAACTTCAGCAAGACGCGCCGCCCGCTCAAAGTCACCGGCTGCATGGGCGTGGCGGAAGGCTTTAGCCAGGTCGTCATTGGCTTCGTACCACACGCTGGCGCGAAGATGGTAGTTGGAGAACTCTTGGGGTTGACCGAGGCGCTGACGCAGCAACTCTCCAAAGAGATGGTGATAGCGATACCAGCGGCGCTCGTTGTCAAGTGGAATGAGGAATAGGTTGGCGCGCTCAAGCTCTTCCAAGGTTGACTGCCCAGAGCCGGGAGGAGTTTCCAGCACAGCCTCGCAGAGTGGCCCGCACAGGCGATCCAGAATGGCTGTGTACAGCAGGAAATTTTGAATCTCGCGGGGCTGACGTCCCAGAACCTCTTCGACCAGATAATCCAGGATGAAATGGTGGCTGCCGGTGAACGATTCGATGAACTTGGCGGGATCAGACTGTCCCTGCATGGAGAGCGCGGCCAATTGCAGACCGGCAATCCAGCCTTCGGTGCGGGACTCTAGTTTGGTGATATCTGTGTCGGAAAGATTTAACCCCATCATCCGGTTGAGGAAGTCAGCGGTTTCGGCTGGGGTGAAGCGCATATCAACGGCGCGCAACTCGGTCAGTTGTCCGCGGGCGCGTAGTCGGGCTAGGGATAAATTCGGATCTTCACGGGTCGCGATAACCAAATGCATTTGCGGCGGCAGATGCTCAATCAGAAAGATAAGAAGATTATCAACCGCTTTAGACTCAATCACATGATAGTCATCTAGGATGATGATGAAGGTGGCTGAGATCGTGGTGATTTCATTGATTAGGACAGTCAGAAGCGATTCGATTTGTGGTGGTTGAGGCTGCGAGGCGTGGAGCATACCTAGCGCCCCAGCTCCGATATTCGCCGCAATCATTTGTAAAGCAGCAATGAGGTATGTGATAAAGCGTGTGGGATCGTTATCCCCTTCATCTAATGACAACCAGGCGACTGGCCGCCCGCAATTTGCGGCCCATTCGCTCACCAATGTGGTTTTACCAAAGCCGGCGGGTGCCGAGATGAGAATGAGCTTCTGTTGGACCCCGGTATTTAATTGGTCAATCAACCTTTGTCGCATGACCAGATCGCGACGCAGGGGAGGCACAAAAAGCTTCGTTGCAAGAACGGGCGCTGCCATGATAATGAGACTTCGTGAAGCGTTAGATACAACGTTATCATAGCATATTTCAGATGTGAATTTTTGGTCTAATCTTGTAACAGGGATGTGCTGCGCCCTAATCCCAGATGTTGGACCAATGCTAGCACCATTCCGTCCGCCCTCACAAATTCACCCCGGTTGCGGGTGTTTTTTGTTAAAACGTCCCGAAGGTTTCTGTGATCAAACCTCAAGCAAGCCTGTTCCAAAGGGTTGACCGCGGTCGTCCGAATTTGCAAGGCCAACCTCACCTGCACTCGATTTGCTCACCTGCACTGCGTTCCGGCGCAGTGTCGGGACGGTGCATAACATTGATTAAAATATAGAGTGAATGCCGACCTTCCTTCGACATTCACTCTAAAATAATGACCTCCCCCTTGCGTCCCCTTCCGACCGTGTTGAATGAATTAGTGACATTGTAAGTTCCTCCTAGTTTTCGTTCAACGGGACGTGTGTCTAGCCGCATAGGCAGTTGTACTGGTGGTTCGAAGGGTGAAAAACCTTGAATGGAAAGCTGTTTTTTGTTAGGCTTGAGGCATTACAGATTGGAATAAAGATGAAAAACAAAATCCAATTGACCATTATGGATGATCATCAAAGTATCGTTGATGGCTATTTGTATAGGCTTAGTAAGGTCTCTGAGATCGAGGTCCTGGACACGCTGGCGTACGGGGATGAGCTTGAGCCGGCATTGAAAAAGCAGCCTGCCGATGTTTTATTGTTAGATGTCCAGGTGCCTATCTCGCAGAATAATCCAAATCCCTATCCCATTCTTCACGCCATTCCCAGGCTGCTGCAGTTATACCCGGATCTTGCCATCCTGGTGATCAGCATGTTTAACGAACGTGGTCTGATCCGTGCAGTCGTTGAATCAGGCGCCTCTGGCTACATTCTGAAAAATGATAGCAGGAGGATTCAAGAGCTCGGAAAAGCGATCATTTCTGTAGCTGAAGGTGGAGTTTGCTTTAGTGACAACGTCTTGAAGGCCCTTATCACCAGGAAGGACGAACCATTTACGCCTCGTCAACTCGAGGCGCTTTCCCTGTGTGCTTCCTATCCGAACAGCAAGACAGCTGAGCTTGCCCGCAGGATGAAGATCGCTAATTCGACGCTCCGGAATTTGCTTTCAGGCGTCTATTTGAAATTGGGCGTACAAACCCGCGCCGCGGCAATCGCTAAAGCGCGTGAGTTAGGGATCATCACTCCTGATTCTGCTGCGCTGCAATTGTAGAGGGAATCTCAGGCGATAAATCCAGCGCTTTGAATAATCTCCAGACGGGTGCGAGGATGCCTTCTATAAGGGCATCCATTGTCCCTTTACCGGGGAGCGGGGTCTTGTTTAGGATGCCTTGCGCCCCTTGATACCGGCGCACTAATTGATCCACGCAATAACTCACTCCGCCGCAGTTGATCAGAATTTCCTGCGCTTCTTGTAAGGCATTTTGATTGGATATATCCTGGTAGAGTTCCAGGAATCTGGCCCGGTTGGGATGATCCACTGAAAGCGCAAACAGGATTGGTAAAGGTCTGCGCTTCTGCAGCCAATCAGGGTTGGCAGGCACAGCCATCGTGTCATTCAAGTCGTCATGGATCTGAATCATCTCTCCATACAACCGCCCCAATTGTTCCAAACTTCTTACAATATCAGCGTTGGCTTCGCCGAATAACGCCCCGAGCTGAAGCGCGCATCCGTAAAATGGTGCGCTTTTGTTTTCAACAACGCACCAGTACGAGGTTTCATCTGACGGACTTCGCAGATCCAGCTCCTGACCATAGGCAGTCGTCAGCATCATCTGGCTCAATGTATCTAAAGCTTCCAGTCTGATGGAGGGATCGACATGGCTCTCAACCAGGGCCTCCAGGGCTGCGGCTTGAAACGCGCTGGCGAGGTTCGAGGACCTGCCATGACCGATGCGCTGATATTCCCCGCGCGGGTCTTCGTCCAGCATATCATCCACCAGAATAATGCTGATCTGGGCGCAGGCCAGCGCGGCAGAGGCGGGGATTGCTCTCTCCGCAGATGCACCAACAGTCCGGCAGCCGAGAATGGGCAGTTCCCAATCGCGGGGATGGGTAGAAGCGGCGCGTTGAAGCATTGCCCGCATCTCACCCCATGTGTCAAAAATCGGAAAGCCCAACAGATAATTAACGGTTGATTGATAGATATCCATATATTATGATCTCCCAATGGGTGGGCCGGGAAACCTCCCGGCCCGTCCGTGCTATACTGCAATTACGCGTTGCGAGCTGCTGTGTTTTGAGCCCGCTCACTCCATTCCTGCCAGCCGAGATCGCTTCTCAGTGTTTTCACCTGGCCAAGCTGAATCCTGGTGATTTCAGACAGAGCTTCGAGGTATGAGCCGTGAAGCCGGGCTGGAGCAGAAATCGAGGCGTAAAAACCTTTCATCGTATTCATGAGGGTTTCTCCTTTTCTTTCTCAGGGTTAATTGGTCATGGAACGTGTACAGATTTGACGGCTTCTTTTCTTTAGAGACCTCCTTTTTTGAAATATTTCCATTTATTGAGATAGGTCGCGGCCCGGCACCATACAAATCCCAGGTCAGATGCAGGTAAAATTCTTCAGGCTCGTGCAGGAAGAAAATAACATCACGACAGGCAAGTAATGAAGAAGCAGAATAGATCCCTCGCGTTGATGATCGAACAAGTTGTACCCTGGCTCGTCCTGGCAATTCTCCTGATATATTCCTATGCCAAGTTCTTCAGGCATTCCTATGGCTTTCGGGTTTCTCCGTCTACAGGGCTGGTTGAACTCGTATTTGATCAACAGCCAGAACCAACACTCAGGGTAAATGATCGCATAATGCAGATCGGTTCCGTCCTTTGGGAGGATTTTCGAGCTGATCTGAGCAAACCATTCTTTGATGGCTACCGACCCGGAGATACCGTGCCGCTCATCGTTGAGCGCAATGGTCAAACCATAAACATTGCCTGGAAATATCCTGCCTTCAATCAGGCTGAATTTTTCGAGCAGCTCAACAGCGAATGGTGGATAGCCTATTTTTTCTGGCTGGCCGGTATACTGACCATTCTGCTTGTACGCCCGAAAGATGATAGTTGGCTGTTGATGTCGCTGTTCAATTTCCTGACGGCGATCTGGTTGATTGCCGGAAGTGGGCTGTCTGCCTATCACATCTGGTACAGCGCAGTTGCATTACGCGTGGCTGTCTGGTTGTGCCTGCCAATCTATCTGCATTTACACTGGGTGTTCCCGAGCCCGTTAGGGAAATTGCCGCCTCTATTGATCTGGCTCGTTTATGGTGTCTCGGCTGGTCTCGCCATTGCACAGGCGATTGGATTTCTGCCGGGCGAACTTTATGCGCTCGGATTTATCCTGGCAGTTGGTGGAAGCCTGGTTTTGCTCCTGATCCATATTTGGCGACAGCCCTCGGTCCGCCGGGATTTTTTGCTGCCTTTCATCGTTTTGGTCCTGGCGTTAGCTCCGGCCGTGCTCTGGGAAATCATTGATAGACTGGTTCATATTTCGCCCTGGTTTGGCAGTGTCGGCATATTGAGTCTGCCGCTTCTGCCATTTGCTTATCTTTATACTGCCTTCC
>DATGYJ010000256.1:0-4006 GCA_035298105.1 Anaerolineales bacterium | reverse complement strand
GTTCGCCCGAATCTTTGGACGAGCTCTATTATTTTGTCCGCAAGGCCGCCGGCGGCTTGGCAGCACTTCATAGCTCGAAGGCACACTATGGCGAGGTGGTCACCTGGGCGGATCGTGTCCCAGATGTTCGCAAGATCGTCGATCGGCTGGTCGTTCCTATTCCCGAGCTTGCCAGCGCCGTGATGCCGCTGCTGGATCGGCTGGAGGCGCTCGACGCCGCACAACCTGCTGGCGCTCCCGTGCCGGCACATGGGACGTTCAAGCCGGAGCAGGTGCTGATTCATGGCCGGCAGATCGGCTTGATTGACTTCGACGAGTTTTGCATGGCCGAGCCCGCGCTGGATATAGCAGTCTTTCTGGCGGCGATCAAAGATGTGGGTCTGACCAGCGACGACACGTTGCAAAGCGCGCCTCTACGCCAGGAGCGGCTGGCGCTGCTGGCGTCGATAGGCGAGGCCTTCCTGGAAGAGTACGCACGGCGAGCCCCGCTGTCACGCGAGCGGGTCGCCCTGTGGGAGGCGCTCGAATATATCAACGACGTGCTGGACTGCTGGATCAAGGTCAAACCCGCAGAAGTTACTCCAACCATGCTGATCCTGAAACATCACCTGCGCCGTATGGAACTATGAAGAAAGGCCGTGCTTGAACGTCTTCCTTCTGCATGGAAGAGACAAAATGCGCCCACTTTTCCGAAAGTTTCAACAGCTTGCGTTTGCGTAGCACCCTGGAAAGGGTATGCCCCTACGGGGTATCGCGGTAGCCCCAGCGTTTGCCGCCGGAGTGCACGTCGCAAAGCATCCCGCGCAGCGGGGCTATGTTAGGTATGAGTGATTCGATCTCCTAAGCGGAATGCGGAAAGTCTTTTAATAAAAAGATCTGCTCAAGCCGCTGTCCACCTCTTCGCGGCTCTTCGAGGCGGCGGCGTTTCCGCCTCCAAGAACAAACTTTCTAAAAGTACTTTCCGCTGGCTGCTTCGCAGTTGAATCACGGGATAAAAATATTAAAAATTATTCCCATGACCACTGTAGCGATGCCGAGGCTGATCAACCAGACCCACACTCGGATGCTTTCGCTGTACGGGGATATAAATCGGCGTTGGCCCTTGTGATCCCAACTGCGCATTTCCATTTCAGCTTCGCTCAGCTTCATATCGTCCGAACCTCCCCTCGTAACCAAGGCGAACAAACCCAAGCCAATGATGGTTCCACCAATGGTGGATAGGGCGGCACCATAACTGTCAGTTGTGTGCCAATTGGTCCAGTGCCAAACAAGACCAACAACAATGAGCACAGCGCTCTCCAGAGCCAAAATCTTTCCAATGAAATTTGTGAGGGTGATCGCTACGCGCTTCATACTTTGCATGAGTGGCCTCTCCGTGGGCTGTCAACAGGCTGACCAGGGGATACCCGTCGGGCACGCCGCCTTCGGGCAGCAGTCCCCGAGAGTGTTCTTCCCGAGCGGGGCTGGTGGGCAGAATGAGGTAATGCCGCTTTGAAGGAACCAACTCCACGCCACGCAAACAGCTCGAAAACGCGGCGATGAGGCGAGGGAGCCATCCGCTGCAACCACACTTGTCCCGAGAGCGAAGCGGATGGGATCGCGCATCCCGCCGTACTCTAAAATAAAACTAAAAAGCCATCAGAATACCCGCGGCAACTATGCCAAACGAAATCCAAAAGCGCTTCTTGATGAAGAATCGCCCAGCCAGACCGGCAAGGACCAAAATCCAAAACCACTTGAAATACGAAAGCCACATTCGCTGTGGATCGAACTGCGCAGACAAAAGAAGTCCGAGATTGCCCGCAATGAGACTACCAAGAAACCCAATTAAGAAATCAAGGATTTTCCTTGCTGGGATCTGTGTTTTGTTCATTGGCTTGTTGTCTACTTGATTCATTGTGTTCTCCTGTTCTGAAAGACGGGTTGCCCAAAGGTGTGTGTTACTTGCTGGTGAATGGGATGAGACAACGCCACTTTGCCGGAATCAACTCCAAGCCACACAAACTGCCTGAAAACGCGCCGACTCCCACCCGTCGGGTGCACGCGGTGTTAGGTGGCGGTTGATATTCACACACCTCTTGCTGGTAGGATTTTACCTGTTTCGACATCGAGGCGCACGGCAATTAGTGATCTACTGAAAGCAGTCAGGTGTTTATCCTTCCACTCGACATTGGTATAAACATCACCTGACGAAATTGGTAATTCTGCTTGCCAAACAACCACGCCATCAGGTTTACAACGGAAGATATTTCGGAAGGCTGCCACATATTTCAGCATGACAATTTCATCTTCGCTGTTATTGATAGGCAACACGGTTGAGATTTCGTACGTGGGCAACTCAGACGCTAGTTGAGAACGGATCTTTTCACTAAGGTCATGATACTGGGGTAATGGGAGCGAGTATTCTTGGACGATACTTTCCGGATATTTTGATAGTTGTTTGCGTATCTCTAAAAAAGCAATTGTACTTTTCGACAATAATAGGATGAATGTTATACCTACAGATGCTCCTGTCATCGAAAGGATCGCCAAAAGTTGTCCCCATGCTGGGTCTTGGGAAGCAAGAAGGATAACCGCTACTGCTCCCAAAATACTACCCAAGCCTGCCAAAATTCCCAACAAGATCCGTGCCCAACGATATCCCTCATATACCAAGAAAAGTAAAAGCGCAGAAATAATGATACGCAGGATCCCGAAGTTTCCTACCATCAGACTTGTGAATTCGCTAAATACAAACAGCCCAATGACTAATGTAAAGAGAAATCTACCTGTTTCCAGAGTTACACTGTTCGCTGCTTTGTTGTTTTCATCGTTGATCATTCAGCTACCTGTCGTTTATTCCCATATATTATGCGAAGGCACTTCGCATAAGATTCCAATACGTTGTCTTGTACAGAGTAAGTTCGCTTAAGCCCTTTATCTTACAAAGAACTAACTCTAAATGCTGCCGGAGCAACCTCTAAGTTGAACATTGAGAGCTGCTACCCAACCTGTTGTTCTCTCTGAGTGGACAGGAATGACAGCCCACCGCCACATAGGCCCAACTCCGCCGGACTGACAAATTGTGGCACGTTACCCGGACTTCCACAATGGACAAATATCATCATTTCTCGTCCAAAATAGCAGATTACTGGAGTTCCAATCAGGGAGCTCGTGAAGGCTCACCTGCTAGATTTTCACGTCCCCTTTGGCGCTTTAGACCAGTCCGCTCACTGAATACTGATTACTGACACTTTTTGCTTCTTTGCGCATAGCATTCCATTAGGAGAATATCCAGCCACATAACAGGGCGGGTACTCTCACCTGCACTCCCCGGCACTTGCGCCCGGGGCACACCTGCCCTGGCGGGCGGTGCCAGGGAGTGTGCGCCAGGTGCAAGTGTCGTTCTAGCGCCGTAGTAGCTCCGTTCAATCTTCGTTGCCCCAAATAACCTTGTCCCTCGGTCAGGAAATCCCTTTTTTCGTTGGAGGATGGTCTCTGCGGAGCGGCCTGTGAGAGCGCGTTTCTTACTGGCGAGACACCAGTCGCCAGGGCACCAATATCCTAAGCGCCCCCCTTCAGATCTTTGCGCAATCGAAAAACCGTAGTTTGATCGGGCATCAATTCCGGTCCGCTCACGACGCGGTAACCCTGTCTCTGCCAGAATTTCACGGCCTGAGGGTTATTCACTTGTACTCCCGCAAGGATGCTCTTTACCCGTGGGTCTCTCCGGATCCCATTCTCAACTGCTTCGACCACCGTCTTTCCAATCCCTTGTTTTCGGAAGGGGGCAGCGATCATCAGCAGGGAAAGAAAGGCAGTTTGAGGGTCCCCCTCAAAACCCCGAGGCACATAATCAAGGACTCCGATCATCTCTCCATCTGCCTTGTAAATGCCGCAGAAAAGCCCGCCTTCTGCTTGTGAGATCTCGATATCTTTCTGCACCATTGCAAGAGATGCCTTTGCGACCGGTCCCAGGGCCAGGAAGTCCTCACACTGCCGGTACACCTCCAGGACTGAGTCCAAA
>DATGYJ010000255.1:0-6634 GCA_035298105.1 Anaerolineales bacterium | reverse complement strand
CGGCGTTCCTGCTGGAAGCTGATCCGCCACGGAATAAATGCGGGTGACATCTAGAGACTCTTCGATGCTCATCTCAGGCAGAATGCCCGGCATGGCACGCGCGAGTAATGTTTTTCCAGCTCCTGGAGACCCGACAAGAAGTATGTTATGGACAAAAGATCATACACTTTTCTATAGTCATTTCACGAGATAACTAAACAATCGCGGCTTATTTGTCGGAACATCCATTTGGACTACTTTCCTTATCTTGTTTCTGAACCGTAAGGTTGCTCAACAACCGTACGGGACCTGCAATTACGGCTTCTCTTTTCGAAACAATCCTTTTTTGCCCACTTTATACTCGGCTGACCATCGGTAAAGCAATTAAAAATATAAAAGTAGATGCAAATAATACAGCTAAACCGATATAGGGTATGGCAGCTGGTTGTTGTGGACAAACGGCTCGACGCGCATTGCAAACACTTCGTAAAGACCAGATGGACATTCCGAGACCAATCAAGACTAAACTTATCTTAAGTGCTAACCAGGGCCAATGATTGGGTAAGCCTTCTATCGGTACTGAGGGTGTTTGCCCTATCAGGCCTGCTATTGCTCCCGGCACGAATTGATAGCCCGTGAGTAAGTGGCCAAGATTATGACTGATATGCCCCATCAAAGCTAATGGCAAAAAAGCAAAACCGAACCGGCACATTTCCTGCTGAATGGGTTGCCTGGTGAGAAGGGCATAAAGCCTCGATACGGAGATGAAGAACGCAATCACCAGACCAACTATTGCTAAGATGCATACGCCATAAAGCAAAGCATCGTTAGAAAACAAAGGCAACTTTGATGCTTGCTCGTAGATGATCGCCCATTTATCTGTCATCACAAAGAGTTGGAAGGCTACAACACCTACGGCAGCAACCGAAATCAGTGAATTCTCGAGCATCTCCTTTTTCTGAATAAAGAATTCATGGCCAGGCCAGCGCAGTTGGATACTGATCGCATCATTAGGACAGGCTTTCAAACAATTGCCGCAAGTCGCGCAATACCGGTTCGTCTCGATGATTTTGGGTACTTGATGAAAAGGACAACCAGGCAAGTTCTCACGTCCAAAATAACAGTAGATCCCTTTGCAACGTCTGGCTAAACAGATACTTGGGTCGGCACGGACTTCGACCATGCTGCTCATAGCAAGAACACCCGACCAGGCACCTAGTGGACAGAGGTGACGGCACCATGTCCAACGTTCAAATACAAATCCACAGAGGACCGCACCCGCTGTAAAGCTCAACAAAATCAGTCCGGTAAACAGGGGCGAGTAAGAGGCCCGGGTAACTTCTTCAATCCAAGCCTGGTAGAATATGGCACTGGCTAAAAGACCAGCCACCCACCAGCGTTTCTTCAAAATTCCAGGGGCTTTTCGATTCAGACCAATCTTCCGATGGATAAGCTCAGATAACGCGCCCATTGGGCAAAACCCGCACCATACTCGCCCAAGTATGAGATAACTCACCGCCAACAAAGGCCACCAAACTAGCCAGCTCATCACTGTAGCGAAATTCAACCGAGCATCATTCGGCCCCCAAAAAGCTGAGTAGGTCAGTGTAACTAGGAAGCCGATCAGGAACCAGCGTATCACCCATGGATAGCGTGGATGGAGAAGCACTCGCTTCGCGTATCGCTCAAATCCTCCCATCAACCCTTGATGAAATGCTGTAGCTTTCAGACTTAGGGGACCGTCAGCCAATTTCTCTAGAAGGGTTATCAATGGGGCCAAATCTTCTGATGGAGATTTGTACATAACATTCACTCCTCTCATCCGCTTGGGCAATTCACAAGCCTTGTTTATCTCCTTTTCCAAGGCTTACCCGATCCTTCAACAGGGTGAACCCTGGCATCCTTATCCAGTATCCTGTTTCCTGAACTCATACTCTTCACGGCTAATTTCACCCCGAGCATATTGAGCCTGCAAAATCTTCTTCGCAGTTGGCTGTCCGGTGGCATACAGAACTGTAGGAGGTTGAACTTTCATGGCTTATCGACAATGGTGAGGTAATCGAGCAATACTTTTTTCTCCATATCGCTGATTTTCACATTGAAACTTTCCATCTTCGACAGAGTCTCTTCCCACTCAGTGCGAGTCTTTTTGACTTGTAGGATCTTTTGAAGTGAATGACATTGGGTGCATCGAGTCTGCAATAACAATGGACCCTCTTGAAGCGCCGTTTCAGAGGAGGGGATTGGTGCTTGTGTTGATAAATTCGAAGAACCAACCTCAGCTGGGATTTCGGAACGCTTTGTTTGCTCGCCCTGCACATCCGATGCGCTTTTTGATAAAGAAATTGTGCTGGCCGGAATGGAATTTGCAGCAAGCAGCACAAGGGCAGCGACGAATGCGCTCACGAAGAAAGTGACAAATATTCGAGCAGGGCGAAGTACAGGAAGCGCTGAGGCAAGGCCAAGGACAGTCGCTACACCGATGCTGAGCAGCGACCCGTCCAGGTCAGGCTTGGCTATTTTGAGAAAGACGATGCCAAGGATGATGGCCGCTCGAGTCTGGATGGAGATCCAAAGGATCGGGTGGCTCACCAGGTTGTGGAAGGTTTGTGAAACGGATCCTTTTTCCGCGGCCAGAGCCTGCTCAATGGCCGCCATCCGTGGCTTAGCGAGCACCACAAAGAGCGCGATTTCCAGGACCAGAGCTCCAAGCACTACAAGGATCCACGGCACCCAACCCCAAGCTGTCAGCAGCATATAGATGCCGGTGACGATCGTTGTCGGCATCGAGATGAACCCGAGTCGCTCTGCACTTTTGACCGTCCCTAGGATTGCACGAGCCTCTTCCGATAGCCTGGCACGTCGGAGTTGCGATAGTCCAATCCACTCCAGGCCAAGCACCACGGAAAATCCTAGCGCGCCTACAACGTGTAAGAACAAGGCGATTGAATAGTTGCTCATGGTTTACTCCTTTCTATACTTCTTCGATTTACCATTCGCAGTTTGGTTTGCGAATGTTACAAGAGATTGAGTCCAGCGGGCAGGTCTCTCCTCAGCCCGCTGGATGACTTACCCAAGAGAACAGCTTTTCCAGTTCAGCCCTCCAGGTCACGGCGCATTTGGTCGTACTCTTCGCGGCTGATCTCTCCGCGTGCATAGCGCGCTTTCAACAGCTCTAAGGGAGTTTGGCCCGCTTGAGGCGGTCCACTCCGATTGAATTGCGGTCGCCAGCCGAGGGCGTAAGCGACAGCACCAATCAATACCAACGGTACAATCAATCCAAAACCCATCATCATTTTGTTCTCCTTTCTTACTTTTCAATTCTTCGGTTTATCCAAAGTCCTGTTGCCATAGTCCTCGCAAGTGATCTCAACCCGGTCATCGTGTGCTTGCAGGATCTCCTTTTTCATTGTTAGAAAAGTATGATCATGGCTGAGACTACGGCAGGTTCGACTAATTTCTTAATGAGTCCTGTGCGCGACGTGGTGAGCTTTACCCGTATAGTGGTCGCGGCGGTATAACATTGCAGTCAGCATACCAAGCAACATTCCTAGATGGCTGACTCCCACCAGCCATGGCTGAGACCCGCCCACTCCCAGCGCGCGCAGACAGATGGCCACGGCCACCGGCACGCTCATGGCGAATGCCATCTCTGCACTGTGACGCCAGCCATGACCGCGCACGACCATCCAGATGAGCATCGGGATGACCATAAAGACGACCATCGCGACGTCGTGCAGATTCGTTCCAGGCACAAAGGCTGCCGAGTAGCTGGTAGACGCAGGGATCACACGGCGCAACGAGAAAAGGATAGGCATCCCGACCATCATGGCCAGCAGCATTTCCAGAAAATGCAAGCTAAAGCTTCCCAACTTCGCAGCCGAACTACGAATCTTGTGATCCTGCGCTGGTATGCTGGCTGTATGTATATGAGCCTTTGTGGTTTGAATTTCAGTCGTCATCTAAATATCTCCTTTGCTTTCATTCGAAATTTATTGTTTTTTCTGTGTGGTATGATCTGGCCATTCAATCCTCCTCACGGCATCGAGGGGTAACAGAGTGGTGACGGAAACTTCATAGTGGGCGGAACGTGTCGCGGAAGCTAGCAGAATCAATGTTGTGTTTAGGATCTTGTCACTCCTTTCCTGTGTTATTTCGGTGATCTCCTATGTTTCAATATCATTTAGGCAACGGTCCCAGAATCTCAATCTTGTATCGAGCCGCATCCATCTCAGGTTCAGATTCGAAAGTTGGCAGTTTATGTTCCAGCACGAACCGATCAAAACCCGCGGGCATGGTCATATATAGAATCCGCGCAGGTGTTGCGCCTTCCACACAAAATCCATGCGGGGTTCCTCGGGGCTGATAAAGGAAAGAACCGGCAACCGCCTTCTTCTTTGCGCTGCCCCAAAAAAATGTGAGCGTACCCTCCAAAATGTAGACCGCTACATCTTCGGTATAGTGGATATGCAGCGGTGTGGCGAATTCTGGTGGACAGGAAAGCTCAAACAGGTTAAATACACCACCCGTTTGTTCCGAGGTCGCCTTTATGGAAACTACAGCTCCCACTGATTGGAGAAATTGTCCTTCTTCATTGTCGAGCATATAAGGCTTCGTCTGAAGAGATCGCATCATTACTTATTACTTCCTTTTGGATTATTGTCTGTGATGCCATTAAACGTCGGTTGCAGCCTCCTGAGGTGAGAGTTCGGTCACACAAAAAGTGGTACAATCCGCGCACCAAAGGACATAATGGAGACATTTGGCGAATGGCTGCAGCAACAGCGCAGCCTACGCAGGCTCACGCGTGAGGAGTTCGCCAAACGCGTCGGGTGTTCGGTTTCTGCACTGCAGAAGATCGAGTATGGTACACGGCGCCCTTCGACCCAAATCGCTGAACTGATGGCGAACTGCCTGGACGTTCCGCTGGAGGAGCGTTCAACCTTTGTGCGGGTGGCGCGCGGGGAATTGAGCGTGGAACGCCTGCATGCCGAAGCGGAGTCCCTCCCCCCTGAAGACATTCCCGCGCCAAAAGTTAATCTTCCCCTATTCCCAACTCCCTTGATCGGGCGCGAGCATGAAATGGAGCAGATCTGCCAGCTGCTGCGCGACCCGCAATGTCGTCTGCTGACTCTGGTCGGTCCGGGTGGCATTGGCAAGACCCGTCTGGCGATTGAGACTGCATCAAACCTGCAAGATGTCTTCGCCGATGGCATGTGTTTTGTCCCCCTCGCCTCCGCCAATTCAACTCGTTTTATCGTGCCAGTGATCGCTGACTCCGTTGGCTTTGCCTTTCACCATACAGGTCATGCCGATCCAAAGACTCAGTTGTTCGGCTATCTAAAGGCAAAGCAGGTTCTTCTCCTAACAGATAACCTTGAACAGTTATTGACCGAGCCAGGTATTGAGGTGTTCACAGAACTGCTTGCCTACGCTCCACATGTGAAACTGCTGGCCACCTCCCGTGAGTCACTGGAACTGCAGGAGGAATGGGTGTTTGAAGTTCACGGATTACCTATTCCTGAAAGCACGTACGTGGGGGAAAGCGCGCAAAACACATCTGCGGAGTTATTCCTGCAGCGTGCAAGGCGGGCGGATGTGGGATTCGATGCGATGCCAGAGGACTATCCCCGGATTGCCTACATCTGCCAACTGGTGGACGGGAATCCTCTAGGGATCGAGCTGGCTGCGGCCTGGGTGCGGACTCTGTCTTGTGATGAGATCGCACAGGAGATCAAGCGTGGGATGGATTTCCTGAGCGTTTCGGTGCGCGACCTTCCCACCCGTCACCGATCCATGCGGGCCGTCTTTGATCACTCGTGGAAACTGCTCACAGAAGAAGAGCAGAGAGTTCTACGTCGGCTTTCTGCCTTCCGGGGTGGGTTCCGGCGCGAGGCGGCAGAGCATGTGGCAGGCGCTACAATATCAATACTTTCCGCATTGATGACGAAGTCATTAATGCGACGCGACGGCGCCGGGCGGTATGATCTGCATGAGCTCATCCGGCAGTTTGCCGCCGAACAACTCGCCGAACATCCAGATGAACAAACCGCGACTCAGGCGTGTCACAGCAAATATTACCTTACCTTTTTCAGCGGGGGGAATGGACCCTTGCAAAGCTCGGCGCAACGCCAGGCACTCGCCGAGCTGACCGCCGAGATGGACAACTTCCGTGCCGCATGGGATTGGGCTATAGCACATCATGATATCACTCGCGTATGCCAGGTATCACCGACATTACGCTATGTGTACGAATTGCGAGCCTGGCTTGAGGAGGGCGAGAAAGTTTTTCACGACGCCGTAGAGGCAATACGATCGCACACCGAAGAGATCGACCCTAGTGAGTCGCTGACCAGCATCCATATAATGCGCACCCACTTGGCCTACTTTAGGTTTCGTCTTGGCAAGAGCGCAGTACCCTATGCAGAATTGTTGTCAAGCGCCACTTTTCTGCAGTCAAGCACAGATCAATTCGCGGCGGCCTATTCGATGTGGTATCTAGGGATTGTGTGTTGGACATTGGGAAGGTTCACAGAAGCGATTGATAGCTTGCGGGTGAGTCTAGAGAAGGCCAGGACACACGGCAAGCGGTGGCATGAAGCAGCAGCGGGCGAATATATCGGGATCGTGATCCACGAACAAGGTGAATACGAAC
>DATGYJ010000254.1:0-12589 GCA_035298105.1 Anaerolineales bacterium | reverse complement strand
ACACAGGGCAAGACGATCTCGTGCCCCTGTAATTTCTCGAGATAAAAGGCGGCATGCTCACGGCGGATTGCATTCCAATCGTTCAAGTGGCGCAGTTTTACGCGTAGGATCGCAGCTTGTAATCCATCCAGCCGGCTGTTTATGCCTATGATCTGGTGTTTGTATTTTTCGAGCCTGCCATGATTCGCAAGCATACGAATGCGTTGGATCAACTCTTCATCGTTGCTGACCACCGCTCCGCCATCGCCGTAGGCTCCCAGATTCTTTCCCGGATAAAAGCTGAAACAGGCAACATCCCCTAACGTACCGACCCTGGTTCCCTGCCAGGCTGCTCCGTGTGCCTGGGCGGCATCCTCAATGACCTTTAGCCTATGCGTTCGCGCGATGGATAGGATGGAATCCATTTGGCAGGGTTGCCCGTATAAATGGACGGGGATGACCGCACGCGTTCGGGACGTTATGGCGTTTTCCAAGCGCGCTGGATCCATCAGCAGAGTCTCTTCTCGGACATCGATAAATACGGGCGTGGCCCCTACGGCCGAAATTGCTTCTGCCGTGGCGATAAATGTGTGCGCCACCGTAATGACCTCATCTCCGGGTCCGATACCTAGGGCGCGCATAGCGAGGATCAGGGCATCGGTGCCATTGGCCACACTGGCACATGCCCGAGCTTGACAGAACTCGGCAAACTCAGCTTCGAATCTGCTGACTTCATGTCCCCCGATAAACGCGCTGTTTGCAAGGACATGCTGGACTGCTGCATCAATTTCTGATCTGATGCTGGCATATTGCGCGTACAGGTCAACCAAAGTTATGCTCATTGTTTTTCCTCGGCATAAGGCAATTCTGAAATCATCTTTACCACTCTCGCGGGATTCCCAATGACAATGGCCCCTTCTGGCACGCTGCTGGTTACGACCGCTCCTGCGCCAACCAGCGCGTTGCGCCCGATCCGCACGCCAGGCAGGAGAGTGGCATTGGCACCAATTTTCGCGCCTGCCTCGATGTGTGGACCGATCAACTCTTGTTTGACACGGGGGGAACGCGGATACTTCGCATTCGTCAGAACGACATTGGGCCCAATCCAACAATCGTCTTCGAGGATCGAGAATTCAGGCACAAAAACGTTGGAGTGTAAACGGACACGATTCCCGATTCTTACATGGTGTTCTACAACACTCCCAGTACCGATGCTGACATGGTTGCCAATCTCGTTCTCTTCTCGTATCAAGACATGGTGACCTGTCTGAAAATGTTCGCCAATTCGATTTCCAGCATAGATCACCGTATGAGAACGGATCAGCGCATCCTTTCCAATCTGCGTGATGGCCTGATCCTCCTGCCATCCCGCGGGAAGTTCGCCAACGATCACGAAATGTCCCAGCGTGTGATCCCCTCCCCAATGGACATTCTTGTAGATGATGACATTTTCAAGGTGATTCATAAGCTATCCTTGGATTGCGACCGCATTCTGGTAAATCAATTCTATGGCTTGAACGGTTTTTACCCCTTCTTCCCCGTGTACCACTCGATTCTGCTGGTCCAATAATTCGTTGATGACTTCTTTGATGACCTTGTCGTGATTGGAACTGGTCCCCTGATACTTTCCGTACGCGTTTGGTTTGTCAACAAACTGAAGAGTGTCTGGCAAGGGATAATCCTGCACATCCCAAAACTCGATCTTGTTCAGATACTGTCCACCGATCTTGATCGTTCCCTTTTCACCGACCACGGTGAGGCTTCCCTCATAGTTTTGCCGGTAGACGCAGGTAGTCCAGGCCAGGGATCCGATAACGCCGGACGAGAATCCAATATCGGCAAAACCACAGTCTTCGACCTCGATATCGTGATAGCGATTCGAGACATGCGCGCTGGCATGGACCACATCGCCAAACCACCAAATCATGAGATCGATAAAATGGCTGACCTGAGTAAAAAGTGCGCCCCCTTCCAAAGGTTTTTTCCCGCGCCATGTTGATTCACTGTAGTATTCGGGGTTTCGATTCCAGAACACATTGCACTGTGTCATAAAAATCCGCCCCAGCCTCCCATCGTCCAGTGCCTGTTTGGCAAACACAACCGGAACATTATAGCGATTCTGTTTGACCACCATGAGACGCACCGAGTTTCGTTCTGCTACTGAGATCATTTCCTGCGCTTCGCTGTTTGACAGCGACATGGGCTTTTCGACGAGAATATGTTTTCCCATGTTTGCCGCGGCAATGGACATTGGTGCATGGAGATAGTGAGGTGTGCAAATATTGATCACTTCTGCTGTCGTTTGGCGCAGCATTTCGTCGTAGTCGGTGAACCATGGCACCTCATAAAGGGATGAGTATTTTCGACACTTCTCCTGGTCAAGATCACAGACCGACACAATTTCGGCGCCTGGCTGAGCCTCCAGCACAGCCAAATGTCTGGGTCCGATATTGCCCAGTCCTACAACGGCGAATTTTATGGGTTGCATGAATCGTAAGTCTCCTATCTGGGTTTCAATGGCGGACTGGGTTCGTAGCCTCAGCCGATCATGGCATAGCGTTGGGTCGATCTAATTGGCATGAGTCATATAGCTTTCCAGATCAAATTCAGGATGAGATAGGTCGCCCTCCAAAAACATTTGAGCCCAAATTTCCAGTCCCACAGCCAGCCAAATAAAATAGTAGTGCCAGCGTAGACGGGGGTGGGGAGGCGTATCGAGGATCCTCCGGATATAGGCATAGTTGAACCAGCCTCTTGCCTCCACGCGATCTCGAGTGAGCGTTTGCTCCGCAATTGTTTTTAGGTCCTTTTGGTACTGGTAGTATGGATTGAAACTGAATCCCCATTTCTTCTTCTGAATGATTTGGGGGGGCAGTAGTTTTGTCATAGCCTTGCGAAAGATGTATTTGGTATGGTTGTTTTTGATCTTGTATTCAACCGGAATACCCATCGCAAAGCGGACTAGATCGCGATCCAGAAATGGGACGCGGACTTCTAGTCCATGCGCCATGGAAGTCCGGTCCTCGTTCATAAGGAAATCATCCACCATTTTCGTGTGGAGTTCCGTCCATAAGGCCTGTTCAAGAATGCCGTGGTGCCTGGAGGCAAAGAAACTGTCAAATGCAAAATGGGTCAACCCCAGGCCATCTCGATTGATCGCCGGGCCATAGACGTTGACAAACGCGCCAGGGTCATAATCCCAGACATTTCTCAGTAAGAGATAATAGCGTTCCGGGTCGCCGATGGAGAGGATGACCTGAACGGCGCGTCGATACTCATCCCAGGTCAATCGCCCCGTGCTGTTTTGGATGGAGAAGAAACCTCGGCTGATTGGCGTGAGGAGGTTGTTCACAAGCCAGGCCGGTGTGATCTGGTGAAATGGCTGGCTGGGATAGATGATCTGGTTATTGATGTAGCCTGCAAAGAGCTCATCGCCTCCCAAACCTCCTTGCACCACTTTCACAAATGGACGCGCAAAGCGGGATAATAGGAAACCCTGCAGGATATTCTCCTTTGGTTCCTCGGCATGCCAGATGACCTGGGGATACTGGCGCAGAGGCTCGGCGTCCAGGCAGATTTCATGGTGATCGGTTTCGAAATGGCGCGCAACGATGCGCGCATCCTCCAATTCGTCCGTGGGCTCATTGAAACCCATCACGAATGTTTTGATTTGTTCATTCGACACCTGGCTCATCAGGGCGACGATGGAGCTTGAATCCAGGCCTCCCGAGAGATAAACCCCGAGAGGCACATCGCTCACCATCTGTTTGCGGACCGCCTCCCGAAGGTAGTGTCTGATTCCTTCCATGTAGTATTCCTCAGTCTGCGGCTTGCTGGCTTCAGGTTTTAGTTCGTAGTATCTTTCGATTCGGATTTCGCCGTTTTCAAAAATAAGAAAGTGAGCCGGAAGCAATCTCTTGACGCCCGCGAACAGGGTTTGCTCACCCGGGATGTAGCGCAAATTCAAAAAATAGTGAAGCGCTTGAAAATCAACCTCTCGCTTCACAGCGGGATCTTGCAGGATGGCTTTGATCTCCGATCCGAAGCGCAGGGTCTTTCCGTCAAAATGATAATGCAATGGTTTGACCCCAAAACAGTCACGTGCCAGGAGCAATCGTTTGTGATTTGAATCCCACAAGGCAAACGCGAAAATTCCATCGAGTTTGGGCAGGAAATCTACCCCAAATTCCTCGTAACCATGTAAGAGCGTCTCTGTATCGCTGGCGGTGGAGAACCGATGCCCTCTCGATTCCAATTCGTGGCGCAATTCCTTGAAATTGTAGATTTCACCGTTGTAAGCAACCCAAATACTTTGATCTTCGTTGCTCATGGGCTGATCACCGGTAATCAGGTCGATAATGCTCAATCGTGTTTGGGCGATATAGGCGTTATGATCCTGATAAATCCCCTGTCCATCCGGTCCGCGATGAGCGATCACCTTTAGCATTGCTTCTACTAATTGCAAATTGGCACCGGGGCCAACCATGCCTGTTATGCCGCACATAGTCTGTTCTCTCCTGTTTTAGCATTTCCTGATGATTTCCGTTTCTGCCAGGCATACCCATAACTAGGGGCAATTCTTTGTGTTAATCGGGCTAGCAGAGGCATCGGAATCAAACGCGTCCAGGTCCATTGGCTTTGGAGCAAATAGGGCGTCACATCGATAAAGCGCCATTCTGACATGTTCAATATACCCAACCCCTCGTCGGGCCTAGGTGTATTAAAGTTCGTCTGCGCGTTGTGAGCATACAACCACCAATCTTCCCGAATTCGAAAGCCCAGGGTTTCTCCAATCGAATAGATCTTCAGCAACAACTTTCCATTTACGATGGTAACGTAAAGCATCCCTCCGGGGGCAACACATCGTCCCATCTCTGCAAGCGCCGCCTGCCAATTAGTGATTTCCTCGATCACGGCCAGGCATGTCACCAATTCAAAATGGCCATCTGGAAATGGCAGGGCGCATCCATCGCATTGTGCAAAAAGAACATTCTTTAGCTGCTGGCGAGTGGGTGCAAAGATATTCCTACGCAGATCGCAAGCGACACGAAGATTCACATCGTTCCCCAATGCTGAAAATAAAATGCCGGTTCCAGAGCCAACGTCCAGGAGACGGATGTTGGCTTGCCACAATCCCGCCAGCATAAACGCCCGGTAGAGTCGACTTGCGTTTTTCTCGCGCAGGCCGACATCCAGGAGTTCGCGATCATAGGTGGATCGTAAGTGCTCAGGGTACGGGGTGTGAGCGGCCATCCTGTCCTTTAAACCATCGCTGAATGGTATTGATTACATGATCAACCTGTTGCTCAGACATGGTTGGATGATTGGGAAGGTTGATAACGCTTTTGGACCAGTGCAGTGCATTCGGAAAAGAGTCGACGGAATAATTTTCGGCACGATAGCATTCCAGTCCAGGGACAACATAATTGAGCACAGTATCGCCTTGTATCCCGGCACGCCGTAATGCATCCAGGAATAATTGGCGGTTCTTAGGTTCTGTCAGCCGAGCAGCGTAGATTGAATATGATCCACCTTCCCCCCAATTCAACAACTCCAGGCCCTGCTGACCGGCGAATGCCTTTGCATACATTCCTGCAATTTCACGCCTCCGTTGTATGAACAGAGAAGCGCGTTTCAGTTGCGTGCGACCAATGGCTGCTTCCATGGGTTTCATCAAGTTTTGATTGTCGCGGGGTAGTCTGATCGCCTCTCTAGAACGCAGGCTCTGCAAATAACTCCTGAGAGGCGTATGGGCATGCTCCAGCCAATCGGTCAGTCCAACAAAAGGTCCAGAAAGAGCAACCCAGGAAGCAATGAAATAGACCCAGCGGCGAATCGAAGCAAGGGTAGCCGCCGGACGAAAGGATCTGTCGCGGTATTGGCAGACTGTTAAAAAAACATCTTCTCGGTCGGTTAACAATGCACCACCAAAGAGAGTGGTCATGGGTTTTCCTATTCCAAAAGCCAATATGGACGCGTCTCCCTGTGCCGCCAGGGATTCGTTGTTCCAGAGCGTATCGAAACATTGCGCGCAATCCATTAAGATGAACGTCTTGGGATTGCGTTTGCGAATGGAATTGGCGAGCGTTTTTGCATCAAAGGGGACACCAAAAATGCTCGTCGGTAACACGACGGAGGTGCGCTCGGTCACCTTACGAATCACATCTTCCTCGTCCTGGTTGGGATTCTGGGATTGAGCGTCCACGAAGATGGGTTTGGCGCCGGCCACCATCGTGGCATGAGCCACCACAACACAATTATAGGCTGGCTGGAGGACTTCACTCCCAGCCAAATCGAATGCTTTGAGGAAGGAGTGGATGACGCTTCGACCGTAGGGAAACGCGATTGCATGCCTGACACCGAAATGAGAAGCCAATTCTCGCTCAAAGTCGCCGACTTCCGTTGCTTGGGAGCGGGCGGCGGCGGTCAAATCGGACCAACTGTAGCTGGGGCGAACACGCGGAATCATCAGGATGCCTTCAATCGTTGTCCTTGGCAGACTGTCAGCAGATACGTGGCTGCCAGCATGACTAGTGAATAGATGATAACATACACACGCTGATAGATTAGTGCTGCGAGAACCCGTTCAGGGTCGAATCCTAAGCGACTAAAGAGCATGACCCCGCCTCCCTCGTAGATGCCTAGCCCTGCGAGAGAAACAGGTAACAAATTCAACAGACTAATCGAGTTAGTCGCCAGCACGACTGGAAGGAATGAGCGAAATTCTCCGGCCGCGTACAGGGCGCACTGCACCACCAGGCCTGCTGTCAGGCAGCGCAACAACGTCAATGCAACGTTGCCGATCAAGGTCCAGGGGTGGGCACGCAACAAATCAGATGTTGTCATAACAAAGTTCGTCAAGAAAGGCCAACGCAATTTTTCCAACAATCTCTGACCCTGCACGCGTAATTTTTCGTTACCGTTGGCGATCAGTGTCAGCAGTCCAATCGCCACAAAGCTTGACGGCACCCACCACAATTGCGCCGTGCGAAGCAACAAGCCAAGCGTCAAAGGGAGGAATATGACTCCATATATGGATACGGTAATGACACGATCTACTAAGATGACTGAGACGCTTTGATGGACTGGAATCTGTTCATGTTTTAGGAAGGCGGCCAGTGAAAAGTCTCCTACAGAGGCGGGCGTGAAGGTTCCGATCGAGGTGGCTACCAGGAAATGGACGATAAATCGCCCAAAGGGGACGGGAGCAATCGCCTTAAACATATACCAGAATTTCACGGCTCCAATAAAAACAAACAGCCACGCAAACAACACCATGCCGGCAAGTGGCATCCAGGCAGGAGAGACGGTGATTTGCTTGAATTGCTCAAAGTCAATGAAGGACAGAACCCATAAAAGGACCAGGCCGGTCACACCTGCTCTGAGCAACCAGGTGAGCCAGCGCCGCTTTCCAATCCAATCCATAAATTTCTTGGCAAGAAGTGAGATCGCAGTCATCATGAATTGACTATGGAAGAATAATTTTCGCTGAGGGATGACAGCCAGGCGTTTTCCAGTTCGGGTAGCAGGGAACCTGGAGCGGTCAGACGGACAGACTGTCCCAACGCCCAGTCCAAGATCTGGGCATAAGCCTGGTCATATCCGGGGTCCAAGAGTCCGCCCGCTTGTTCCTGATGCCAAATGATTGCTGCGCAAAAGTAGCGTGCTTTTAGCACAGATTGGAAGTGTTCCATGATCTTGGATGGATCCATGCGATAGGTCGTAGCGAGAGTAGTATCCATGAAAAGAAAAGGGATTTCCCAAATCGCAGAAGCTCGCTCATTTTCGATGTCATATGGCCTGTACGGATATAAGGTGCCCGCCCGGGGTCCGCTCCGATCGTTGTATCCCACTGATAAATCGTATCTGAGTCCGGCATCTTCCACTTCAGAGAAAAGCTGGGATGGATGAAAATTCAGATAATGTTGCCGGTGACCCAGGATGGGAATGGATAGATTCTTTTCCAGAATTTTTCGCTCGGCAGCGATTTGCCCGCGCAAGCGGCTGGCCGAGTAACTGCTGTGCAGGGCTAACTCCCATCCCGCCGCGTGCAGTTTCAGGAGGGCATCATGGATCTCCCGGTCTGTTACTTTGTAAGATGGATCGTGCCGGTGGCCCCGAACAGTGATGACTTGAAATGAGGATCTCACCCCTCGCGAGCCTTCGATATCCATGATCGTCTCAAGGTCATTGTAAGGTTCCTTTTTGAAAAGAGCGTTCGTGTAGTTCGCCATGACTCGCAAAGAGTCTATCGGCTTGCGGCGTGTGATGGAATGTCGTGCCAATGCCCGGACCAGACGTGGAAAGCCCTTATTTGATCTGCCAGGCAAATAATCGACATCGTGGGTCAGAACGAGAGTGAATGGATTTTTGAGAAAACTTCCGGGTTTCTGAGCGAAGGTCTGGGGCCAACCCACGCCGGCGGCAATATCTTGAATGTAATCCAGCCACTCGTCTACGAGTGGATATGGATCGTCGAAGCCGCTAACGGACCACCAATCCTCGTGATATTTGATCCATCCCTCTTGGGCGGGCGATCGGTTGCGCCTCTCGAACCACAAGTTAAGGATGCCATATATCCCTGCAATCACATCTGAGGGGGCCCATCCGGGCTGATGAACATATTTTTCCGCTTCTTTGTGCTGGAAAGGGAACAAACGACCACGATGATCTTTCGATAAAGGGATGGGTCCTCTTTCGTTAAACAGAAAGCTCTTAACAGCAGGGGATGATAGAATGACCAAATCTCCTGGGTGGGCGGAAACGGTCTGCGGGTCGTCAAGAGTTGCATAGATGATTTTATGGCGCGCGTTAGAAGAAATCGTCCACCCGGCGCGCATGGCAAGATGGCGCACGGTGTGAACCGCGGCTGCGCGATCAAAAGGCTTCCCCCAAAAAACCAGATTCACAGGCAGGCGCTCAGACATGTCCTTTTCCCAGGAGTTCGCCGATGTGATGATTCACTACATCGGGAATGCACTCCAAGTTGCGAACTAGAGCTGACCGACTCGCCGCGATCGACTGGCTCGATGGGGGAGAGTCGGCGAGGTCTAACGCCGCGGGGATTGCCTCTTTTCCCTGATCGTAGACCTGCATGAGCTTGAATTCCTGTTCCAGCACCTGCATATTTCCCACGCGTCTAGCCCAGGAGGAGATCAGGACGGATGGTACGCCGAGCAGCGCCGCCTCCGTGCTCATGCTGGGACTTTCACCCACCATCAACCTTGAAAATGCCATCACGTGATGGATGTTTTCGGGATGAAATTTGCATACGAAAGGCTCTAGTTCCGGGAGCGGAGCCGATTCACTGCTTAAGACCACTCGCATTCGCTTAGATAATTCTTTGATGAGCGTGACGGCTTCGTTCGTACTTAATCCACGCTCCTGCCTGTCGTGGACCGCGTCCCAACGGACCAGGCGAGCCACGGCATAGGGCTGGCTGGGATCCAAGCCTTCGGCTCTAACGATCTCTGGGTTGGCATGAAATTCGCTGGGGTGAAGATAACTCCACTCATGAAAGCCTCGATAGCGGTAATGACGAGGCCCAAAGTCTCCAATGAACCAGGTGGGTGTCAGGATCCGATCTGCGAACGGAAAAGCAATACGATTGCTAACCGTGGCAGTTTCTGTATCGGTAAACGCAATGCTAGGCACTCCCAAGGATTTGGAGGAGAGCGCCGTGGAGATGCCCGTGACCGACATGGTGATATCAGGACGGAATTTCCTGATCAGCACAGCGAGTTTGAGCCAGCGTTGTACTAATTCAAACAGAAGGCCGCCCTTTTTTGCCTGTTTGGACAGGCAGATATAAGAAAAGCCAAAGCCATCCAATAATCGATGAGTGATATCCTTATCACGGGTCACGATCTGGACAACATCGCCCCGCTCTCGCCAGCCCCGGATCAGTGGACGAAAAAAATGAGCTTGTTTCGGATGAAGGATGTCTACCAGGATGCGCATGTCTTCAATCTTTTCTGATGGCGAGTGCGACAAGCCCAGAACCATCATTTTTCGGACGGTAGAGCTTGCCAACCCAGGCAATCAACAGGAGGAAGGGAAAGAAGAGGGCGTAGATCGCTCGATTGCGTTCTTTTGCCCCCGTGATGAGTTTACTGACATCGTTTGCCAGGGTTTCCAGAGAATTGTAATTGTAAATACACTGGATCACTTTCATTCCCCCCGCTTCCAATAGCTCGATCAAGCTTGCGCGGGTATAACCAGGGCGGACATGCCCCTCGATATCCATCCAATTCTGTCTATGCCAGCCAAACAGATTGCGAGTGAGGTGCGGCACGTGGACGATCAAATACCCGCCCGGGTTCAGGGTATCCCGCAGCATTCTCACGCCGCCCAGATCATCCTCAAGATGTTCGAGTGTATCACTGGAAATTACAACGTCGAATCGTTCCGTGGGATGGAGATCGAGCACATTCCATGTCATAAATTGAACGTTGTCGATGTTTAGCTGTCTGGCGATCAGGTTATTGATTTCATTTTGCTGCTTCAATAGATCAGCGCCAATGACCTTGGATTGGGGAAACTTCTTCGCACATTCCATGGTCATGATGCCACGCCCACTGCCCGCATCCAGAATTCGCCTCGGAGTTCCCACTTTTTTGAGCAAAGGCAAGATGGTGCGGGCGCGTATACGCAAGCCTAAAATCGGAACACCAAATATTCGAATGTACCAGCGTTCAAAAATACTCAAACCAGGAGTCAACGCAATTTCAGATCCAAAAGGCATGATGATTTCTCTTCATTTTGTGTTATATGATTCGGTTCAATGGCACAATAATAGGGAACCAAGTCCGCGCGCCATCCAGCCGTTACACCAATGCTGTAGCGTGAACGATTTTTGATAGATGGCATGGCGTTGGTAAGAAAAATTTCCATCTTGTTTGTAGAAGTTCGCTAAGCCCCAATCCGCTATTTTGCAGGCCTGTTCCAAATCACCTGCCAATGAGAAGGTCAGAATGCCTTGCGCCGAACCATGGACATCGTGAGGCAATGCTTTAGTATGGCACCATTTAGGAGCGCCATTCGACAGGAAAAGCTGATCCCGATAGAAGCACAAGCCCTCCAGCCAATTCCGATGGAAACGTAAATCGCCGGTTGCCTGTTCATAGGAAAGCAGTGCATCCAGAATCATGCCGGTATGATAATTATCGTGGGCGATGAGACTCTGCTGGGAATCCGTTGTGTAAAACCAGGCCCCATAGTTTGTCTGCTGACTGGTGACAAAGCCCAGCAGTTTTGTGGCCTCTCGTAACAACTTTTGATCGTCTGTGAGGGAACCGACTTGGGCCAGGACAGCGCCAGACAAAGCATTGATGTTGATCACCTGCATTCGGATACGCATGCTCGGTACATAAGCAATGCATTTATGTCCTTCATCTTCATACAGTATGGGCAGGTCGCTCAAAATGAAATCGCAGGCGCTGCGTGCGGCGTCGAGATAAATCTTTTCCCCCAGTACTTGATATCCGCGCACCAGTGCCCCGGTAACGATACTTGTGATATAGCAATTTGGGTAGCCGGGAGGCTGGTAAAATCCCGGGCTTTGCCAGGGATGGTGATATCCCCAACAACGACCGTGATAATTGCCTTGTGCCGAGGAATCGTGTTCCAAAAGCCAATCCAGGCATTTTCGGGCGCGTCCTCGGAAAGAACCTGGGATTTCCAGACTCGCACAGTCCAGGTTTGCATGGGCAAATAATGCGGCAGCTTCGGGGTTTATGCCTTTTTTGATCCCTAGAATGGGGCGAATATTGAACGGCGAACGCATCACGATTTGAGTCCAGACCAAGCGCAAAGGCCACCAGCCAAACGATAAGGTTTCGGTCAGTGGGCTGGCCAAACCATCAAATTTGGAATATCCCGAGTAATTGACAGCATCGGCCTCCTGAAGGGTAGACAGCAGGACATCTCTCCATTTGGCTAAATTATCTGGCATGTGTGTCCCGTTTAACGCCAATCATAATAAACCACGGCATCACGATCCGTTCAAGCCAGGCTGGACATGGTAACCCCGAGATGAAATTTTGGATACTTTGCAGAAATCCGGGTGATTTGAAATGGAGATTTATATAGCGTAGTTGGAGCACTTCAATACCCATACTTTCCAATACATCTTTAAGTCTCTCCGGGTTGATCGGAGTGTCATTAGCCTGTCGATACAAATGATAAAGGAATCTGTTGCTCATAAAAAATCTTCTTTGCGGATGAAAATAGTTTGGCTCCAGAAAGTACACCAGGCCATTTGGAGCTAAGACGCGGTTGAGTTCGGCCAGCGAGTACTCAAACGGAAACAGGTGATGAAGAGTGGCCGGGTAACAGACCAAATCCACGGTGCTGTCAGCCAATGGCAATTTGAACGCGTCTCCGCAAAGGCGATGAAAGGGATACAGCCGTAAAACCCTCTCGGCTATGTCAATGCCCAGCGCCAAGGGAGCCTGGGGCATACGTTTCAAAAGCTCGAAGGAAATTTGACCATCCGCAGAGCCCACTTCACAAAGCCAATTAATTTTTCGTGCAAGGGCTGCAGGGAGCAAATCTGCCAGCAGGCACTCGATATCGCCGGGGGTGTAAGGAGAATAACCTTGCTCATACC